>JASHOY010000154.1 GCA_030038435.1 Acidobacteriaceae bacterium | reverse complement strand
GACGAAATCCTTCGTGTGGTAAGCCTTGTCCGCACCCACCGTGATGCGGCGAGAGCGGCCCTCTTGCTTTTCAGCCAGCATCAACAGCGCTGCATCGCGCTCGGCATAACCATCGGCGTGCCTCACCATCGCCGCAGCGATCAAACCGTTGCGGTTTTCCACCAGCGCATGACCCAGATAACTCCGCTTCGACTCCTTACCGTCGCTCTTCTTGTACATTGTTGCCCGCAGAAAGCCGGGGTATATGGTGCCGGAAGGTCGAAGGCGCTGTAAGCATGCGATACCAGCGTTGATCATCTCGTGGCCAATCAATTTGTGCTAGCGCCATCCGCACGATTTCGGTGGCTCCAGCGTCCGCTCCGAACCGAAGCGGATCTGTAACGACAGAGCCTTCCGTCGAGTGAATATTGGGGGGAAGAAGGCCGCGCTGCTCGTCCGCCAGAGGTTTAGCCGCAAGTTCTGTCTCTCAATAGAGAGCAGCCACATCTGCGGTCACGACTCCTCCGCGGGCTTGTAGCAGACCCACCATCTCCCATAGCCTGTGGGCGTATGCGCTATGCGCAGACGCCCACAGGAGCTGCCCCCAATACCGCTTCTTCAGCTGCGGGAATTCGTCTTGAAGCATCCGGCTCGATTTTCCCCTTCATGCATTGCACCAGTTTGGCCGGCGCTAGCTGCGGCGGCACGCTCACGAGCAGGTGCAAGTGGTCCGGACTTATCGACCCCTTTACGATCACCACCTCCCGGCCCTGGCATTTCTGCCGTATCAAATCTCGCCTCCGCACTGCAATTTCACCACGCAGCACCTTGTATCGGTACTTCGTCAACCAGATCATGTGGTACCTGATATCCCATACCGAATGAGAGTTATGCCTGTACTCGACCATCCCCGCATTATTCAGCACGGAGACTGGAAGCTGTTCGCCTCAAGGCGGAGGGCTTAGACCCCGCGACAGAAGCTGAACATTGCACATTTAATACGGGATATTTAATATGCAATGATGATAGAGCGATGGGTGACTCCGAAAATTGAGTTGGCACTGAGGACACAAGCCGTCGTGGCCATCATCGGTCCACGCCAGGCGGGGAAGACAACCTTGGCACGAAGCATCGCCGATTCCAGGCCCGGCGCTCTCTACCTCGATCTCGAATCCAGAGAGGACCGGGACAAGCTTGCCGATCCAGCACTCTTCCTTCGTCAATATGAACGCAACCTCGTGGTTCTCGATGAGATTCACCGGACTCCCGAGATTTTCAGCACGCTGCGCGGCCTTACTGATCAAGGCCGGCGCACAGGGCATGGCAAGGGACGATTTCTAGTTCTCGGTTCAGCCTCGATGGATTTGTTGCGGCAGTCGAGCGAGAGCCTGGCCGGCCGCATCTCCTACATTGAACTGGGGCCGTTTTGTGCCGTCGAATTGCCGCCCGACGAGGCGACGCGGCTTCGCCTATGGTTGCGCGGGGGATTCCCCGGAAGCTATCTTGCCGACGACGACAGGATGAGCCTGCGTTGGCGCAGTGACTTTATCCGGACCTATCTTGAGCGCGATGTGCCCAAGTTTGGTCCGCGGATTCCAGCGGAAAGTCTGGAACGGCTCTGGACCATGCTCGCGCACAATCAGGGCGCGTTTTTGAACGCATCGCGCCTTGCATCTGGCCTGCAGGTCTCCTCGCCGACCGTTCAACGGTACATTGACCTGCTGACCGATCTCTTGCTGGTTCGGCAGCTCATGCCCTTTCATCGAAACCTGGGCAAGCGTCTCGTGAAATCCCGCAAGGTTTATGTCCGGGACAGCGGCCTGGTGCATGCCCTCCTGGGGATCCGAACATTCAATGAACTTGCCGGTCACCCTGTGGTTGGAGCGTCGTGGGAAGGCATGGCGATCGAAAATCTGCTTGAGGTTGCCCCGGATCGTACGATGGCCAGTTTCTATCGGACTGCCGCTGGCGCCGAGATTGATCTGGTCCTGGAAGTTCCCGGTCAGGGCGTGTGGGCAATCGAGATTAAGCGGAGCACGGCGGGACGGCCCGAAAAGGGGTTCTATATTGCTTGCCAGGATCTCAAGCCAGACCGTCGCTTTGTGGTCAATGCCGGAAATGAGCAGTACCCGATCGACGCTGAGACACAGGCTATCGGAGTCCGCAAGTTAGCAGAAATGCTGGCAGCGCTCGAAAGGTGAACGAGTTTCGATCTCAGTCCAGAGCCAACCGCGCGCGGGAGTAGCCTGATGGCCTGCCTTGCATGCCCACTGGAAGACTGCAGCGGTATCCCCGGATTTTACAAGTTGCTAAGCGCTCTTACCGACCCTAACCGTGAACGATATGAAGAAATAAGTGACTGGATCGGCGACGACTTCGATCCTCAAGCCTTCTCCGTTGAGGGAATCAACCAGAAGCTCGCGCCCAAGCGCCGTCGCTCCAGCGCGATCAGGAATTAATCCCTTCCGGAAACTACGCAGGCTTGCCGAAAAGACACGGTAATCCTCTCCGCTGACGCTATGAAGCCGGAATTGTTCTATGCCCGAGGCTCGCTGGCGGAACAAGCCGACCTACGTTCTTTTTGCATTGGGAGGCTTCTCGCCCGAACTGCGGCAACTTGCCAATGACCCGACCGAACGGCTTTATCTCGTCGCGGAATCCGATATGCTCCGCGATGGCCATTGACATACAAACAGACGTTCATGGCCTTGGTTCGCTGAGATCCGTCGTGCCTAAACTAGAGCCATCAGATGAAATATCAATGAATACTTCGACGCGACGGGCGAGGATGTCCGTTTCCAAGCTCCTTTTTCGTATTCAAAAGTGAAGGTAAGCTAGGCCTCTGTCCGGGCGGACGTGGAGACGCTCCCGTCGGGCATCCCAATTTCACGCCAGCAACTTGATGCGGCCTTCCTCCCGGGGCCCTTCACGAACGGAGATCTCGGATGCACACCCTTCCTCGTGTTGTGTTCCCACTTGCGCTATTCACGATGTCAAGTGCTTTGGCCGCCAGAGGCCAGGCTGTCTCTGGCGCGCCCCATCCAAATCCGGCTCCGGGGAGCGCGAAGGCAGCCGTGGTGAAGAACTATGGCAAGCTGCCGCTCACCTTCGAGGCCAATCAGGGCCAGGCCGCCCCACAAGTGCGCTTTCTGGCGCATGGCGAGGGGTACGCGCTCTTTCTCACTGGTGATGAAGCCGTGCTGGACCTGCACAACCCAGAAAAGGCCGGCGGCCCGGCGCGCCGCAAATTATCGCACTCCAACGCCGAAGTGATCCGAATGCAGCTCGTTGGAGCCATTCCGTCGCCGCGCATCGCCGGCGAACAGAAGCTGCTCGCTACGGCAAACTACTTCATCGGCAATGACCCGAGCAGGTGGCACAGCGATGTGCCCACCTATGCGAAAGTTCGGTACAGAAACGTGTACCACGGCGTGGACCTGGTCTATTACGGCAACGAGGGGCAGCTTGAGTACGACTTCGTCATTGCTCCGGGAGCGAACCCGAATGCAATCAGGCTGCACTTTCGCGGAGCGAAGCGGTTAGTTCTTGCAAAAAGTGGCGATCTGCGACTGCAAACGAGGGCCGGAGAAGCTGTGTCCCATCTGCCTCGGGTCTACCAAACTGCAGGAGGCATACGACAGAGAGTCGACGGCCATTTCGTGGTTCATGGCCGCGATACCGTGGGATTCGCGCTAGGCCGGTACAATCATGCATCTCAGCTTGTGATCGATCCAACACTGAATTACTATTCAACCTATCTCGGATACAGCGCTGCGGCGACCGCCATCGCCGTTGACAGTTCAGGTTGTGCTTATGTGACGGGGTATACGTGGGGCACCGACTTTTCTGCGACATCAGGGGCCTTTCAAGCACAAAACAATGGTACGGTGCCCTATCCAGGTCTTGGGGGCGACGGCCCCAATGTCTTTGTTTCTAAGCTCAACGCAACGGGGACTGCCTTGATCTATTCGACATATCTGGGCGGGTCAGGGCCAGATCAAGGCAACTCCATCACTGTGAACAGCTCCGGCGAAGCGTATGTGACAGGTGAAACCTCTTCCACCAATTTTCCGGTCACAAGCGGAGCGTATCAAACACTCAACAACGCGCCGGGCCTTGGGAATGTCTTCATTACCGAGTTGAACTCCACGGGAACGGCGCTGGTCATTTCAAGTTACCTGGGGGGGAGCGGCACCGGTAGCCCCGGCACTCTATTTGCGTTCGGCGATAGTGCATCAGGGGTCGCGCTTGATGCGTCCGGAAACATCTACCTCACAGGCACAACGTATTCTCAGAATTTTCCAGTGACAACCGGTTCATTCCAGACGACAACCAAAGAATGGGCCTTAGGCAGCCCCTTCATAACCAAACTCAACAGTGGGGGCACAGCACTGGTCTATTCTACCTTTATAGGTGGCAGTGGAGCTAACAGTCCATCTGGCTCAGCAGGCGATTACGCCTTGGGCATCGCTGTAGACTCTCAAGACAACGCATATATAACTGGGACGGCGTATTCCACCGACTTCCCTGTAACGCCGGGAGTTTTTCAGACGAGCTACAAGGCCACTTCAAGCGGAGGCCCGCTCGGGAGTCCTTTCATAGCCAAACTCAATAGCAGTGGTACCGCTCTGGTCTACTCGACGTTTCTCGGTGGCAGTGGCGTTTACAATGCGTCCACTGACTTTGGGCTCGGCGATTACGGTTACGGAATTGCTGTTGACTCACAGGATGACGCTTACATAACGGGCGAAACCTTTTCCACCGACTTTCCCGTAACCGCAAACGCACCTCAGTCGACCAACAATGGAGCGGGCGATGGGACTCCCAACGCGTTTGTCGCAAAGCTGAACACGAACGGAACGGCATTGGTCTATTCCACATATTTAGGCGGAAGCGGCGTGTACGGGGAAGCTGGCGATTTTGGTGCGAGTATCGCTGTCGACAGCTCTGGTAACGCATACGTGGCGGGCAACACGTATTCGGAGGACTTTCCTCTCTCTCCAGATGCATTTCAATCTTCGCTGATGAATCCGAATATTTTCCTGCAGGCTGCCGGCGCGAACTTCGGGATAAGTAACTTATGGAATAGTGCATTTGTTACGGAGATCAATTCGGCTGGTACTTCTATTCTGTACTCAACATATTTTGGCTCAAACATCTCCTACTTTTCCGCTGCCGCTGGTATCGCTCTGGATGGTCCCGGTAGTGCTTATATTGCCGGTAACAATCTCGTTCAGCCGACCCAAGGAGATTTTCAAGACTCGCCGCTTCAGCCAGGGGATTTGTCGAATTCCTATTCTCCGAACATCACCAAGCTCGCACTGAATTCAGGCACTATTTTCTCCACATCCGAGCCCACTCTTACGCCCTATGCTCCGCAGCCAAACTATTTTGGCTCCGACCCCACGCAGACGGTGACGATAACAGACCCGACATTGGGTTCGACCATCTACTATACAACCGATGGCAGCACCCCAACGACGAGTTCGCCAATATACACAAGTCCGATTTCAATAACTCCAGACGTCTTCAGTACACCGGGATTAACGATCAATGCGATTGCGAAGGCAAACAAATATGATGTCAGCCCCGTTATCACCAGCACCTATCAGGTAATGCCGGCGATGCCTGTATTCGCCACTCCGGGGGGCACATACTTTTATGACGCCGCTCCTATCACATATGCGAGTCCACAGACAGTAGCGATTACTGACACAACGCCGGGAACGGCAATTCAATACGCGATTGACGGTGCACTGCAAGGTCAATATGCGGGAGCCTATCAGCTACAAGGCGCTTCATGGCAAATATACAGCGCCCCAATTGCAGTGAATTGTACAGAGAATGTATTCGCGGTCGCTTCTATGCAGGCAGCTTGGGGAGCTGTCCAAAGCTATGTCACAGGTGAGTCTTATCTCATAGCAGATTCCAGCCTCGCGGCGCCGACATTTTCGCCCTCGCCAGGAACCTATGCTTCGGCTCAAACGGTCATCATGAGTGATACCAACCCAAACGCGACAATCTACTACACCACAGATGGAACGCCGCCTACGCCGGCATCGACCAAATACACGGGTCCCATCGCTGTTGGAGGGAATACGCAGTTTAACGCGATTGCCAGCGTTGATGGGTGTACAACCAGTGGGATCGCATCGGCAACCTACTATAGCTCGTTGACTGCCGCTCCACAGCCAACTTTTTCCGTTGCCGGAGCGACATACACTACTTCACAGACAGTAGCACTCAGCGATTCGGTGAGCGGAGCAACTATTTACTACACGACTGACGGCACAATGCCGACGACCGGCTCGATTACGTATACCCGTCCAATCGCCGTTGGCACTTCAGAGACGATTCAAGCAATCGCAGTTGCAAGCGGATATGCCTGGAGCGGTATCAGCAGTCAAACGTACTACATTGTTCCAGCCATCTCCTTTAACCCTCCCTGGAGCCCGTCTTCGCCCCCGATATATGGCCATGCCCTTTCGCTGATAACCACGACAAGCTACTCTGTTCAGGGGGGGCAGTGGTGGATCACTGAAGATGGGTATAGCTGCACGACAAACACAATCGCGTGCGGCGCACAACCGAACATGTCAGGGAGCGGATTCACTACGCCTCTGCAACTGACTGCCGGCACACACACTTTCTATGCGTATTATTCGGCGACGCCTCCGCCGAATAATCAACTACCTGTACTGGGCAGTGGATACACAGGCACCATCGTCAATCAGGCAATTCCCGCGATCACCTGGGCCACACCGGCTCCAATTGCACAGGGTACTCCGCTTTCGAGCACGCAACTCGATGCCACGGCATCCGTAGCCGGAAGCTTTGCCTACAATCCGCCGAGCGGCACAGTGTTGGGCACCGGTCAGCAGAAGCTCTCAGTCAACTTCACGCCAACCGATGCCACGGATTACACAACAGCAGCGGCAAGCGTGACGCTGACCGTAAACCCTGCACCCGGCTTCACGCTTGGAGCTTCGCCCACAAGCGTATCGGTTGCCCAGGGCGGCACCGCAACCAGCACCATCACGATTACCGATGTCCGGGGATTCAGCGGAACGGTTGCGCTTGCCACGACTGGCCTGCCCAGCGGTGTCTCAGCGAGCTTCGCAAACGGCTCAACCGCCGGCATGCAGGTACTAACCCTCACGGCGAGCACTTCGGCTGCAACAACCTCCAGCCCAGTGACAGTAACCATTACTGGAACCTCCGGTTCGTTGAGCGTGAACACGACCGTTAGCCTCAGCATCACCGCGGAACCGAGCTTCGCGCCGGGATCAGGCGGGACCACATCCATGACGGTTACGCCAGGCGCGACGACGGGGAACACCGGAACGATCAGCGTGGCTGGCAGGAATGGATTCAGCGGAACCGTGACTCTGACGTGCAGCGTAACCACATCGCTGACCGGCGTCAGCGACATGCCGGGCTGCAGCCTGAACCCAACCTCGGTCACGATCAGCGGCAGCGCAGCCCAGACCTCGACGCTCACCGTGACTACAACGGCAGCATCAAGCGCCAAGAATGAGAACCGCAGTCCCTTCTGGCCCCCAGCCAGCGGAGCGACGCTGGCGCTGGTACTGCTCTTTGTGAAGCCGAGGAGGCGCAACCCCTTGTTCACTGTGGTGGTGCTCTTGATTCTGATTGTCTCCACGGGACTGATGGCCTGCGGAGGCGGAGGTGGTGGCGGAGGAGGAGGTGGCAGCACGAATCCCGGCACGACTGCTGGAAGCTATACAATTACGGTCACAGGAACTTCCGGTTCGACAAGCGCCACGGTCGGTACGGTTGCCCTGACGGTGCAATAGCTCAGATCGTT
This sequence comes from Acidobacteriaceae bacterium, assembly GCA_030038435.1. GTDB lineage: Bacteria > Acidobacteriota > Terriglobia > Terriglobales > Acidobacteriaceae > Telmatobacter. The sequence continues at coordinate 5,297 of JASHOY010000154.1, read as the reverse complement.
GGAGATCTTTGAAACAGATGGGGTCAGAGCAGGGCCACGCTCCTGCTCACCGTCGTATCAATATGGTTTCGCCGGCAACTGTAGCATCACCTGGAAGCTCTCAGAGCCGCGGTTGCCGGTTTAGCTTTGAATTGTTCTGCTTTTTGCGGCTCGCCAAGCGCCGCGTAGTCGATGGCGAGATCGTGACGGGCTCCGCTGAGCCAGCCCGAGTCGGGATTCAACTGCTTGGCGAGTATCTCGTATCCGGCCAGTGAATGTGCGGCAGATGCACTGTATTTGTTCTCATGGAGCAGCGTTCTGCCCAGCCGAACCTGGGCCATTCCCGTGTTGACATTGTCAGCGCCCACCGCGCGCCTGAAGCGGCACACCACGTCCAGAAGCAGGCTCTCGCACTTCGCATAATGCCCTTCCGCCTGGTAGACGCTGGCCAGATTCCCTAAAGCCACGGCTACGCGGTAATCCACATCGCCGTATGCCAGTCGATAGATATCTACTTCCCGGGAAAAATCTTTCTCCGCTGCCGAAAACTCCCCTTCACCGAGCGCAACGGATCCCATGGAGTTGAGCACATAAGCGACCCGCGGATGTTGCGGGCCATAGACGTGCTCTTGAATTGCCATTGCGCGTTGAAGGAGAGCTTCCGCCCCCTTGTTTTTCTTCTCGTACATAAGGGTGCTTGCCAGAGTGGTCAACTTGCGCGCCGTCTCGGGATGATCCGGCCCGTACCACTTCTCCATGATGGCGAGCGCCTCCCGTTCGAGCCGCTCGGCCTTAGCATAGTAGCCTCGAATCTCCTGCGTCTGCGCAAGGTTTCCCAGGTCCTCGGCAACATGCGGATAGTTTTCGCCGAATACCGCTCGGTCGATGGCGAGTGCCTGGCGATTGAGCGAATTCGCCGCGTCGTAGTTGCCCATGTAAATCTGCGCATCGGCCTGCTTGCCCATGGCCTGCGCGAGTTCTGGAGAGCGCGGCCCATCCGCAGCTTCGATGGTCTTTGCCGCATCTCTGAGCACAGGAATAGCCCGCTTTTGTTCGCCTGCAGCCACCATCACCGTTCCCTTAGCCAGTTCGGTTCGGCCCATAAGGGGTTTATCAAGAGGAGTGCTGCGCCGAATCTCATTCAGCGACTGGCACACGAGTTGTTCGGCTGCCTTGGCTTTCCCCTCATCCGCATACACCAGCCCCAGCGCGGTCTGGATGCGCGCGATTCCATTCCGGTCCTGGTCCCGATCCTCGCCCTTCAACGACTCCTGATCGTTGAGCGCCTTCTGCAGGAGCGATTCAGCCTGGCTTAGTCGGCCCAGTTTCTGCGAGGTCATTCCCAGGGTCTGATAAAGGTCCGACTGGATCAAAGGCTTGTTCCCGAGCGTGCCGGCAAGCCGCACGCCACGGTCCACCATCGCGGTAACAGGCAAATTTGCTTCCGGGCCGGCATCCTGGTCGCCGCCCTGGATCAGGCTGTTCATGAAGTCCTGCACGTACCGCAAACGCGCCGCCTCGGTAACGGCAAGGTTTCGTTCCCTGGCCAGCCTCCATGTGAAAAAACCCGCCATCGAGACGACCAGCAACAGGGCCGCAGCGGAACCCAGCACTGCTTTCCGATGCCGCAGCACAAACATTCCCGCGTGATAACGCAGCGTCGAAGGCCGGACGTCGAGAGGCTCCTTGTTCAGGTAATGATCGATGTCCCGAACCAGCGATTCAATGGACGCATACCGCTTTTGCGGGTCCGGGTGCATGGCCGTCAGACAGAGTTTGTCCAGATCGTTCCACGCCCAGCGGGAAAGCCTCTGCTGCGTGTTTTCAGGTACTTCCCGAAGGGCAACCGTCCGACGGCTTTTCAGGAAGCTCGCGCTCCCTTTCCTCTTTGACGGGACCTTGCGCCTGTGCCGGATAGCGGTAAGGATGCCTGCCAGCGACCATTTCATAGAGCATCACGCCAAGCGAATACACGTCGGTAAAGAGGTGCGCCGGGCGACCATCGTACTTCCACTCCGGCGCCGCATAATCTAGCGGCATGACTAGGCTGGGATTCGCCGCATCCGCAGTTCCGACGGAATCCTGCAAATGCCGCGCGATACCGAAATCAACGATGCGGGGGGTTCCGTCTTTCGCAACCAGGATGTTGGAAGGTTTCAGGTCGCGGTGAATGATTCCCTGCAAATGCGCATGAAGCACCGCCTTGCAGAGAGTGCGAAAGAGGCGCAACCGGTCTTCGATGGAGTACCGGGCCTGGCGGCAGTAATCGGTGAAGCGCAATCCCGGTTGATACTTGCCAGCCGATGGCGATCAAATTCCTGCTCCCGCGCGACCAGTTGCCGGTGACAAAGAACGGAGTCCCATCTTCCAGGATGCCCGCATCGTGGAAGCTGACGATACAGGGATGCCGGAGCCGGGCCAATCGACACGCAGGAACCTCCACACCACCCCCATGCCACCCTGCTCGAGGTATTCCCGGCGCTCGAAGCCGGTCAGGCTGCTTCGACGCAAAGAATACACCGGAAAATTGACTCCTCGGAGTCGCCACTGGGCTCTTTACTTCAGGAGGTTCCGAAGAAATGCTCGACTCTATTTATGAATCAGGATCGTACTTCCCCACAAGATGCATGACGGCAACCTTCCTGCTCTTGCTGGCTATCGGAGCAACGCCGCGCCTCAGCGGGCAGTGCAGGCAAGGTAGTTGGTGTGTCCGGACAAAAACCGACCCGATCACTGAGGCAACGACTTCCAATGTATTGTTCATGGTGCCGACGGAATCCAATGGCCGCCGCGGCGAAGCAGGGGTCACAGCAAATTGCGGAAGTGATTCGAACAACCAAGTCTTGTCGTTTACTATCGACTACCATTATGATTCCCCGTCAAACGCAAACCCGCAGTTTGAGACATCCACACTCGATGCATCGGTCATGCCAACAATGCAGGATGCAATAGCATCCGGGCTGCAGGGTGAGATTTCGATGATCGCTAATGCTTGACCGCGACTTGCGGAAAGTTCGCGCCAAGGTCGGCCAAACGAAGAACTTCTCTGCCGGCCGCGATGGGGGAAGTTGCTGCCGCGGGGCTCAGGGGCCAGGTGACTTGGTCCGGACCCCATAAGGGGAAGGGGGAGAAGGTTTCGGGATTGCCGCTGATAACAGTGCTCTTTCTTGCCCCGTTCGCGCCAGCGATGAGCGAGAAAACCGGGGTGTCACCGCGCCGCATCCGACCTGCTCGATTGAGGCTGGCGCGGGGGCTTCTGCGTCCGTTTCGTTTCGAGGTGTCGACGGTCTTCCGCCAGCTTTGCCCTCGCTCCCGCCGCAAGCTTTCGGGCGAATTCAAGCCAATCCCGCTTCATGCTCATAGTCAAACCCGTTGGTCCGCATGACAGCCCGCTTACCGCTCCATTAGCCTTCTGAACACCTGCTATAGCTGATTGGAAATGATGCGAAGCAGGCAGTCTCTAGCCTTGATTTGCGACAAAACATCTGTGAAGCCGCAACAACATCGCACCGACGAGGAAGAACCAAAGGGTCGCTCCCAGCGCGTTCGCCATCACTAGCGGGTAGAACCCCGTCAGAGACAGCATCCCCAACAGGCCCGTCACCACCCCTGTCCATGCGCTCGCCTTCCCCAATTTTCCCTTCATCATCGTGATGCTCGCCAGCAGCACACCCACCGATGGAATCACGATTGCGTAAAAGATCAGCAGGGGCGTAGCCGGCATGGCTGAAGCATATTCGGCCGCGGCCAGATAGGCGGTCCGGTGAGCCTCGTCGGCGGCGTTGGAGTACCTTTGGAAAAGCGCAAGTAGAGAAGCGTGGTGCGTCCAGGTCACTCCGAGATCGAGAACAACAAACAGATGCAGACAGACTGTGGCCGCCAGCATCAGGTTCCTTCCCGTCCTGCGCAAAGTGAACCATAGCGCCCAGGCGACCGGCAGGTAAAGGAGATCGGTGATCACCGAAAGCCAAAGAATTGCCCACCATACCTCTGTTTTACCCGGTAGGTAGCGGAACCAGGCCTCGCCCGTCGCTGGCGGGGCGCCCGCCCACGCGAAGAGTGGAATGATCGTCACGTAGCCAATCGCCAAAAGCAGCGACGCAATCCCACCCCAGAGGTAAAACTGCTTCTCTTCCGAATCATGCAAACCGCTCAGATCCATCGAGGTCGTCATAACTGCCTCGGATGGAGTTTAGCGCAGTTGTGAATCGGACGAGAAGAGAGCACTGACCAGGGTGCGACAGCCTCTCCTTCGATTTCCTATCCGTAGCCACAATTCTGGGTCCACCGGAAGGCTTGTCATTTGCCCGGATGCAGCATTAAAGAACCCGCCGTGATGCCAGAGCCGGCCATAGCGGAAGAGTCTTGCCAGCATGGCCAGGGCGCTGGCTGCGAGCGTCTGATTGATGAACGGCTCTTGCCGTTCGAGCGCCTCGACGGCGGAGCAACTGGGCAGGGCGTCTTCGCCGGCTGCGACATCGGCAATCGCTGACCCTCGTCAATGGGTAAGAGATTCATGTGCGGCCCTGGCCGCACGGATCTCTTGTCATTTTCGTTGAGATGAAATATGCGACCGCCCTTCCCAGAGGTTCGCCGGGACAAATTGGCGCAATCAGTGGATCGTCTCTGTTGCCCGTTTTCTCCAATCTAGAGACGCCTTTCTTCCGCAAGTTCTGTACTATTGGTTCGGAGTGAGGCGCCTGTCGTCCAACTTCAATTGAACCAGGATGGTCAGTACGAGTCTTGCCAGCTGCTCAGATTCATGGAGCAGCGCCTGGTCGCCCGATTCTGTTTGCTGAATGCATTGCAAATCACCGCTGGTTTTGCCCGCATACACGATCCTGGTTGTCGTTGCAAAGGATGCCGGTTTTGGACAGGTTCCAGTCGGGATTCTGCTGACATCTCCAATTTGTGTGAGCAGGTCCTGCAGGGTTAATGTGTCGATGGTCCCGGCAGGAAACTTCTGCTCGGTTAGCAGGGAGTGTGTGCTAGCAATGGTGCTTGCCGTCGCGCTGCCGTCAGCGTTTATCGCAACGTTGTAGGCGCAAATGTTGGTGCAGCCCGATTGCATTATGGTTGCCAGGACTCCCATAACGCCGGACTGCGTGTCCTGTTCGCTTTTTTGCTCCATGACTGTTGGCATGGTGTCACCTCTCATTGATCGAAATGGCTGTTTTGACTTGCTAAGTGCCTCACGAAATACATCAAGCTCAGATCGTCGAGGCAGGTACAGAAATATCGATTCCGGATGCGGCAGCGTCGCCGTTTTCTACAGGTTCAAATGTGTGGGGATCGAGACCGAAGAGGCTGCACTGGTC
>JASHOY010000153.1 GCA_030038435.1 Acidobacteriaceae bacterium | reverse complement strand
CGAGGCAGATGCGGATAAAGCCGGAGGCGAACCAGTCGTTCTCCTCGCCTTTGTCGAGCATGATCTGGAGACCGCCCATGGCGAGGGTGAGGAAGCCGAGGCCCACGTAATCGATGTTTTTCAGCAGGCTGCGGTCGGGCTTGATCCACGGGGGATCGTCGACGAGACGGGTGACGAGGATGAAGGCGAGAATGCCTACGGGGATATTGATGAAGAAGATCCAGCGCCAGGTGAAGTTGTCGGTGATGAAGCCGCCGAGGGTGGGGCCGATGGAGGGCGCAAGAACCGCGACGAGGCCATAGAGTGCGAAGGCCTGGCCGCGCTGCTGAGGCTCGAAGGAATCAGCCATGATGGCCTGTGCCATGGGCTGGAGACCGCCGCCGCCGGCGCCCTGAAGAATGCGGAAGAGCAGCAGCATGGGCAGCGTGGGCGCGGCTCCGCAGAGGAAGCTGGAAACTGTGAAGATGGTGATGCAGAGGACGAAGAAGTTGCGGCGGCCCATGACGTTCGAGATCCAGCCGCCGAGGGGCAGGACGATGGCGTTGGAGACGAGATAGCTGGTGAGGACCCAGGTGCTCTGATCCTCGCTGGCGCCGAGCGAGCCGGCGATGTGGGGGAGGGCTACGTTGGCGATGGAAGTATCGAGAACCTCCATGAAGGCGGCGAGCGCCACGGTCATGGCGATGAGCCACGGGTTCACGCGCGGCTTCCAGCGCGCGGCCTCGAGGGCCTCGATCTCGGCCGATGAGAGCGCGGGTTCCGTCTTTGCGCCCGCTGGGGCCGGCGTCACTGGCTCCAATTCAGACAAGCGTCGCTCCTCGATTCATTCGCGGATTCATTCGCGGTGCTGCCGGCCGGGGAAGTACGGCTCGATACACGATCCGGCGATGCGCTCAGGGAAAATTACATCGGCTGCAAAAGATGTGTACTCCAGAATAGATTCGGGTGAGCGGCTTTGGGGTTCACAGAGTACGGAAGGCAAGAATACCGTAATAAAGCTGGATTTGGCGATGGTTGACGAACGCTGAATCGCGAAAAAGAGAGCTGAGCAGGGCGGAAACAGAAAGCGGCCCCGGCAGATTTGACTGCCGGGGCCGCAATGAGTCGAACCGCCGTCTGCTTATTCTGACTTACTGCTGAGCCGGCGCCGGATGGCCGACGTAGACCTGTTGCGGAGCGACGACCTTGGCGCCGGTGCCGGTGGCTTTGAGCTTCATGCTCTCCACGCCGGGCCTGCCCTCGATCGGCGCCACAAAGCCGATCTCGTACTGGTTATGGAGGCGCTGGTCGATGTTCTGGAAGTAGGGCGCGAAGGAGACGGGGTTGCCGAAGCCGATCCAGTAGCTGTTGCCGCCGGTGGCCTGAGTGACCTGGTCCATGAGATTCTGCCCGTCCATGGCCGCATAGCCGGTACGGTCGAAGAAGCCCAGGTTGCGCCAGTAAATACTGTAAACAATAATGCGCGAGCGGACAGCATCCTGAATCGCGGCCTGTACATAGGGATCCTCGGGATCGTAGCGGGGCTCGTAGTTGTCAACGCCATCTGTGACCATGACGACCACGCGGCGCACCGCGCGATCCTGCGAGGGCCAGTGATTGGCGATGTCGGAGAGACAAAAGTATGGGCTTCCGCTGATGCCGGGCGAACCGCCGATGGGCAGGTGAAGCTCCTTCACGGCCGCCGCGTGGTCTGCGGTAAGCGGGCCTGCCAACGCGGCGCGGCCGTTCTCCATGTAGGCCACGGCCACCTGCGCGTTGGGCGGCAGCGTGGCAATAAAGTGCGCGATATCGCTCATCTGGAGACCGAGCGATCCGCGGGCGCCGTCGTCGATCATCACCACCAGTTGAATGGGCGCATTGGAGTTGCTGAGCGGGGTAAAGTCAGCGATATTCGTGGGTTTGCCATCGATCTTCAGGGCAAGCTGGTTGACGCCGACATTGGCCGGCGCGAGGCCTGCCGGGGAAAGCACGGTGACGACAGCTTTACCCTGACCCTGATTGAGGTCTGCCTGGGCCAGCGCGGGCGCGGCGGCAAGCAAAGCAAGCGAAGCCGCCACGGCAACAATGCGTAGTTTTTGTAACCGCATAAGAGACACTCCTCTTGGGGTGGGCGCTTTCAGCGATACTTCCGGCGGCTTAATCCATCCCCACACTTATTTAGACGTAAAAACACCGGATTCCGATTCAAGTTGCTGTAACAAACGGGCCGCGGATTGTATGTGAAGAGCGCGCCAAATAAACGAGTTGACATTCACATACACATGTAGTAGAAAATCACACAAGGATAGGAGAGGCGGAATGGCCGCGCCAAAGTTGTCGAAGCTGGAGTTTCAGATCATGGAAACGCTTTGGACCGCAGGCGAGCGTTCCATCCGCGATATTTTGGACGCTTTGCCCGGCAAGAGGCGCCCGGCGTACACCACCGTACAGACGACCATTTACCGCATGGAAACCAAGGGCGTGGTGAAGCGGACGCGGAAGGTGGGGAACTTTCACCTGTTCGCGGCCACGGTTACGCGGGAGGCGGCGCAACGGAGGCTGATCGACGAACTGCTGGCGGTGTTCGGCGGCAGGCCTCAGCCGGTGATGGCGCACCTGGTGGATACGGGAAAGCTGACGCTCGAGGACGTAAAGGCGGCGGAGCGAACGCTGCGCCGGCTCAGCGGAAAGGATGGTCAGCCGTGACGATTCCGGGGCTTTGGCATGAAGCGTGGGCCGCGGCGGCGGTCAATCATCTTTGGCAATCGACGGTGGTTGCCGGAGTGGCGTGGCTGCTGACGCTGGCGCTCAGGAAGAACCAGGCGCGGACGCGGTACTGGGTTTGGATGGCGGCTTCGGTGAAGTTTTTGGTGCCGTTTGCGGCTTTCGTGGCGGCGGGCGCGTGGCTGCGCTCGCTGGTCCCCGCGCGGCCTGTGGCGCAGCCGGCATTTGCGGCTGTAATGCAGGGCCTAGCGCAGCCCCTCGCGGAGACAGAAACATTCAATGCGGCCGGCGCTTCCGTAGCCGCGCACAGCGCGGATTTTTTGCCACTGGTGCTGGTTGCGGTCTGGGTCTTGGGCGCGGCAGTGGTGCTGGCGCGGTGGATTCGCGGATGGATGAGCGTGCGGGCGGCGATGCGCGGGGTTCGGGCGATTGAGATCGAGGCCGATGTGCCGGCGTTTGCGGTTTCGGCGGCCATGGAGCCGGGGATCTTCGGGATTTTTCGGCCGGTGCTGCTTTTGCCGGAGGGGATTTTGTCGCGGCTGACGCGGGCGCAACTCGACGCGATCGTTGCGCATGAGATGTGCCATGTGCGCCGCCGCGACAACCTGACCTTTGCGCTGCACATGATCGTCGAGGCTGCATTCTGGTTTTATCCGCCGGTGTGGTGGATCGGAGCGCGGCTGATCGAGGAGCGGGAACGGGCTTGCGACGAGGCGGTGGTCCAGCAGGGGGGCAGCGCGGAGAGTTATGCCGAGGGGATTCTTAATGTTTGCCGATTCTGCGTTGAGTCGCCGCTGGCGTGTGCGGCAGGCGTGACGGGCGCGGATCTCAAGATGCGGATCGTCCAAATCATGACTGGCACTGCGGTGTGCAGGCTAACGATGACTAAGAAGCTGCTGCTTGCGGTGCTTGCAACGAGCGTAGTTGCCGCTCCAGTCGCATTCGGGCTTATGCAGGAGCCTCTGCCGGCCGGGCAGATCCTTCACGCATCGGGCCCCCTGCCATCCTTCGAGGTGGCCGCGATCAAGCCAGACCATTCGGGGTCCGGCCACGGTAGGATCGGAGCCGCGGGAATGTCCGCTCCCATGGATCGGTTCATCGTGACGAATTTCACGATCAAGGATCTGATTCGTTGGGCGTGGGCCGGAAAATCTGTTTCCTTGCCGGACGACCAAGTGTCAGGAGGGCCGAGCTGGATCAACTCTGAGCATTACGATATCGATGCAAAGTTGGAGGAGCCGCAAGCTGCAGCAATGGCTAAGCTATCTCCCCCCGATCGGACCGTGCAAGTTCGGCTGATGGTGCAGTCTTTGCTTGCCGATCGATTCAAACTCGTGGTGAACGACACGACAGTGACCCGCCCGATTTACGCTCTGGTGATCGCTAAGGACGGTCCCAAACTGCAGGAGACGGTCCCCGGCAGCCCCTCCCAGGGGTTCGGCAGCCGCGGCGAAATAAGGGCGCATGGGATGCCGATTACCCTCCTTGTTCGGTTCTTGTCGCAGGAGGGAGTGGGTCGCCCCGTTCTGGATGAGACGGGGCTCAAGGGCAAATACGACATCGATCTGAAGTGGAACCCCGACCTCAGCTCACCGGATATGATGCCAGGACCGTCGTCCAGCACCGAGTCTGCTCCGGCTGATACTTCGGGGCCTTCGATCTTCACCGCCCTTCAGGAACAACTTGGGCTAAAGCTTAAAGCCACGAAAGGTCCCGTGGAAGATTTGGTGATCATGCATATCGACCACCCTACGGCGAATTAGTGATTGCGCGGCGAAGCTGGGAGACCGAAGAAGTGGCGAGTGCGTTGGGAAAATCCGGGCCGGTGGTTCGCGCAGGGGCTAAAGCCCGCGTTGTTTTTGCGGCGTTTTCGGCACGACTGAAGTCGTGCCC
>JASHOY010000152.1 GCA_030038435.1 Acidobacteriaceae bacterium | reverse complement strand
GGGGTTTAGCCATGACAAAATCTCCTGCCATAGTAAACCCGCTTTCCCTAAGAAAGATGTGGCAAATTAATGACTCAGCACACTAGTAGGCCAGAGCGTCCCACTTCCGCCCCGCTTTCTCTCGGTGAAGGGCGCCCTTCTGACGATAGCGAATCCGCCAAATTTCCGAGCCCGGAACCTTCTCCAGACTCCTGTGACCCTGGCTGATCGCCTGCGCGGCGTGAGGAGACAGCCGGTTACGCCGTGTCTTCGTCGTTTACCCGCTCCGTTCCCGTCTGCGCCAGGACAATTGCAGCAACTTAATGCGCATTTCCCGTCTTAGTCTGATCCGAAGTCTCGGGCCCGGCCAGCCGCGCCTGCCGGTGGATGGGCACCCGCGCGTCGCGCGCAAAGTACCACCGCGCGGCGATCGACAGGGAGTTCACCTGAAGGCTCTGGCTGCTCAACTGCGACTGATAGAAGAAAACCGAGTAGGTCGGGGCAAAGGCTAAGTTCCCAAAGGCCGGCACCACCAGCGAAAAGCTCATGGGGATTGCATACTCGGTCTGCGTCGGCAGCTCCGCGGAGGCAACACGGCCGAAGTAGTAGTCGCCCTGCGCGTCCGTCACCAGGCTGATCTCCTTGCCCGGCTGTTTGCGGAAGAGATTGTTCTGGAAGTGCAGGTCCCAGTAGACGCCGGGCGAGTGCAGCGTCTTCACCCCCGGCAGGCCGACGAGCACCGTAGTGCTATTGATGGTCAGCGCCGGGGCTTGACTGAAGCAGGTTTGCAGGGTGATAAGCGCGCTCACAGCGCAGGTCTTCTGGTTGGCTCCGGTGCGCAGGGTAAGCGCGGAAAGCACGTTGTCCTGTTCGTTGAGTTCCATGCCCGTCTCAAAATAGCTTCCCACCGAGAAGAGTGCGCCGGGCCGGCCTTGTCCGAACTCGCGCCGGAAGCCGGCGCGATCGGTCCAGCCCTTGGTGCGCGGCAGTTGCACGGTAAGCTCTCCGGGAGGCACCGCCGTGGCAGCGTAAGGGAAGAATAGATAGGGATTGTTGACCTCAACCTGATACTGGCGCGGCGCAAAGACCAGCAGGTCCCGCGGCAGCGACCGGACAGGGCGAAAGCCGTCGGTGGACCGGCTGCCATTCAGCCGGAGCTGGAAAAATCCTCCCACTGTGAGATTGTTCAGAGGATACGATGCGTTGATGGCTTTTGTAGACGGACTAAGGTTGCCCAGAACAGACCGGTCGTATGCGAATGACGATTGCACGCCCACCGAGAGGGGCAGAAGCTGCGGCTTCGGCGCACCGGAGCCTGCAGGGGCGAATTCGGATGGTCCGAAGAGATTGCCGGTCAGACGGGTGGCCATCTCCAGATCCAATTGCTGCTGGCCGGGCGCAGAAGCGCGCGGGTCGGAGACTCCCTGGAAGTGAGCGCCAACAAATTGATTGCCCCCCACCGGGTCGCGCGAGGCAAAGCTCGCAATCACCTTGGCAAAGTCCACCTGCCAGAGCGGCATCTGCTGGAAGCGCCGGTTGTCCTGGCTGACTGAGTTCTCCACCGCGCCCCCCTGCATCGCCATCACTGCCTCCCGCAGACGCGGTCTGCCGGTGGTGTTCAGCAGATAATGCGCCAGGGCGGCGGTAATAAACGTATGCGTGGTCCTGTGGTTTCGCGAAGGCAGCTTTTGCAGCGTTCCGTAAACCACCCTGTCCTGCGCCAGTTGATCGGTGGTGAGCAGCCAGTAATAATCATCGTCGGAGATCGGAGTTCCGCCGATGCAATAGGTCGGCTGGCCCGCCGCTTCGCTGTTCCCGGCCTGCTCAGCGGTACAGGAGGGATCAACCGGAATCCACAATGGCTCTCCGTTGCGGTTGATCGCTGTAAGGTTGCTCAGCGACGACTGAACGATGCCGTAGGTAATCAGCCACTCCCGGGTCACATCCTGGTCCGCCAGAAGCGACTGCTGTTCGATCTTCGCCTCCGACTCCGCAATCATGCTCTTCAGATCCTTGCCCTGCACCGCGACGTATTCCAGATAGTCGCCCTTCCATAAAATGCGGTCCAGCGCCACGCGCAGCTCGCAGAGGTTGCTCCGGTAGCCCTCGCTTTCGCCGTCGCAGGCAGCATAGTCCGTGTACCCCGCCTGGATGGGACCGAGTTCTAAATCGCGGCTCTGCAAAATCACCACGTCGGCCCTGGGACTCGACGGGCGATCGAGCGTCTCGAAGATGGCGGCTCGCCTTAAGCCCACTTGAGGCTCGCTCCATCTGGGACCCGAGGCAAGCTGCAGCGCCCGCAGCAAGTTGAGCTCAACCTTGCTCTCAATGATCTCTGCGCTCTCGGTCTTGTGAGCACCCCCGGCGCCGCTTGCGGCGTTTGCTGCCTGGCAACTGCCTCCCAAACGCGCCATCAGGTCGCAGAGAAGCGAAACGGTGGTCGCGTTCCCTGACGCGGCCTGCGTGGCCTTTGCCATTTCGCCGCCTGGCGCGCCCGGCTCATAAACCGCGGCCTGGTTGACCGCTTGGGAGCTCTGTACCTCCGCCACCTGCATCGTGGCCTGCGAAATCGTCCCGGGAAACACCGCGTCCTCAAGCAAGGCTCCCGTGCTCGGCGTAAAGACCGGCGCCGGATGCACGGGATCTTTGCCCGCTTCTCCCTGCCCGGCCTGCCCATAGGTCAGGGTGACGGTTGGCGTAGAGTATCCCGTTTCGGCTTCGCTCAGCACCACATCGACGTGATGTTTGACCCCGGCGGTGGCGATCAACTCGCTGCCCCGCGCCGCCAGCACCTCGGCCTCCGTGTGAGGCATCTGCGCCATCACCACCACGTTGTCGAATTTTCCGTACTCCAGCTCCGCTCCCCGCACCAGCGCCGAAGTTACTGAAAGTGGATCCGTGG
>JASHOY010000151.1 GCA_030038435.1 Acidobacteriaceae bacterium | reverse complement strand
TACTCTACCACGATGCCCATGCCGGCTTGCCGCGCGCCGTCGCGGATCTCCCCTAAGACCCAGATGCCCGGGTTGTCCATCTTTACGATCGCATCCACGCGCTCACCGGGTGCTATCTCGATCACATCGACCGGATGAGGGGTCGGCACGGGATTGCCGTCGAGGGCGACAACCTGAAACTTGTGGCCGGGCAATGCCAAGCGGTGAATCTGGGCGGCGCTCGCGTTAAGCAGGCGCATAAGCACTTGCTGACCTGGTTGCACGCGGAGGGGATCGCCGGCTCCGAGGATTTTGTCGTTGATCGAATAAAGGGGAGCGTTGACTTCGAGTCCGTTCTGCCGCAGGTCCGGCTTGCGGGGTTTCTCGGGCATTGGGTCGCTGGGATCGGGCGGCATCTCGTCCTGATCGACCGTCGACAGGAAATATTCCCACTCATGCAGCGCCAAAAAGACTTCCTGGTCGTAGCGACCGGGGTCACTCGCGGAATCGACCATGAGAAACCCAAACTGGCCCGTGTATGTGCCGCGATGCAGATCCAACATCGCTGCCGTGTGCGAGTGGTACCATCGCGAGCCCGCCGGGTTGGCCACGAATTGATAGCGGCGGCGGCCATGCGGCGGGACGGGGGGCGTGCCTTCTTCTTTCACCCCGTCGACTTCCGGCGGAATGAACAGTCCATGCCAATGCACGTACTCCGGAACGTCTGTCTCGTTCACAACGTCGACGGTGACGCGCTGGCCCTCGTGCACCCGCAGAAAGGGACCGGGGACTCGATTGCTGTAGCCGATGGTGCTGACGACAACCTGCGGAGCCAGCTCGACCAGCATGTGTGCGATTTGCAGGGTGAAATCCGCCGCGCGAGCGATGGACTTCGGTCCCAACGTCACCATCGGAAGCTGTGGCGGCGTTGGAACCTTCTGGGGGCCTGGCGACTCCCCGAACGCGGGCCGCAGCCTAGCCGCCCCAGTCGCGATCATGGTGGCCCATCCAAGCCTTACAAAATCTCTTCGCCTCATGCGATCCTCGTCCGCGCTGCGAATCCCATCATACAGACGAGTGCCTCATGCTGTTCCTTCCCTTTGTGGTCGAATGGTTGGGCATTATGACTTTTTTAATCCCTTAATGTTCCGTCGGATTCTGACGGAGTTCAGTTGAATTGGAGAAGAGAGCCCTCAATAACAGCCGACAAGCTTCGGATGTGAATTCGGAGTTGCAAACGGAATGCGGAGCCATGGCGCGGTCTTCTACAGGGTAACAAAGTGGCGAGTGAGCCGTGGTTTTAGAGGTGATCCCCACGATCTTTAGATGGCACTGCAAAGACGTTCTCGCGATTCGGAAGTAGATGCATCGCCATCCCCATTGCTCTTGAAGATTGTCCCATCATGGAAAGGTCGACAGAAATCACGGGTTCCGTTGGGCTGCCTGGGCCAGCAAAGTGTGGCAGGTTCAGGACGACGATCGTGCAATCATATACGTGCAGCGAGAAGGCTAGAGGGCACTCTCGCCAAGAGAGCCCCGTCCATACGGCCTCGCGTTCGTCGGCAGGAGATTCGAGGGTCCAGTCATCGCTTACGCCGTGCGTGAATTCGACGAGAGGTGGATAGTGAGGCGGAATGTCCGCTTTCGCCACGAGCGGTCGTAGCCGTCGTGAGGCTCGATTGCACGGATTCCAGCTTTCAACAAGGCCGAGAAATTTCGGCACCCCAACTTCAGATAAGTTTGGGAGGTCATCTATGATCACGGTCTCAGAAAGCGGCACGCCCAGCATGGCCTCGATCCACGGCTGATGGGCGGATACGGACTTTCGAATAAGGCTGGAGCGGGTGGCAAATTCTTGTAGGTGGGAATCCATTGCTAGCACTCCTCGTGAAATGTGGCCGACTGAAGAGTCGCGGATGCGCCTCAGTAAGCCCTCAATTCACTCTGGGGAGCAGGCCGGAAAACGGGGAAATTTCGGAGAGTCGTCGGATCCATTTCTATCGTTATCGTAGTAGGTCAGCATCAACGTTGATTTCGAGAAGGAAAAAAGACGCCTCGGCCAGACGCGCTAACCGAGGCGAATGAAAACGACTGCCTTGGTATCGACAGGATTCTCCCCGCCGATACTGAATACTGCCCAGCTTGGTCTAAATCGGTGAAGATTCGCATCTCGGATTGTGAGATGATGCGTTCGCGGCACGTGGCAACCTGGGCAATCGGTGTCATCTCGGCTCCATGGCATTCTGCTTTGGAGCATCGTTGACTGTGTCCTGACCATGCTGGTTCACGTTTGTCTTCAGGTTTGTGACACTTCTGTGACACTTTTGAGCATTCTGACCCGCTATAATACCGGAAAACCATGTATGATTCGGGATGTGGCGAATCGCCACCAAAACCGCCTCTGGCGCGGTGAATCGCTGAATCTGCCTGTTTCTGCTCAGCTCCGGCGAGAGGGCAAAATCGAATCCCCCTCTCTCCGCCAGATCTTCCTATACCCCCCAGAAAATACACGAATTGCCAGCAACATCAACTGAATCAATAGTAACGTTGCACTATATACCAAGCATATGCTGCATATAATGCAAACCATTTATATGGTTTCAATCAAAATCCGTCAAAATTCGTGAGGGTCTCTTCTCTATTTTTGTACTGGATCAACGCACTGCCACCTGCCGCCCGAATTTCAGCCGCGGAGAAGCGGCTGCAATTCTCGTCTCTTAATTCGATTGATTCCAACGTAAGTTGGTCCCGACTCTCCCTATTTTCGCTCGCATGGCGATTTGGGAGCGAGCCAGGTCGATGAGGTTTTTCGAAAGAAGAAAAGCTGCATACCAGGCTTTTGTTGAAAAACGAGCGGCGCGATCCAGCCGATCCGACCGGGGGGTGGCGAAAATCTATCAAGGTTAGCATCGCCGATGACAGGGCCGGAACCCGGGTTTCAGTGGACGAGTGACTTGGCGATTTTGCGCTCGTCGTGCGGGTATCAGGGTTCGGAGATCAGGGAGCAGAAATCTGGAATCGCGAAAATACCAATTGACATTCGACAGAAATCCACTACCATATGGTTGTGGATGGGCTGAATACAACATTTGCGGCTTTGTCCGATCCAACCCGGCGGGCGATGGTCGAACGGCTCTCCCGCGGGCCTGCCTCTGTACATGGCTTGACAGAGCCGTTTGCACTCTCGCAGCAGATGATTTCAAAACACATTGCCTACCTGGTGCGGGCGCGGATTGTGATCAAGACGAAGCGTGGACGAGAGAGTATTTGCACGCTCAGGCCGGAGGCGATCAAGACGGTCAGCGACTGGGCGATCAGCTATCGCCAGTTCTGGGAAGAGAGTTTTGACAAGCTGGATGTGGTTGTGAAGCGAATGAAAAAAGCGGAGGTTAAAGATGACAAAAAACACGGTGAATGAGATGGAACGGATGGTTGTCACCAGAGTTTTCGATGCCCCACGCGAACTGGTTTGGAAGGCGTGGACAGACCCGAAATACGTGATGCAGTGGTGGGGGCCAAAGGGTTTTACCGCGCCTTTTTGTGAGATGGATTTTCGCGTGGGGGGGAAATTCCTCTACTGCATGAGAGCGCCGGATGGGCAGGAGTTCTGGAATGGCGGTGAATACCATGAGATCGTTCTGCACGAGAAGATCGTCTTGTCCATGTACTTTTCCGACTCGAAGGGAAACAAGGTTGAGCCTGCGCAATACGGAATAGACCATGAGGCCATCGAAGATGTGCATGACGTGATCCTTTTTGAGGACCTTGGAAACGGCCAGACGAGACTCACCTTCGTTGGAAATGAAACCATGCAGAACGCAATCGAGAGCGGTCAGCTGGAGGGCACGAAGCAGATTCTCGATAAGCTTGCTGCAGTTGTTGAAAGACTTGCGCAGGCAAAATAAGAAGCTGAAGCCTTGAACATCGTCATGCGCGAGCTACGGAACGGAAAGTAAACGCAGGCGATCTCGAAGGCCCCCGCCAGGAGCGGCACAGAGGGCTCAGTTGTAGCCTGCTTCCCGTCACCTGGCGGGATGGCCGCCTTTCCGGACAAGCGACCGCGGCTCGGCTATTGCGTTCAGGCGCAATCATTCAACCTCCATGATTGTGTGCGCCCTGCCGCGCTCTGGCTCGCCATGGCGGAAAAAGGTTGCTGATCATCCTGCCTCTGCACATAAAAGCGACCGGTCATGAACTCTTCCCGCTCCAGCGAGTGCACGAATCCCACAGAAACAATCCGGCCCGGGTTCGTATAAGGAAGAGACCGAAACCCTATGCGGTCCACAAAGCTGAAGACAGACGTCGTTGCCCCGATGCCGAGTGCAAGGGTCGCCAGCACGCTCATCGTGAATAGCGGATTGCGTCGAAAGGTGCGGGTCCAGCCCGAGCAAGTGCGGATGCAGGCCATGAAACGAAAGTGGGCGTCCTGCTCGACAGCAGGGCGCGTGAGGTTTTCCCTGGACCTGCTTCACGAGACAAGTTCGTTTCAGGATTACGTGATCGTCCATGAACTGATTCATTTGAAGCTACCGAACCACGGAGGATTGTTCACTAGCTCGCTTTCTGCACACCCTCCGGGGTGCACGTATGCGGCAAGATCGAAGGCGAAGTCAAGGAACCCATGAGCCCTTGCGGGAATGCGCCTGTACAGAGCTGCTGCGCAAGCCCATGAGGCGCCCTTCCAATCTGTAGCGCAACGCCGCTCTTCGTTGCCGTGAGCCTGGTATCTTCGAGGCGGACTCCCCCGGCCGCACCCACATGTATCCTGTGACGCCGCGGACAACTTAAAAAGAGAGCCGGTTTCTATTCACCAAGTGTTAAGACAGCGGTGAGAAGAGGCTTTTGATTTTGTGGAATTTGCGGTTCCGGGTTCGCACGATTTTGTGAGCAGATCCCGCACGTCGAATGGGCGAGAAGAGCCAGGCCAAAAAACCAAACCACACCTGCTATGCACCCAAGGTGGTGCATGCAGGTGTCGATAAGCGTTTTGGCTCTTGTAGCTTGCAGTTATTTTGACGAAAGAATTGCGTTTATTCTGAGGGAAATTGCGTTATTTTTGACCGTCTCCAAAACACGCATGCACTAAACATCGAGATTCTTTACGTCCAGGGCATTATCCTCAATGAATTTTCTGCGCGACTCCACGTCTTCTCCCATCAGCGTCGTAAAGATTGCATCCGTCTCGGCGATGTCTTCAAGCTTGACTTTAAGCAGCGTGCGGCGTTCTGGATCCATGGTGGTTTCCCAAAGCTGCGGCGCGGTCATTTCGCCAAGCCCCTTGTAGCGCTGCACCTGATAATCCTTTTTTCCCTGCTCCACAATATAGGCAAAAAGCTCGCGTGCGGTCTGCTTCTCTACGGGCTCGCGGGAGGCGCGCGCTGCAGCTCGCGCCTGTTTACCTGCGGCCTGCGCCTCGCCATTTTCGCCTGCCTCAACCTCTTCGCCGGCCGGCTCCGCGGCACTCTTTGAGGAGTACTCGATCAGGAACGGCGGCTCGAGGTAGTTCTTGATCTGAGAATATTTTGACATCATCTGCCGGAACTCGGGACTGGACGCCAATCCCCAGTCAATACAGCGGGAAGCGCCCTGCGCATCGGTAAAGCAAATCGACCAAGTGTGATGTTCTTCGTCCTGCACCGGTTCATGCAGCTTGATCTGGAATTGATCGACCGATTCTCTCAACTCCTGCTGCAATGCCGCAATCTTGTCGGGCAGATCGGCATTGTGTTGGGAAGTAAAGTCGCTGCGATGGGTCAGCTCTGCCCGTGCCAGAAGTTCCACCAGGGTTTCGTTGCGGAAGCGCTTATCTACTTTTTCGGCGAACCCCAGATACTCGTTCAGCGTGCCCATGAAGCGGGTCAGCTCGGCGCCTTCAATCTTGCTGGCGTTTTCGCCATGGCGAACCACCATGCCCTCGGAGGCGCGTTTCACCATCACTCGAACAAAGTCGCGATCGTCCTTAATGTATTGCTCAAATCGCCCCTTTTTGATTTTGTAAAGAGGAGGTTGCGCGATAAACACGTTGTCGCGCTTGATGAGATCGGTCATGTGGCGGAAAAAGAAGGTGAGCAGAAGCGTGCGGATATGCGATCCGTCCACGTCGGCATCGGTCATCAAGATAATCTTGCCGTAACGCAGCTTTGCAGGATCAAAGTCCTCTTTGCCAATGCCGGTGCCAAGTGCGGTGATCATGGCGCGGATTTCCTCATGCCCGAGCATCTTGTCGTAGCGCGCCTTTTCGACGTTGAGGATTTTGCCCTTCAGAGGCAAAATCGCCTGGAAACGGCGGTCGCGGCCCTGTTTGGCCGTACCACCGGCGCTTTCGCCCTCCACCAGGTAAAGCTCGCAACGGTCGGGGTTGCGCTCGGAGCAATCGGCCAGCTTCCCGGGCAGCCCTCCGCCGTCAAGCGCGCCCTTGCGCCGGGTGAGATCGCGCGCCTTACGCGCCGCTTCGCGCGCCCGCGCCGCCTCGATCGCTTTGTTGATGATTCGCTTGGCGACCGGGGGATTCTGCTCCAGATACATCCCCAGGCGTTCGTTCACGAACGCCTGCACTATTCCCGCGATATCGGAGTTGAGCTTGCCTTTCGTCTGTCCCTCGAACTGCGGCTGCGGTAGTTTCACGCTCACCACCGCCACCAATCCTTCACGTACGTCGTCGCCGCTCAGGCTCTCTTTCATGTCCTTGAACAATCCGAGCTGCTGGCCGATGTAATTGATCGTTCGCGTCAGCGCCGCGCGGAAACCGGAAAGATGCGTGCCGCCATCGACGGTATTGATGTTATTGGCAAAGCTGAAAACCGTCTCCGAGTAGGTGTCGTTGTACTGCAGCGCGATCTCGATCTCCACACCATCGCGCGTGGCTTCCATCATGATCGGCTTGTCGTGCAGCACCGCCTTGCCGCGGTTCAGGTGCTTTACAAATTCCGCAATGCCGCCGGCATAACGAAATTCCGCACGCCGTGCCTCGCCCGTCTTGGCGTCGGCGGTACGCTCGTCGGTGAGCGATATTTCTAACCCTTTGTTCAGGAACGCCAGTTCCCGCAGCCGCTGCGCCAGGGTGTCATAGTTGAACTCGGTGGTGGTAAAAATCGTCTTATCCGGCAGAAAATGCACCTTGGTTCCGCGCTTCTTTGTCGTACCCGTCTTACGAAGCTCGCTGGCCGGCAGGCCGCAACTGAAATCCATCTCCCAGGTATTCCCGTCGCGCCAGATCTCCACGCTGAACTCCTGGCTCAGCGCGTTCACGCAGCTCACGCCCACCCCATGCAGCCCGCCAGAGACCTTGTATGTGGAGGAATCGAACTTTCCGCCGGCATGTAATTTGGTCAGCACCACCTGCACTGCCGGCATCCGCTGCCCGTTGGGCAGGTCCATCATGTCGACGGGAATCCCGCGCCCATCATCGGTTACGGTAATGGAGTTGTCGACATGGATCACGACGTCGATCTTCTTGCAGTAGCCGGCGAGGGCCTCATCTACGGAGTTGTCCACTACCTCATAAACGAGATGGTGCAGCCCCATCTCGCCGGTCGAACCGATATACATCGCCGGACGCAATCGAACCGCTTCCAGTCCTTCCAACACCCGGATATTTTCGCCTGTATAGCTGTCGTTGTCGCCGTGAATTGGAGTGGTGCCCAGAGCTTCAGTCGCCATAAGATTCCGTTCGCAAGAGTCTTTGATCGAGTCCCAATCCGGGTGTCTTGCGGGGCAGGTACCGGGCTGGGAATTCGCAGATTAAACGCCTGAAAAATCGAGATTTCAAGCCATTGCCTGGCTCTATTCTACCACGCAGAAAGCCTCGAAAAACCCGCCGCCTATGCGGACAGCAGCTTGTGCCCTCGCGAGACTTCAGTGTCCCGGGGACCACCCTCTTCCGCCGCTTGATCCAAGTCCAATAGCCAGCTTGGTTTATTAGTCAGCTTCGATTGATCCGCCTGCGCGCACGACAATTTGTTATGCCGAGGCGGGCAATTAGCGTGAGCAAAATCAAGCTTGCTCATTGAGAGTCGCCAGGTTTCCGCAGCAGTCCCCGAGGGAAGTGTACGCGGAGCTAGATTGGTCTCGACATTTTCCTCTTGACCTGCACTCCCGTCCTCAAGCAGACTTGCTGCGCCGGCCCGCAGCTACAGACCAGGCCACCGAAACCACCTTTCCCCACCCTGCTTCTGCGCAAATCTGCAGCGAACTGTCGCGTTGGCTTTTGGAATCAATCCCAGTCAGCCTTCTTTCGGTCGAGGTCTCTTCCATGCGCACTCTATTCGTCGCCCTTCTCCTTATGGTTGCCGCCGTCGCTCACGCCCAGACCATCGCCAATCCCTGCCCCAACGCACAGCCCGTCCCGGCCGCTCTTCGTCTGCCCGCCACCATGCCCGCCGGCGAGCCCTTCGCGCTCGAACAGCGCATCCTCGCCTACCTCAACACTCTCGACTACCGCAACCTGGGCTGGTGCCACGACAAGTGGGTGCGCGACACCGGCCCCCTCATCGGTCCCACCGCCGCCATCGTCCATCCTCCCGTCCACATCTACTACTCGCCCGAGGTCTCCAGCTGGCTCCTCCACGGCCGTCACGGCGAAATCCCCGACGGCGCGGTCATCATAAAGGAGCAGTTCGCTCCCGTCCCCGCAGCCCGCTACCGAGATATTCCGCTTAAAAACCTTGGTTGCTCGAATGACTGGACCATCATGATCAAGAACTCCAAGGCATCGCTCGACGGCTGGTTCTGGGCCGAGGTCTGGAACGGCAGCACAGCTTCCAGCTCCATGAACTTCACGAATAAATTTCAATATCCCAACGCCGGCTACGGGCTCTACTGCCTGCGCTGTCATGCTTCCGCTGCAAGCGACCTCACCTTCTCTTCGCTCAGCAACGTCGCCGGCGCGCCCGGCTGGCCCCTCCAGTACCGCGTCGACGACAGTTGGCGCTCGACACTCGCTCCTGTGCCGCCTGCGAAATGCGGCTACGGCGCCAAAGGACTCGTCGATTACATCGAGATCACAAGCCAGCTCAAAGCCGCCGCGGCCGCGCGTCCCCTCGAAGAAGCCATCGCGCCCGCCGATTTTCCCTCCCACGAAAAGAATGCCGCCCTCCAAGAAGATCTCCGCGCACTGCATTTGCCCCTCATGGCTACCCCTGTTCCACCTTCCATTCAGAAGATGCCGCCGGAAACCTACGACGACGTACTGGCGCCGCCGAAAGACAAGCCTCTCGGCAGCTCGCCCGCGTTCGTCACCTCGTCTCAGTGCCTCGGCTGTCACAGCGGTCTCACCGGCACGGCCGTCGGACCCACCATGGTCCTGACCGCGGGAAAATCGACCACCATCAACGTCTCACCCTACGGCGAGTGGCGCTGGTCACCGATGGGCCTCGCCGGCCGCGACCCCGTCTTCTACTCCCAGCTCGACAGCGAGCTCGCCCCGCTGCCCGACCACTCTAAAAGGCAGCTGGTTATCAACACCTGCCTCAACTGCCACGGCGCCATGGGCAAAAAGTCCTTTGCCGCTGAACATCCCAATCAAGACTTCAAGGTCGACTTCGTCTACGACACCGATCCCAATTCGGAAGGCTTCAAATACGGCGCCCTCGCCCGCGACGGCATCAGTTGCGAGATATGCCACCGCATGAAGCCGCCTGACAAACCCGGCCTCGCCTACTTCCTGGCCACACACATCAACGGCAACTTCGCCCTCACCCCGCCGGGCGAGTTGCACGGCCCGTTCAAAGATAACGACATCACCACTTACCCCATGCTCACCGGTCTCAACGTCAAGCCGGTCTATAGCAGCTACATCCAAACTTCCGAGATGTGCGGCACCTGCCACACCATCGTTTTGCCCGTCCTCGACAATCCCGATCCCGGCAAGACCTCGGTGGAGCAGAACACGTATGTGGAATGGCTCAACAGCAAGTACCGCGACGAATACGGCTCCGTGGGCGCCGATCCGAAATCATGCCAGGACTGCCACATGCCCTCCGGTTACGTCAACGCCCACAGCAACACCAACGTCGCGCAAATCCAGGACAAAATCGCTATTGTCGAAGACCTCACCTATCCCATCACCGACCACCTCGCCCCGCCATCCGATCTTGACGTCCGCTATCGCCAGACCGGCTACACCCGCCACGAGTTCCTCGGCCTCAACGGCTTCCTCCTGCAGATGTTCCTTAAGCCCGTGGATCAGAATCAGAACAACCAGGTGCTCGGCGTCCGCCTCTCCGACTACATGACCGGCCTCACCACTGATCTCCAGGCCGCTTCCGACAATATCGTGCAGCAGGCACAGTCCATTACCGCGACCGTCCAGATCACTGGGTGGCAGATCGCCGGCAACAGGCTCACCGTCGAAGTCACCGTCACCAACCTCGCCGGCCATCGCTTCCCCAGCGGCGTGGGCTTCCGGCGCGCCTTCCTCGAGTTCCAGGCATCCATGGACGGCAAGCCCTTCTTTACCTCCGGCGCCACCAACCAGATGGGCGAGATTATCGACTCATCCGGCCAAGTCCTCCCTACAGAGTTCTTTAAAGACGGCAAATACCAGCCGCATTACGACCAGTCCAATCCCATCACATCGAGCGATCAGGTTCAGATCTATGAAGAGCTCACCCAGGACTACAACCACCACTTCACCACCGGCTTTACCCGCCGGGATTATGAGATCAAGGACAACCGCCTGCTCCCCATCGGCTGGTCGCTGTCCGGGCCTCCGGGGCTGGGCATTCCCGAGGAGTTCCTGCACGCCACCTACCCTGTAGGTGGCGCCCTCCATGACCCTGTCTATCTCTCCGGCAAAGGGCAATCCATCGTGCGTTATGAGATCCCGCTGCCCGCCGGCGCCAACGCTGCGAATATTCATGCTGAAGTGCATTTGTATGCGCAGACCATGCCGCCCTATTTCCTCGCCGACCGCTACCAGACCCGGACTCCGGCTACCGGGCGTCTCCAGTTTCTCGCGCACTATCTCGGCACGCTCTCCAACACCGATTACGCCGGTTGGAAACTGCCCCTCGCCTCGGCATCAAGGTGATAGGCCAGGATCTGCTACTCATTAGCGGCCGCGACCAACCGGGCAAAGGCACGGTGCGCGCACGGCCAGATACACATAGCTGGCTGCGAATCAAGTACTGAAGCCGGGCCCTTTTGCTGGGCCCGGGGTAGGGGTTCGGCGCCGCGGAATCTGCTCCGGGATCTCAAAGAGCATAGAGCAGAGCCTGCGGAGCTACGATTCCGGATTGGCCGTGATCCACCGGCGCACTTTCCAGCCTGAATTCGAGAGTCTTATTTTTGGCGAATCAGGGGCTCTCCGGGAATGTTGAGGCGCACGCGATAGATGCTGGTGCTGGCCGCGATGTAGAGCGTCTTGCGGTCTGGGCCGCCCCAAGCCATGTTGGCGGTGCGCTCGGGCATGAGAATGACTCCCAGGGGCTTGCCTTCCGGTGAGAAGATCCATACGCCGCCGGGCCCGGCGCTATAGATGTTTCCCTCCACATCCACCTTCATGCCATCGGGACCGCCGAGGCGCGGGTCCGAAGTGGCATCGTAGAGCAGTTTGGGATCGGTCACTCTGCCGTCCGGCAGCACGCGATAGCGCCACCATTGTTTTTTGGGCTCCGAGTTATCGACGTAGAGATACTTTTCGTCGGGCGAAAAGGCAATGCCGTTGGGCCGCGGCAGATCGCTGATGAGGAGCTGCAAGGCGGCGCGATCGGGGGGTGCGCCCGGCTTCTGTTCCAGCGCATGGGGAATGCGGTAAACGCCATTGACCTTGAGTTCTTTGTGCGGATCGCTGTCGTTTTGGGTGCGCAGGCCGTACGGCGGATCGGTAAAGTAAAGCGAGCCATCGGAACGGTAGACGAGATCGTTGGGGCTATTGAGCCGTTTGCCTTGATAACTGTCGGCGAGGACGGTTTCCGTTGCCGTGGGCGAAAGCGATTCAAACCGGAATACATCGCGCTGCGCATGGCCGGCGACGGTGAGACGGCCGCGCGCGTCCAGAGTCATGGCATTTGATCCCGGTTCCGGTCCGCCATAGGGAGCCGAGTCTTTGTAGCCGCTGGGCTGAAGGAAGATGCTCGCGCCAACGCCGGGCGTCCATCTGCGGATGCTGTTGGTCTTGATGGCGGCAAAAAACAGGGTGCCATGCACCCAGACCGGCCCTTCTACCCATTTGTAGCCCGTGGTCACGCGTTGCAGGCGGGCACCGGAGGGGATGATGCGATCAACTGCCGGGTCGAGGCGATCGACGTTGAGAGGCATCGACTCCATGCCCGCGGCCGGCATCGCGGCTTTGCCCGCGGCCACGCGGCCCGTCGCCATAATGGCGGCAAAACCCGAGACAATCAGGGCCAGGACCAGCAGGTGAAGTATCTTGATTGCCTTCATGGGAACGCTCCTCAGCGCTGGAGAAAGATGGCATACTTCGCGACTTGGCGGCGAAGGGAAGCCGGCAAAAGCGAAAGTCAGGTGCCATCCATCTATAGGCGTAAGGGCGAAGCGCTGTCAAGAATTGAGTTTGACTTAGTTCGCGAGGGCTCGAATAATCGCTGAAGATGGAGATTTACGAGGAGATCGTGAAGCTGCGCCAGGATGGCCGCAAGGGAGCTGTGGCCACCATAGTGAACGTGCGCGGCTCCATCCCTTCGTTCAAAAGCGCCAAGATGCTGGTGCGTGACGACGGGACCATCGCGGGAACCATCGGCGGCGGCTGCGTTGAGGCCGAAGTCTGGCAGGCGGCACGTGAAGTGATTGCCGCCGAGAAGCCGCGGTCGCTGACTTTCGATCTGAACCAGGATCCGAAATACGACACCGGGCTGGTGTGCGGAGGCACCCTGGAGGTCTTTATCGAGCCCGTGCTGCCGCCGGCGCTGCTCTACATCTTCGGCGCGGGCCACGTGGCGCTGGAGCTTTATAAGGCGGCGCGCAATGCTGGCTTCGACGTCATCGTGACCGACGACCGCGACACCTATGCGAACCGGGAGCGATTTCCGGCGGCGCGTCAGGTGATTGCTGAGGATTTCGATGCCGCGCTCGACAGCCTCACCCCGGGCGAGTCCTCGTTTGTAGTCGTGGTTACACGCGGCCATCATGACGACATGCGGGTGCTGCGCCGGGTGGTGCAAACCACGGCCCGCTACATCGGCATGGTCGGATCGAAGAGGAAGGCCATTACCATTTATCGCGCGCTTTTGGAAGAGGGCCTGAAGCCAGAGCTATTCGACCGTGTCTATTCGCCGGTGGGGTTGGATATTGGCGCCAACACGCCCGAGGAGATCGCGGTCTCCATCATGGCCGAGATCATTGCTATCCGTCGT
>JASHOY010000150.1 GCA_030038435.1 Acidobacteriaceae bacterium | reverse complement strand
CCGAAGAGACGGCGAAACCGTATCTCTACACCGTGGCGCTCGACGACGACCACATCCAGGCGGCGGTCACCGGAATGTCGCACGCGGGCATTCTGCGCTTTGTATTCGCGGAGCCGGGAAGGGCGTGGATATTAGTCCAGAGCAACTCCCGCGCCGGCGACGGCTCGATCACAGTCGACGTGAAGCGCAACGAAATCTATGGGTTCAACCCCGTTCGAAGGCTCTACGCGGGCGACGGAAAGCTGGCCGGCTTCAGCGGCTACTTTGTGGTACGCTTCGACCGGCCGTTCACCGTTGGCGGCACTTGGTCGGGCAGGGTCCGGCGCCCGGACTCAACGCATCAAGCCGCGGATCACGGCGCTCCCGGCGCCTATATCTCCTTCGATCTCAAGCCCGGCGGGGCCGTGGTGGCGAAGGTGGGTATGTCGTTTACGAGTCTCGATCAAGCCCGGCTCAACCTCGATGCCGAAATTCCCGGTTGGAGCCTTGAACGGGTCGCGGACGAGGCTCATGCACAATGGAATGCGGCTCTTGCCAAGGTTCAAATCGAGGATGCGTGCGCCCGCAGACGCCGCATCTTTTATACGGCGCTCTACCATGCGTTGCAGTTGCCTCGCGAGTTCAGCGATGTGAGCGGGACCTATCCGGAGTTTGCCGGCGGCGAGCGCGTGGAGCATGCAGACGGATTCAAGTACTTCGGCGATTTTTCACTGTGGGATACCTTCCGCGCCGAGCAACCGCTGCTGACCATCCTGGAGCCTGAACGCGACGGCGAGATGGTTCGCTCGCTCATCCTCAAAGGTGAGCAGGGCGGGTTTCTGCCCATCTATCCGGCCTGGAACACCTACACGTCCGAGATGGTCGGCGATCACGCAGACGCCGTGATCGCCGATGCCTATGCGAAGGGAATCCGCGGCTTCGACATCGACGAGGCCTATGGTCTCATGCGCCAGAATGCAATGGAGTTGCCCAAATCCCGCGCAGCCTACCTCAATGGGGAAGGGCGGCGCGGGCTGGGGGCCTATCTGCGCTACGGCTATATTCCGCTCGAAGACCCGGTGGCGGACGCTTTTCACAAGAACGAACAGGTCACGCGGACCCTCGAATACGCGTACGACGACTTTGCAGTCGGCCAGGTTGCCGGCGCTCTGGGCAAACGAGCCGACGCGGCCATCTTCGCCAAGCGGGCCCTGAATTACCGCAACGTCATCGACCCAGGCACCGGCTTCGCCCGCGGCCGTTATGCGAGCGGCGCCTGGGCCGCACCATTTGACCCCGGGGGCCATTACTCCTACATCACCGAGGGCCTGCCTTACCAGGACACATTCTTTGTGCCGCAGGATATGCCGGGTCTCATCCGCCTTCTCGGTGGGCGTCAGGCCTTTATTGCCAAGCTCGACGGACTCTTCGCGGATGGTTACTACGACCAGAGCAATGAGCCGAGTCATCAGATTGCATATCTCTACGACTACGCGCATGCGGCCTGGAAGACCCAGATGCACGTCCGCCAGATCCTGGATAACGACTACACAGATCGTCCAGACGGGCTGCCAGGCAACGACGATTGCGGCCAGATGTCCGCCTGGTATGTCCTGAGCGCCCTGGGATTTTACCCGGTTACGCCCGGAATCCCCCGGTACGAAATCGGAGTGCCTCTCTTTGATAGCGCCGCGATTTACCTGGCTCACGGAAAGACCTTCCGGATACTCGCGCGCGGTGCCTCCGAGGGGAAGATGTACATCCATTCGGCCACACTAAACGGCAAGCCGTTCGAGCGCACATGGATTTCACAGAGCGAGATCATCTCCGGCGGAGAATTGGTGTTTGACCTTTCTTCACAACCTGATCCCGAGTGGCCCTCGCCGCGCTCCGACGGAAAGTAGGCATTTAACAACGGCTCTTACGCGAATTCTTACGTAAATTCGCTTGACCAAGTCGAAGCTGCGTACTGAGTATCTTCTCCGTAAATTTCACAGTGGCTTCCACTGTGGTATGAACCCAATCTCGAAGTGCCAGCGAGAGCCGTGACTGTCCGCTTCAAGGACGCATATAGCGCGGAAAGGCTAAGACTAAGGAGGACCAGCACAATGAAACAATTTGCCAGACGTTCGATGCAAAGCCGGTTCAAGAAAGGAAACGCGGCGATTCTCATTGCCTTGGCGACGTTTGCAATGCTTTCTCTGGCCGGACGGGCACAGACCGGCCAGGGGGCGATCGAAGGCCGGGTAACGGACAACCAAGGGGCCGTTGTGCCGAAAGCCGGCGTCGAGATCACGAGTAACGACACGCATACCGCGGTGGGCACGGTAACTAACGGTGAGGGACTGTATAACATCGATTCGCTGAATCCCGGCCAGTACACGGTTACGGTGACTAGCGCTGGCTTTCAAAAATATCAGGTTGCCAATGTAACGGTGAGCGCGGCGAAGACGACCACGGTCGACGCCAGACTGATGGTGGGCCAGTCGAACCAGACCGTGACCGTATCGGCGCAAGCATCGCTGCTTTCTACCGGCAGCGCAGAGGTGTCAACCACAATCGATCACCAGATCGTGCAGAACTTGCCCGATCCGCAATCGGGAGCACTGGAAGCGGTATTATTGGCCCCAGGGGTAACAACCAGCTATCCATCCACAACGGGGGGCATCTCTCCCGAGATGCCTCAAGTGACAACTGGAAATGAGGAATCCGGGGCGCAGATTACCGTGGGCGGCGCGGCCCCGGGGACGTCTTCGATCCAGTTGGACGGGTCTGAGATTACCGTGGCCAGCTATCCGCGTGCCGGCGTCAACATGTCTGGCCCCATGGTTTCCGAGATGACCGTCATCACATCGGGCACATCGGCCCTGTACGGCCCCACTTCCGGAGGACAGATTGTGGAAACCAGCCGGGCCGGTACGGACCAATATCACGGCATCGCGTTCTGGCGGCATAACGATCCGTTTTTCAATGCATTTCCGGCTGGCTCAACTACCCCCAGCAATCAGCATGAGAATTTCTTTGGAGCCGACATAGGCGGTCCCGTCCGCATTCCTAAAATTTATACCGGACGGGGAAACAATAAGACGTTCTTCTTTGTCGGATTCGAGCCAACCCGCGCGCGCAGCTCGTCTGGCAGCCGCGGCGCCTGGAACACGGACGCAGATGTGCTGGGGCAGCTTCATAACACGCTAAATCTGCTGAACAGCAGTGTCCTCGATTCTCAAGGGTATGCCGCGGCCGTGGCTGCGCCGCGTGTAGGCGGCATTTATGTAAACTCGACTGTAAACGCGCAGGGATTTCCCAATGGACCGATCGGTTCGGCGCCGGCGATGCAGGAGATGGGACCGAGCGGGCCGGACGATGTTTCGGCGGAACTGGCGAATAATTCCTTTGCACAATTCGTGATGTCGCTGCTGCCCACCCCCTCTCACCCCGGACCCTACGTGATTTATGACAATCCGCAGGGAACCTACGATGAGTCGGGACACAATGCCAGCTACCTGCGCGGCGTGGTGGACACCGATAATCGCTACTCGATCCGCATCGACCATCAGTTCAACAATGCGAACCGGTTCTTTGCGCGCTATACCGTCGAACCTATCTCGGGGCCTCGCTTCTTTGGGGTTTTGCCATCAAATCCAATGGACCAGGTCCAGGACGACACCAACACGTCGAGGGACATCGCGACCGGGTACACGCTGGTCCTTACCCCCCGCTTGGTGAACAACTTTCACTATGCGCTCATGCGCTCGGTCCAGAACCGGACACCTCCAGCGAGCGCGCTCACGGAAGACTTCGCCGCGAAGTATGGCTTGACGCCGTCTACGGTTGGGAAAGGCTTTCCCAGTGTAGGCGGGCTGGGTTATGCGTACGATGTGGGAAATGACTCATACTATCTGACCGTCGATCAAAACTTCGATCTGGGTGACGCGCTGGCATGGACAAAGGGGAGACACTTTTTCCAATTCGGGGGCGACCTCCGCTGGATCCAGTCCAACCAGTACGACACATCGCTGGAGTTTGGCGGCGCGTATAGTTTCAGCGCAACCATGACCAACACGACCGGAACCTCGGCCGGCGTGGGGGGATCGGACCTGGCAACTTTGGATTTGGCCGACATTTATTCCTACAAGGCCGCACCGGTGGAGGTGCCTGGCTATTACCGCTGGCGCTATTACGCGCTGTTCGCCCAGGACGACTGGCGCGTGCTGCCGAACCTGACGCTCAATGCCGGACTGCGCTGGGGCGTGGAAACGCCGCGCGAGGAGAAGTTCAACAACCAGGCGATCATGGTGCCATCGAGTATGACGAATCCAGACACCGCGGAGTTCTGTTTTTCCGGCGCCTGCGGGTTGGGCCGGAGGTTGTGGCCGACGAACTGGTTTGGGTTGCAGCCGCGCATCGGATTTGCGTATTCGCCGACTCCGAGAACTACGGTGCGGGGCGCATATGGGATCTACCACGCTCCCCTCACCGGATACGAGAATACGCCCGATCCGGATTTTAACGTGGCCTCGACCAGCGTCGGCGACCAGACCGGCGGCACCGTCGCGGGTTCGATTGTGAATTACATCACCAACCCGGTGCCGAAACTGACTTCGGCTTACACGGCGCTGGGAGGATCGCGCGGACCGTTTTTCAGCTCGGAAGGCTTCAATCCGGACTATGTGAACCAATCCAATGCGGTGCCTTACCTGCAAAATTGGGATCTTTCGATTCAATACGAGCCAACGCCGCAAACACTTCTTCAAGCCTCCTATGAAGGGAGCAAGGGAACGCATCTGATCGGCTCGTTTACCTATCCCAAGAATGTACCCACGTTGGCGACGCTGCAAGCGAACGTGGCGGCGGGCGTGAACCTGGGCGGCACGGCGGTGATATCCGCAGGCGCAGCCGGAGTAAAGGGCGAGAATGTGCTGCAGGCGCTGAATCCTTATCCTAACTTCGCCGAAGAATCCATGCCGGAGATTTATCCGCGCTACGGCGGATCGTCCTACAACTCACTTTCCGGGAACGTGGTTCATCGTTACGGCGATGGTTTGTCGATGATCGCCTTTTACAGATGGAGCAAGTCGCTGGACAGCGGCATAGACGACATTGGCGGAACCGGGTTTGGCAATGTGCAGGCATCGGTGGCGCAGAATCCGTACAGCACCAACGAATGGTCGGTTTCGAGCTTCGATACGCCCAGCCTGCTCAAAGGCGGTTATAACTACGAGCTTCCCTTTGGCGCAGGGCGTCAATTCCGGGCAGCCAATCGGTTACTGAACCAGATTATCGGGAATTTCTCCACCGCAGGGATATTCACATGGCAATCGGGGATTCCATTTTTTGTGGAGATGAATGCCGCCAGTACCTTCACCTCGTTCACCCCGAAGGGACAAAATCCGACGCCGATTGGCATTGCGCCGGGCGTCACTTCGCCGGCTTGCAATCCCAGCGGCAGTAATCTCTATTGCGCCGGCAGCGCCTTGCCAACGGGCTATACGCTGCGGCCCAATCTCGTGGCCGGGGCGCCGCTGATCAATTCCAACTGGAAGGTGAATCCGTTCGGGTTGGGATCTGGAGCCACTACCCCGTATTTGAACATCGCGGCATTCGCCCCTCCAGGCGCCGTGGGTGCTCCGCAGGTCGGCGATCTGTCGCGCACCTTACCGGCGGCAAGAGGCCCGCGCTCATTGTTCTTCGACATGAACGTAGCCAAAGGGATCAACATCAAAGAGCGCTATAAGGTGAATTTCACCGCCTTGGCATTGAATGTGTTTAACCATTCCGCGTACATTGTGAATAACACCAATACGCTCGAATCTTCACAAACCAATGTGACATCGGGCGCTACCGCGCCCAACATCACTTATACACAGGACTCGGGAAGTTTTGGTCACCTCACCGCCGATGGCTCTCGCGTCTTACTCGTGGGAGCGCAGTTGGTTTTCTAACGCGAATCTATCGTATCCCGATGGATTTCCGGCTCATCGGAAAGAGGCGGAATCTGCTTCGCTTCCCACCGATCGAAAGTTGTCAACAGGGCAAAATGAACAGAAGACAGATGATGCTTCTAACTTCGGCCGCAGCCTCGGGCCTAGGGCCGTTTGCGGACGCGCGCGCTCGAAACACGGACCGCTCGCTTCCGCTCTTCGACCCCAGGAACTTTGGCGCCCGGGGGGATGGCAAAAGGCTCGATTCGCCCGCCATCAATGCGGCCATTGACGCCTGCACGCGAGCCGGCGGAGGCATGGTGTATGTACCGCCGGGAACCTACCTGTGCGGCACGGTGATTCTGAAGAGCAACGTGACTCTGTATGTAGAAGCCGGAGCGACCATCCTGGGAAGCACCGACCTCAACGATTACACACCACAGCCCGGACCGCCCATAAACGGCGACGCCAATCAGCGCCATCTCATCTTTGCGCAAGACGCCGAGGACGTCACGCTCGCCGGCCCTGGACGCATCGACGGCCAGGGGCCGACGTTCTGGGAGCCATCCGGCCGTGCGCCGTTGCCGCCCGAAGACCAATGGGCAGACGTGATTGCGCACGGCTGGAAGAAAAAGCCGTCCGGACGCCCCAGCCCCATGCTCGAATTTGTCGCCTGCCGGCGCTTGCGCATCGAGGACTTACGCATCGAGAATTCACCCGGTTGGACGATGCGCCCGATCAACTGCGACGACGTCTACATCACCGGCATCACGGTCAAGAGTCCGAACTACGGTTCCAATACCGATGGCATGGATATAACAGGCTGCCAGAATGTCTTTGTCGCTAACTGCTCGATTGACACCGGCGACGACGCCATCTGTCTCAAAAGCGAAAATCCCTACGGTCCCGTGCCGCGCCTCAGCCGCAATATCGTTGTTACTAACTGCGTGCTCACCACCTGCTGTAACGGATTTAAGCTGGGCACAGCCACCGAGGGCGGATTTGAGAACATCGCCTTCTCGAATTCCGTCATTTATAACAGCCAGGACGACTTCAAGGACCGCGTGATCTCCGGCGTGGCGCTGGAGGTTGTCGATGGCGGCTGGATTGACGGCGTTGTGATCACCGGCATCGAGATGCAGCGCACGCGAACGCCCATTTTCATTCGCCTCGGCGACCGGCGCCGCAAGCACGACTATGCGCAGCACGGACTGCGCGGCGTGAGCATCGAAAACATTCACTCATCCGAGGCCCTGCTGGCAAGCTCCATCACCGGGCTGCCCGGCACAGAAGTCAAAGACGTGACCATCTCCAATCTCCGCGTCGACAATGTGCTTACATGCCGGCCGGAGTGGGTGGGCCGTTCCGTCCCCGAAGCGCCCAAGGCTTATCCTGAAGCGCGCATGTTTGGCATGCTGCCGGCATCGGGGCTCTACGTACGCCACGTGCGCAACCTGCGCCTGGATAACCTGATCTTCAGCGCGACGCCGAGCGAAGCCCGCCCCACGGTGATCTTCGACGACGTCATCGGCGCGCGTGTCTGGGGAATCCAAACCACACCCATCGCGGGATCGATGCCGATGATGCAAATAGTGCAGTCGAGCGATTTTTGGCTCTCCGGCTGCTCCGCCCCGTCAGGCTCGTCGGCTTTCGCCGGCGTGCAGGGTTCCTCCTCGGCAAACATCCTGCTCTCCGGCAACGACCTACGCAATGTAAAAAAGCCAGTGGAGTTTACCGGCGATGCTTCACCTCAAGCGGCGACGCTGAGCGGGAACATCGAAGAAGACCGCTCCTGAAGAGGAACCGTAGCGGCGAACGGGCCTCGGCCCGGTCACCAATCGGACTCGGCTGCGCAAGGGTGCTGACGGGGCGGCCGGCGGGGGCGTTGGTTGCCGCTCGCAGGGACGGTGGCATCTTTCGCGCTTCGGACGATCTCGCCCAGCGGTTCACAAACCCATCTCAACGTCCGACTGCAGCGATTGCTCAAGGCGCATTTTTGCGACGGCCTGGGAAAAATCGACCGCCGCGCTCCTGTCGATCTCGGTGCTCAGGCGCGTGGGCAGCCGGGAGGTATCGTCGGTGAAGATTCCCGCCTCGAAGCGCGCGCGCGACACCGCGACATACGCGAACCGGCTCTCTTGGCCCCGGGCTCTCCGTGGGCGAACTGATAGCCGCCAATCACAATGGCGATCAGGCTGGCGACCTTGGCGACAGTCCCGGTGAAAAGGGTTTGCAGCGCGGTGAATCCGGTATCGAATGGCGAACCGCTTTGCGCCAGCGCCAAGGCGGGAAAAAGAACAAGCAGAAAGAAAAGGGTGACAACATGGCGAACTTGGTGCAGCCGCAGCCATGAGGCGAGGCGGCGGCGCAGGATGGACGGAATCAGGACTCTCATCGGGCACCTCCAGCGGCCCAAGGGCCGCGATATGCCGTGAGCGTAGGACGGAGCCGCTTTGCCGTCCAATAGCATTTTGTGCGTGCCTGATAAATGAAATCTATAAGCGTTTCGTGAATGCGGGTCTTCCTACAGACTCGCAAGTGGTTAGGGGTCGAATGTGTTGGGATCTGGTCGCATTAGGCGGCCGTTTGACGGCGGCTGTGACTGGACGGGGTTACCAGCTCTTCAAAGAGAGGTAGCTGAAGTGGCCCATGTCCTGAAAGTGCTGCCGGACTTGGCGGCAGCGCGCTTGACGCTATCGCGGCTTGGGCCAAATCGACGAGCCTGCGGCGTCGCGGCTGTGAGCCGACGCGGCTCCGCAACAGGCGCAGGAACCCGTCAACGGTCCCCGGGTGACGCGCCTTGTTGTAGACCAACGCGGTATCCACAGTCCACTCGAATCCCATAATTGGTCTTGTCGTCAGTTCCAGGTCTCGAACTGAGCCTTCGCGCACCAGCGCGAATCCGAATCTGTTCTTCACGAGAGCCTGCATCTTTTCCGGACTCGAAGCCCGTGCGACCTGTTTTGTTCGGAGGTTGGCATCGTGAAGAAGTTCCATCAATCTGATATATGCGTCGGGATGCTGCTCCGGGTGGTACAGGATCAGCGGCTTATTTTCGAGATCTGCCGGCATGACTCTCGTTTTCTTCGCCAACTGATCGTCGGCCCGGAGACAGACCACGAGACCGTCCTGGCGGATTTCCTCTACGCAGAGACGACGGTCATTGAGGGGCTTCGTAACGATGGCGGCATCGAGCTCGCCGGCGGCAACCTTCGCCACGAGGGTTGCGGCGTCTCCTTCCATGGGCATGATCGCACTATTTGGGATCGCTTCTGTGTAGATGCCGCAAGCGGTCTGGAACAGGTCGAGATCGACGAATGAGCCGCAGCCGAATCGGAACACGGAGACGTCGTCGTTTTGAAGCGCAACCAACACCCCTATGCAAGCCTCGATCGTCTCTTCGATCTCCCTGACGAGAACCGAAAGGGACTTAGCCGCGCGCGTGAGGCGCATTCGA
>JASHOY010000149.1 GCA_030038435.1 Acidobacteriaceae bacterium | reverse complement strand
ATCGTTGATTCGAACCTTGCTCATCCGCCTCTTTTCGAAGTTTGCTACCCAAAGCCCGCTAGATGCTCATAGCTACCTCACGGCAATGGCTGCTGTTTTCACTTCCATTATTACCGGAATGACCTATTGATACGGCGGCGAATTTACACGCCGCGATCTTGGGCCCTGTCACTTCTCTTCCCCTGTGCCTGTTTCGTCCGCTTCTTCCACCCTGAGCCGTTCCGTTTCGCTTTCATCTGCCAGCGGGGCGTTTTCGACCGCTAATTCGGCAGCGGTCCGGTTCAGTTGCTCGGCCCGGTCTTCGGCCAGACTCTCGGTTCGTTCAGTGCTGGCGCCAAGTTCATCCATCTCGGCTTCGGCGGCACGGGTACTTTCGGCTTCCTGGAGAACCACCTCAGCATTTTCCAGTTCAGCTTCCGCAGCCGGGGCCGCAAGGTCAGAGATCGGCCTTTCCAGACCTCCTTCATCCATGTCGGCCGTATCTGCGGCCGCGGTCAGCATGGCCGCCTCATCCTTTGGCTCCTTCGCCGATGAAGACGGCTGCCGTTCTTCACCCTCTTCGAAATGTCCAAAGTAGTGGCGCACCGCGACGCTGATACGTTCCAGCGTCTTCTCGCCGATGCCGGGGATTTCTTCAAGTTGTTCGGGAGTCATATCCGCCAGGGACTCGACGGTGGTCACGCCCGCGGCGACAAGCTTCTGAATGATCGATTCTCCTAACTCCGTGACCTGCTCAATGGGAGTCGTCGGCCCTCCGGCCAGCGCCTGCATCTGCTGCTCGACTTCCTGACGCTTCTCTTCCTCGCTCTTGATGTCGATCTTCCAGCCCAGCAGCTTAGCAGCAAGACGAACATTCTGGCCTTTCTTGCCGATCGCCAGCGAGAGCTGGGTATCGTCCACGATCACTTCGAGCTGCTTTTCACCCAGGTCGGTGATCGAGACCCGGCTGACCTTAGCCGGCTGCAGCGCCTTCTCCGCAAAGGTGGTAATCTCATCGCTGAATTCGATGATATCGATCTTTTCACCACGCAGTTCGCGGATGATGGATTGCACGCGCATACCCTTCATACCCACGCAGGCGCCCACCGGGTCGACATCCTTATCCCGGCTCTGAACGGCAATCTTGGTCCGCTCCCCGGCTTCACGGGCAATGGCGCGGATCACGACGGTGCTGTCGTAAATCTCAGGCACCTCGGACTGAAAGAGGTTTTGGACCAGTTCCGGCGCGGCGCGTGAAACGATAACCTGCGGTCCCTTGGCCGCACGGTCGACTTTGAGCAGCACGACGCGCACCCGCTCGCCCACCGAAAATTGCTCGAGCCGCGACTGCTCGCGTTTGGGACAACGGGCTTCAGCCTTGCCCAGGTCGAAAATGACGTCCTGGCCTTCGACGCGTTTCACGGTGGCCGTGAGGACCTCTTTTTCGCGGTGCGCGTATTCCTGAAACACGGTATCGCGCTCGGCTTCGCGGACCTTCTGGAAAATGACCTGCTTGGCCAGTTGCGCGGCAATGCGGCCTAAGGGGCTGGTGTCGCGGTAGAGACGAATCTCGCTGCCCACCTCTACGCCGGGGGCAAGCTCGTTGGCTTCGGCGAGGGTGATCTGGTTGACGGGGTCCTCGACCTGATCTTCATCGGCCACCACGGTTTTATAGATGTACGCCGTGATCTCGCCTGTGTCCCGATTTAGCTCCCCGCGCATGTTTTCCTGCGTTTTGTAATACTTGCGGGTGGCCAGGGCAATGGCCTCTTCCACGGCGCCCACCACGATGGCAGGGTCGATGCCCTTCTCCTGGCTCAAAAGCTCGATGCTCTGATACAACGCACTCGACATACTATCTCGTCTCTCGTCGGCTCTCCGGCCCTGAATTCGGGATCGGATCTGCAGCCGGTTCTCAAAGGGGTTGAAGCCGGCGGCACAACTGCCGAAGGCTGATATCCGTTTTTGGGGCACTTGTAGTGTCTGGAGGTGCCTCAGATCTCCGGCGCCAGATGCGCCTTTTCAATGTTTTTGAGGGCGATGTAAACCCTGTGCTCGCCCGTCTTGCGGCTCTTGCTGTTCTGTTTCACGGCCATCAAATCAAGTGTGATGCCTTCCGCGCTACCGGCGACCAACCGGCCCTGCCAATAGCGATTGTTCAAAACCGGCTCGAAGGTTCGTACCTTCAAAAGGCACCCCTGGAAGCGTTGAAAATCCTCCTCCCGAGTCAATCTCCGATCCAGACCCGGCGAACTGGCCTCGAGCGTATAAGCCGCACCGGGAACCAGATCTTCCACATCGAGAAGGACGCCGAAATCGCGGCTGAAAGCGGCGCAATCTTCATGCGTTACGCCCGACAACTGCTCGACCCTCAGCTTGCCCTCCGTCAACTCCTGCGGCAGGCCCTGGTTACCAGCCTCGGCGGCGGCCTTAAGCTGCGCGCGCCCCGCGGCGTTTTTTTCCAGGAAGACGCGAAGGGTGCGTTCCCTGGCCGAACCGGCGAATTCTACGTCCACCACGTCGAGCCCGTGGGAAGCGGCCACCCTCTCTGCCGCCGCGCGAATTTTGTCCAGTTTCTCCGTCATTGCCTCGGTGTGGTTGGGAGCCGCAATATCCGCCCCAATCTTCCTCTGCCCCAATCTTCGGGAATCTGATTTTTGCGATGCCGTCACAGGCCGCGCCGGAACCTGAAATTTTCCGCAAATAAAAAGTGGGCTATGAGCCCACTCATCTCTCCGCCAGCCGGTTCACTCACGGTACAATCCGGCGGACAAACGCGTCTGCATAAATAGAATACGGCGAAATGCAGAGGAATTCAACGGGCGGCAGCCCTTGGATGGAATACCGGGATCGCAACATTCCGGCCATGGCCTGTGACGACGCTCATAGCCAACCTTTTCCCGGCCCAATACTCTCACTCGAAAGCCGCAAAATGCTCTAAGATATTGAAGTACGTCTTAGACTCCTGGTGCGCGTGCGCCTGAACCGGAAACCACCCTGAATGCTTGAGAAGTTCTTCAATATCTTTCGAATCCCTGACCTGCGCAAGCGGGTGGCCTTCACCTTTGCCATGCTGGCTGTCTACCGCCTGGGGGCGTGGATTCCGACGCCCGGCGTGGATACCCAGAAGCTGCAACTTCTTTTTAACGCGCAGAACAGTTCCGCGCTGGGGCTGATGGATTTGTTCAGCGGCGGCACGCTGCGGCGCATGGCGATCTTCGCGCTGGGCATCATGCCCTACATTACCGCCTCCATCATTTTCCAGCTTTTGGCGGTGGTATATGAGCCGCTGGCGCGCATCGAAAAAGAAGGTGAGCTGGGCCGGCGCAAGATCACCCAGTGGACCCGCTATCTGACCGTGCTGCTGGGCGTATTGCAGTCGATCGGCATCGCCGCCATTCTCACGCGGCAGGGACTGGTGTTGCATCCCGGAATCGGCTTCAGCCTGATGACGGTGCTGACGCTGACTGCGGGAACCACGTTCATTATGTGGCTGGGCGAACAGATTACCGACCGTGGCATCGGCAACGGGATGAGCCTGCTGATCTTCGCCGGCATCGTGGCCGGCCTGCCCCAGGGCGTGGAAGACCTGTGGCAGAAGCTGCAGACGGATGCCTGGGGAGCTTTCACCCCCGGGGTACTGGTGCTGCTGCTCATCGGCATGCTGCTGGTGGTGGCGTTCATCGTATACGTGGAACGAGCGGAGCGGCGCGTACCTATCCAGAGTGCGCGGCGCATCGTGGGCCGGCGTCTGATGGGCGGTCAGGCCAGCCATCTGCCTCTTAAGGTGAACTCGGGCGGGGTGATGCCCATCATCTTCGCGCAGTCGATTCTGTCGGCCCCCATGCTGCTGGGCACCGCGTCGTGGGTGCAGAACAACCGCTTTCTCGAGTCCATTTACCAGGCCTTGCAGCCGGGCTATCCGTGGTACGAGCTGCTGAGTATCCTGGGCATCATCTTTTTCGCTTATTTTTATGTTTCGATCGTGATGCGGCCGGACGATATTGCGGACAACTTTCGCAAATCTGGATCCTTTATTCCCGGGATCCGTCCCGGCAAGCGCACCTCGGATTTCATCAACGATATTCTTACCCGCATCACGCTGGTGGGAGCGTTGTACCTGGTTTTGGTCACGATCCTCCCGACGTGGCTTCTTTCCGGCATCCGATTCGACAAGATTTGGTTGATAGGTCGGTTCTTCGAAAACCTGCCGAATTTCGTGACGCACGGCATGGGCGTGACCTTCTACTTTGGCGGCACATCGCTGCTGATTGTGGTGGGCGTGGCCATGGATACAATCAACCAGATCGAGTCGCAGCTCGTCATGCGGCATTATGACGGCTTTTCCCCGCGTTCCGGTCGCATACGCGGAAGGAAAACCTGGTAATGGCATCGTTAACAATCTCAGCAGAACGCGGCCGGGTGGCGGAGACGGATTTTGCCCCCGGCCCAATTCTTTTATTGGGTGCGCCGGGCGTGGGAAAGGGAACCCAGGCCAAGGAGTTGGTGAAGTTGTGGGGCATTCCCCAGATTTCGACGGGTGATCTGCTGCGGGCCAACGTTGCCCAGGGCACGCCCCTAGGCAAGGCGGCAAAGGAGATCATGGCCCGGGGAGAACTGGTTCCCGACTCCCTGGTGGAAGAGATGGCCGAGCAACGACTGCACGAGCCGGACACGGAAAAGGGGTACATTTTAGACGGATTTCCGCGCACGCTCGGACAGGCGGCATGGCTGGATGGGAAGCTGGCGGCCGAGTCGCTCCCCGTGGTTGCCGTCAGTATCCACGTGGATTATAATCAGTTATTGCGCCGGATTACGGGGCGCCAGAATTGTCCTGTCTGCCAGACCATCTATAACGTCTTTGTGAATCCTCCCCGGCGGGAGGGTTTGTGCGACGTTGAAGGCGCGGGCCTGGTTCAGCGAGCCGACGACACGGAAGAAGTTTTCAAGGAGCGGATGCGGGCGTACGAAGCTCTCACCGCGCCGGTTGTGGAGCATTACCGCTCGCTGGGAAGATTTGCAGAAGTGGATGGCGACCGGCCGATCGCAGAGATCGCGGCGTCAATTGTTGCAACCGTGGAACGGTTGCGGGAAGGTAGTTCGTAGCTCAGGTTCACAGGGGTCGGGCGACAGCGCTCTCTCAGCGAAGGAGAGATGTGAACTGGGAAATTGCGGGCTGGATAGTGTTTCGTGGCGGTAGTTCTCAAGTCGTCCCAGGAGATCGAGAAGATGCGCCGCGCCGGCCAGGTGGTTCGCGAGGTGCTCGAGTTGGTGCGCAGCCGGGTCAAGCCGGGCGCCACGACTTACGACCTGGAGCAGGCGGCGCGAGAACGGCTCGATCAGCTCGGCGTAAGAGCTGCTTTCAAGGGCTATCATGGGTTTCCTTGCGTGCTGTGCACTTCGGTCAACAGCGAAGTGGTCCATGGCATCCCATCTCCCCGGCGTGTCCTCAAGCAGGGTGATATTGTTTCCGTGGATTTTGGAGTGGTGGTTGACGGCTATTACGGCGACGCGGCTATTACGGTTCCCGTGGGCAGGGTGGCTCCAGATGCGGAGCGACTGCTGAAGGTGACCGAAGCATCGCTGCGCGCGGGAATTGCGGCTGTGAAGCCAGGAGCGACCTTGGGAGACGTAGGCGCCGCCGTTCAGAGCGTGGTGGAAAGCGAAGGCTTCTCGGTGGTGCGCGATTTTGTCGGTCACGGTATTGGCGCTCAGATGCACGAAGAGCCGCAGGTACCGAATTTTGGCGAAGCCGGCCGGGGCATGAAGCTGCGCGCAGGCATGGTAATCGCCATCGAACCCATGGTCAACGCGGGCAAACCCGATGTGGTGGTCCTCGAAGATGGCTGGACGGCGGTGGCCAAGGATGGAAGCATGAGTGCTCATTTCGAGCACACGGTGGCGGTCACGGCTGAGGGAGCCAGAATCTTGACCGAATGAAACAGTCTTTGGCCGTCAGCTTTTTGCTCGTGGCCGTGAAGCGACCAGCATGGTGTTGTTGGGAAGAGCAAAGAGCGGATGGCCGAGGGCTACAAGCTGAATATTGTTGGACGGGTTTTGCCCGGTGAAGCAGCAGGCGAAAAGGGCCGGCAGAAGGATACACTGATTGTCCAAAGAAGATGCGATTGAGGTAATGGCAACGGTCATCGAAACATTGCCAAATGCCATGTTTAAGGTCAAACTCGAGAACGATCACGAGGTCCTGACCCATGTCTCGGGACGGATGCGCAAGAACTTCATCCGCATTCTTCCCGGCGACCGCGTGGCAGTGGAATTAAGCCCCTATGACCTGAATCGGGGACGAATCGTGTACCGGTACAAGTAAACAGCAATTGGTGATCGGTGGTCAGTGACCGGCGATCGGAAAACAGCCGCGTGGTCGGAATGGATGCGCGGAGAAGGATAAAAAAATGAAGGTCCGTGCATCGGTAAAGAAGATATGCGTGAAGTGTAAGGTCATCAACCGCCATGGGGTGGTCAGGGTGATCTGCGAAAACGCAAAGCACAAGCAGCGCCAGGGTTAGTCGGGACCTGGCAAGAGGCGGAAACTCCCAAAAGGGATTGGGGCTCAGGGTTCAGGGATCAGTCAAATCGCTTTGCCGTTGCAACAAAACTGAACCCCGATCTCTGACTCCTGAACCCTGCTTCGGGGCTAGTTAGCTGAGGTCAAGGCTTGCGATGAACCCCGGTAAGTTTTCCGCGTTACCCGTGCGAACCGGTTGAGGCCGGGGGCACAAAACCTGAAAACGAAGGAATGAGAATGGCACGTATTGCTGGCGTCGATCTGCCCCGCAACAAGCAGGCACGGATCGCGCTCACATATATCTTCGGCATCGGCCAGCCCCGTGCGCTGAAAATTCTGGACAAGGCCAACGTTGCTGCCTACAAGAAAGTTCAGGATCTCGGCGAGGATGAGGTGAACCGAATCCGCCAGGTAATTGAGGACGAGGGAGAAGTGGAAGGCGACCTCCGCAAGGATGTTGCCATGCACATCAAGCGTCTCATCGACATTCAGAGCTACCGTGGCCTGCGCCATCGGCGCTCGCTGCCGGTGCGCGGCCAGCGCACCCATACCAATGCCCGCACTCGCAAGGGCCCGCGCAAGGGAACGATTGCCGGCAAGAAGAAAGCGACGGCGAAGACATAATGGCCAAAGTAGAACAGAAGGCAGGCAAAGCCGCCAAGAACAAAAAATTCAAGAAACGCGAACGCAAGAATGTGCCCTACGGGATTGCTCACATTCAAGCGTCGTTCAACAACACCATCGTTACCATTACCGACCAGATGGGCAATACGCTGAGTTGGAAAAGCGCCGGATCACTGGGTTTCCGCGGTTCGCGCAAGGGCACGCCGTTTGCGGCCCAGCAGGCCGCTTCCACGGCCGCGGGTATGGCCCGCGATCATGGTCTGCGCGCGGTCGACGTCCGCGTAACGGGGCCCGGTTCCGGCCGCGAGTCTGCTATTCGGGCACTGGCTTCGGCCGGCATCGAGGTTAAGTCGATTCGCGACGTAACGCCGGTGCCGCATAACGGCTGCAGACCGCCCAAGAGGCGCCGGGTCTAAAGACAGGGATCAGGGATCGGGGATCAGGCAGGCGATCGAATGGCCGGCTGATTCCGTTGCTTTCAGGTCTCGATCCTGACCATGGGAAAGGGAAATTGGGCTGAGAGATTTCGAAGCTGGCGGAGGCCGCGTTTTGAACTGATCTCTGACCCCTGATCCCTGACCCCTAACAACGGGCCGGGACGAAGTCCGCACCAGCGGACGTAAACCGGCCGTCATCCGAAGTCAGGAGAAGAAATGGCACGTTTTACCGGAGCAGTATGCCGCCTTTGCCGACGCGAAGGCACCAAGCTTTTTCTAAAGGGCACCAAATGCACCTCGGACCGGTGTCCCATTGAGAAGCGCAATTTCCCCCCCGGCCAGCACGGCAAAGACCGCAAGGCGAAAATCGTGGGCTACGGCCTGCAACTGCACGAAAAGCAGAAAGCCAAGCGCATGTATTTCACGCTGGAGAGCCAATTCCGCGAATACTACGAGAAGGCCAATCGCGCTACCGGGGTAACCGGCGAACTGCTCATCCAGCAGCTTGAGCGGCGGCTGGACAATGTTGCGTACCGGCTCGGTTTCGCCATTTCGCGCCGGCAGGCGCGGCAATTGGTGCGGCACGGCCACGTGGAAGTGAATGGACGCAAGGTGAACATTCCTTCTTACCAGGTGAATGTGGGTGACCAGATTGCGGTGCGCGAAAAGGCACGGAAGCTGGCAATCGTGGAACAGGGCACGCAGTTCGCCGCGCAGAATCCGGTGCCGGCATGGCTGGAAATGAGCTTTGAAACTCTGACCGGACGGGTACTCACGCTGCCCAAGCGCAAAGACGTCAACCTTCCGGTCAACGAGCAGTTGATTGTGGAGTTGTACAGCAAGTAAAGCAGCTCAGAGTTCATGGTTCACAGTTCCCTGCCCCGCGGCAGGGTTGCTGTGAACTGAGAACTGTGAACTAAGAACTCAACCGAAAAGGAGAACTTGCGCGGCCGCCGCAAAGTGCATCGCGACGTACCTGCCGCGCGGGAAACGAGTGAAAACTATGTTGTGGAGAGGATTCCAAAAACCGAAGCGTCTGGCAGTCGACGCTGAAACGCTAACAGATACCTACGGAAAGTTCAGCGCCCAGCCCTTTGAACGCGGTTTCGGCACCACTATAGGAAACGCCTTGCGCCGCACGCTGCTGAGCTCCATTGAGGGCGCCGCCGTCACCGCCATTCGTATTGAAGGCGTGCTGCACGAGTTCCAGTCCATCACCGGCGTGGTCGAAGACGCCACCGACATCATCCTCAACCTCAAGCAGATTCCCTTCAAGCTGAACGGCGAAGGCCCCAAGGCGCTTTACCTGCGCGCCGATCAGCCCGGCGTGGTCACTTCGGGCCTGATCGAAGCCGATGGCGATGTTGAGATCCTGGATCCCAATGTATATCTCGCCACCCTCTCAGAAGGCGGCAAACTCGACATGGAAATGCGCCTCAAGCGAGGACGTGGATACGTTTCCGCGGATAAGAATTTCGACGCCGACCTCGGCCTGGGCTTTATTCCCGTCGATTCCGTGCATTCCCCGGTGCGCCGCGTCAATTACATGGTCGACGCCGCACGCCTGGGCCAGATCACCGACTACGACAAGCTGACCCTCGAAGTGTGGACCAATGGGGCGGTGCTGCCTGCCGACGCCATCGGCCTGGCG
Source organism: Acidobacteriaceae bacterium (assembly GCA_030038435.1). Taxonomy (GTDB): domain Bacteria; phylum Acidobacteriota; class Terriglobia; order Terriglobales; family Acidobacteriaceae; genus Telmatobacter. The sequence continues at coordinate 3,876 of JASHOY010000149.1, read as the reverse complement.
GCCAAACTTCTCAAAGACCACATGAACATCTTCATCAATTTTGAAGAGGAGATTGAGGCGGAAGGCCGCGGCGAAGAGGGACGCGTCCTGCTGCGCAATGACAATCTCAACCGCTCCGTGGAGGAGCTAGAATTGTCAGTTCGCAGCTATAACTGCCTCAAAAACGCCAACATTCAAACTATCGGCGAACTGGTGCAAAAGACTGAAGCCGAAATGCTCAAAACCAAGAACTTTGGCCGCAAGAGCCTGAACGAAATCAAAGAAATCCTGGCGCAGATGGGCCTCTCGCTGGGCATGAAGATCGACGAGCAGGGCAACGCGGTTCCCGGTCCCACGAGCATTCCGCCGGCAACGGCACTGGCCGCCAGCTACGGCCATTACGAGGACGAAGACGAACCCCTGGATTCGGTGGATCTGCAACTGCCCACCGAGACAGAGAACTTTTAAAAGCAGGGACCAGGGACTTGGGGACTGGGGACTAGAACGACCATTTCGCGCCAGGTCCCCAGTCGCCCAGCCCCTAGAGGAAAGAAACATGCGCCATCGCAACGCAGGATTCAAGCTCGGACGCAATACCAGCCATCGCAACGCACTTCTGCGCAATTTGGCCACGTCCGTTATCGAAGAGGACCGGGTGGAGACCACCGTGGCCAAAGCCAAGGCTGTTCGTCCGCACGTGGAAAAGATGATTACCCTGGGCAAGAAGGGTGATCTGCACTCGCGCAGGCTGGCGCTCAGCTTCCTGCGCACAGACAAAGCCGTGAAGCGGCTCTTTGACACCGTTGCTCCGCGCTACGGCGACCGCGCGGGCGGCTATCTGCGCATCGTGCGCACCGGCTTTCAACAGGGCGACGGCGCAGAAAAGGCATTCATCGAGCTGCTGGGCGCCGAAAAGCAGCTCGAGGTAAAGCGCGAGAAGCGCACCGAGCGCAAAGCCAAGAAGCGCGCCGAGCTCGAAAAACAGCTCGAAGAACAGCAGAAAGAAGCCGAAAGCCAGGGCGAAGACGAAGGCGGCGAGAAAGCGGCCTAACAGCAGCTTCTCAAACCTGCATTCTTATCTTCTCGTTTTAAGCCTAACGGCCGGGTCAAACCATGCACATCCACAGGGGCGCATTTTTCCAAGAGGTGCGCCCCTCGTTTTGTCTGGGTTCGCCTAATCCGGCCTGCCGGAAAGAATGCGGGATTTTGCCAAGGCGACGAATCAACCCGCCGTCTCAGCCATAGCGGCCGTCAGCGTGAGAGCGAAAGTTGGCCCGCGGCCACGTTGCGGGAATCCTTTGCACCGCTCGTTCATTCGACATGGTAATTGGGCGCTTCACGCGTGATAATGACATCGTGAACGTGGCTCTCACGCAAGCCTGCGCCGGAGATGCGCACAAAACGCGAATTCTTCTGTAACTCTGGAATGCTGACGCAGCCCAGGTAGCCCATGCCGGAGCGCAGGCCGCCGACAAGCTGATAAACCATCGACTCCAACGGCCCGCGGTATGGCACGCGGCCCTCAATGCCTTCAGGGACAAACTTCGCCAGCCGGTTCTGCCCGTTCCGCTCTCGCTGCACCACGCCTTCAGTCCTGGCTTCAGCGTCGGCCAAATCGGTTGAGCCCTGGAAATAGCGCTCGCCCGACCCCTGATTCATCGCGCTCAACGACCCCATGCCGCGATAGGTCTTAAAACTGCGCCCCTGATAGAGAATGGTCTCGCCGGGGCTCTCGTCGACGCCGGCGAAAAGCGAGCCTATCATGATGGAGCTGGCCCCGGCGGCAATGGCCTTGGTGATTTCGCCGGAGTACTTGATGCCGCCGTCGGCGATGACGGGAACGTCGCGCTTGCTCGCCGCCCGCCACGACTCGGCGATGGCGGTGATCTGCGGCATCCCTGCACCGGTAACCATGCGTGTCGTGCAAATCGACCCGGGACCAATGCCGACTTTCACCGCATCGGCACCGGCATCGATCAGCGCAAGCGCGCCATCGTAGGTAGCCACATTGCCGGCCATCACGTCCACGTCGGCAAAACGCCGCTTAACCTCACGAACAGCTTCCAGCACCCGCGAGGAGTGTCCGTGCGCCGAATCGATCGCCAATACGTCCACGCGCATGCGCACCAATTCCGCGGCGCGCTCGAGAAAATCGCCGGTGGCACCAATGGCGCCGCCCACGCGCAGGCGCCCCTGGCTATCTTTGCTGGCATTCGGATATTTGAGTTTCTTCTGGATGTCTTTGACGGTAATTAGGCCCTTGAGTTCGAATTCGTCGTTGACCACGAGGAGCTTTTCGACACGGTGCTGATGCAGGATGGCTTCGGCTTCTTCCAGCGTGGTGCCCACGGGGACGGTGATCAGATTTTCTTTGGTCATCACGTCGCCAATGGGAATGTCGGTACGTGTTTCGAAACGCAGGTCGCGGTTGGTAAGGATGCCTACCAACTTATTGCCGCGGGTTACGGGCACGCCGGAGATTTTGTAGCGCCGCATCACTTCCAGCGCATCTGCAATCATCTGGTCCGGTCCGATCGTGACGGGATCAACAATCATCCCGCTTTCCGACCGCTTCACCTTGTCGATTTCCCCCGCCTGGTCGTCGATCGCCAAATTGCGATGCACAATCCCGATTCCGCCCTGCTGCGCCATGGCAATTGCCATGCGCGATTCGGTTACCGTGTCCATGGCCGAAGAAATCAAGGGCGTGTTCAACCGGATATTGCGGGTCAGCTGCGTTTGCGTGCTCACCTGCGCAGGCACCACCTCGCTGTACGCAGGCACCAACAGAACGTCATCGAATGTCAGGGCTTCAGACAGTGTATTCTCAAGCATCATATCTTGGCACGCCCAGCTGTCCACAAATCAATTCTCGGACCAGCAGGCTTGCAAATTATTGTAACGGAAGCGGCTGGAGGGAGATGCAATGCTCTCCAAATGCCTGGTGCGGGAGTCCTTCGCATGATCGCAATGAGAATTATTGCGAATTGGAGGGACCACAGGTTTTGCTGCCGCTCCGGCATGTACGCAAATCCTCAGTTCAGCTGCCGAACAGTACGTGCGTTCGGTAGAGGTCGACAGTTGAATGGCAGTTCTATTTATAGCGGCGGGTGTACAAATGAAATACAAAATTGGCGGAATCGATGTGCAAAAGAAGGATTGAGATAGTTTTCGATAAGTATCCTATCGCGATAAATGCAGTCGTAAGCAGTTTTGAGCTCGTCTTAGGAGCCATTCGGGAACTGCGCATAATACCCCAGATCCCTCAGGAATAGTGCGCAATACGGAAGGTGGTTCGGCGAAGATGAAAATGTAAAGCTGATATTGGGAGCTCGGCACACTGGCAATCTGGCCCTAGCCTCATCTTCTGTTGAAAGAGACTTCCATTTGACCATCAGCAATGGCCGTTGCTAAACTTGATGTGCGGGGTGGAGCAGCCCGGTAGCTCGTTGGGCTCATAACCCAAAGGTCGCTGGTTCAAATCCAGCCCCCGCAACCAAATCTTTCAATCACTTACAAGATTTGATCGCTCCCGGCAAGTCCCCGTTATCCCCCAATAGGAATGGCTGCAATTTACTGTAGCGTCGCAGATGCCTCGCTTGTGGCTGCGTTCTGCGAGTTGGGGCCAAATACCAGCCCTACAACCTGGCTGTTTGCTTGGCGTTTCGTTTCCGTCATGGCCCGTCCATACACGTTCATCGTTGTCTGGATCGAAGCATGACGCATCAATTCCTGTTGTACCTTCATCGGCGCACCGGTTTCGTCGAGCCAGGAGCGGTAGGTGTGGCGAAAAGTGTGCCACCCAATGTCCTCTCCCAGTTTGGCGAGCTTTGCAGCCCGCTTGATCTGCGACTTCTGCAAGCTCTCCTGGTGGTAGGGCCTTCCTGTGACAGGGTT
>JASHOY010000148.1 GCA_030038435.1 Acidobacteriaceae bacterium | reverse complement strand
ACCATCAACGAGGAGCTGGACAAGCTGCGGCTGTCGGCGACGCGGGCGCTGTTCGAGCGGCGGGATGCAATCATCGTCAGCTCGGTAAGCTGCATTTACGGGCTGGGGTCGCCGGAGGCTTACTACGGCATGCTACTGCTCTTGGAAAAAGGGCAGCGGATTGCGCGCAAGGATATTACGCGGCGGCTGGTGGAGATTCTCTACGAGCGCAACGATACGGACTTCCGGCGCGGGACATTTCGGGTGCGCGGCGACGTGATCGAGGTGTTTCCGACGTATGACGAGAATGCCTACCGGATCGAGCTTTTCGGGGATGAGATTGAATCCCTTTCGCAAATAGACCCGCTGTTTGGAACGGTCAAGCAGAAGTACTCGCGGCTGCCCATTTATCCCAAGAGCCACTACGTGGTTCAGCCGGAGCGGAAGGCCGAGGCGATCGAGTCGATTCTGGCGGAGCTGAACGAGTGGGTGGCCAGGCTCGAAGGCGAGGGGCGGATGGTGGAGGCCCAGCGGGTGCACCAGCGGACGCGCTTCGACCTGGAGATGATCAAGTCGATGGGTTACTGCCACGGCATCGAGAACTACTCGCGGCACTTCAGCGGGCGGTTGCCGGGCGAGCCTCCGCCGACGCTGCTGGATTATTTTCCGCGGGATTTTCTGCTCTTTGTGGACGAAAGCCACGCGACCATTCCGCAAGTGCACGGCATGTGGCACGGCGATCGCAGCCGCAAGCAGACGCTGATCGAATACGGGTTCCGGCTGCCCTCGGCGATGGACAACCGGCCGCTGAAGTTTGAGGAGTTCGAGAACCGGATTTACCAGACGGTGTATGTGTCGGCGACGCCGGGACCGTGGGAGCTGACGAGGGCAAGTGGGGTGGTGGTGGAGCAGGTGATCCGGCCGACAGGGCTGGTGGATCCTATTGCCGAGATCCGGCCGGTGAAGGGGCAGATCGACGATCTGCTGGGGGAGATTCGCGACCGGGCCAAGCGCGGCGAGCGGGTGCTGGTGACCACGCTGACCAAGAGGATGGCGGAAGACCTGGCCGGCTACTACACCGAGGTTGGCGTGAAGTGCCGGTATATGCACTCGGAAATTGAGACGCTGGAGCGGGTGAAGCTGCTGGCGGGGCTGAGGAAGGGCGAGTTCGACGTGCTGATCGGGATCAACCTGCTGCGCGAGGGACTGGATCTGCCGGAGGTTTCTCTGGTGGCGATTCTGGACGCGGACAAGGAGGGCTTTTTGCGCTCGTCGGGGTCGCTGATTCAAACCATGGGACGGGCGGCGCGGCACATCGAGGGGAAGGCGATTCTGTATGCGGACAAGGTGACGGACTCGATGCGGCGGGCGCTGGATGAGACCAACCGGCGAAGGGCGATCCAGACGGCCTACAACGAGGAGAACGGGATCGTGCCGCAGTCGGTGATCAGCAAGGCGGATATGGGGCTGGCGCAAATCCTGAAGGCGGAGTACGGCGATGTGGAGGCGGAGGTGAGCCTGGAAGCGCCGGAGTTTGCTTCGCAGGAGGAGCTGGACGCGTATATCGCGAAGCTGGAGGGAGAAATGCGGGAGTCGGCGCGGAAATTCGAATTTGAGCGGGCGGCGAAGCTGCGGGACAGCATCAAGGAACTGCGCGAGAAGGAGATTTTGTTCGGGTAACCAGGCAGGGCTCAATTGAAGTAATGAAGAAAGACTCGGCCGCGGGCAACCTGACGAGAAGGAATGCAATCTAATTTTTCATGCAGGGGCGCGGCTTCCCCATGCCCGTTTGGGTGCGCCTGGGGCTCATGGTGCCAAAAATATTATTAGTGGACGACGATCCACTACAGGCTTATATGTGCAAGGCGCTCCTCGACAGGCAATTTGCCGACGTGAAGCGCGTGGCGGATGCCGCCGAGGCCCTGTGCCTGGTAGAGCAAAGGCAGTTCGCGGATGACCTGGGACTGGTGATTTCGCGCAACCGCCTTCCGGGCATTGGAGGGCCGGCGTTTGTGGCAGAGCTGCATAACCGCTTGCCCGCGCTGCCGGTGCTGGTGCTGGGCGAAGACGGCGAATGGCCGGCCGAGTTAAAAGGCGAATTTGTAAGGTTTCTGCCGCGTACGACGGATGCAGACAAGATTCTGTCCATGGCCGGACAGATGCTGGCCAAGCGCGCGAGCAAAGTAGCGTAGTCGAAGCTGCCAGAGTCCGCGGCGCGCAGGTTGCGCAAATCCAACCGCCGTTTCTCTTAGGGACATCGTGGTTTGATTGCCAGGTGGGGGCTTTTGCGTCTGCGCAAGGGCTGCCTCGGGCTGGGCACGCCCAGTGCGGGGAGGTTTCGCCGCAGTATAGCTACCTTTTATGCGCGGACTGGCGAATCAGCAAAGTGTGAGACAAATCACAAACGAAGCGCCTATGATGATGGAGAATACCTCCATGAGCCGTATTCGTCCTTCCCATTCCAGTGCGATGATCATCCTGGAGTCATAAATGGCAGCATTCGGAAGCTTTGCCCTGCTAATTGCCCTCACGCTGGCTGCATACAACATGGTGGCCGGGACGGTGGCGCTGCGGCTGATCGCTACAGGCCGGCCGGCGCCGATCTTGCCGGAACGGCTTGCCGACACTGCACGGCGCGCGGGGATTGCGTGCTTCTGGGCGGTGACGGCGGCGGCGTTCGCGCTGGTGTATTCGGTCTTCACCAACGATTTTTCGATCACCTACATCATGGAGCACTCGAACCGCGCCCTGCCGGCGCCGTATAAGTTTGCGGCGCTGTGGAGCGGGCAGGAGGGCTCGCTGCTGCTGTGGGCGTGGCTGCTGGCGGGCTACGGCTTCGTGCTGCGGCTGACGCACAAGGCGGACGTGAAGCTGTATGCGTATGCGGGGACGATCCTTGCCGGCATTCAGTTCTTCTTTCTGCTGCTGCTGAATTTTGCCGCGCCGCCCTTTGCGCTGTTCAACGGGCCGACGCCTGTGGACGGGAACGGGCTGAATCCGCTGCTGCAGTATCCGGAGATGGTGATTCATCCGCCCATGCTTTATCTGGGGTACGTGGGCTTTTCGGTTCCGTTTGCGTTTGCGCTGGGCGCGCTGATGATGCGCTACCCGGGCGAGAAGTGGATCAAGATCACGCGCGGCTGGACCATGGTCACGTGGATGTTTCTGACCTGCGGAATTTTTCTGGGCATGCACTGGGCCTACGCGGTGCTGGGCTGGGGCGGTTACTGGGGATGGGATCCGGTGGAGAACGCCAGCTTCATGCCCTGGCTGACGGGCACGGCGTTTCTGCACTCGGTGATGATGCAGGAAAAGAAGGGCATGATGAAGAGCTGGAACGTGTGGCTGATCTTCTCCACGTTTCTGCTTACCATGCTGGGCACACTGCTGACGCGCGCGGGGCTGGTGAGCTCCGTGCACGCGTTTGCGCAGTCGTCGATCGGCAGCTGGTTCATCACGTTCATGGTGATTGTGCTGGCAATCTGCATCTTTACCTACGTTCTGCAGCGCGATCATCTGAAGAGCGACCACCAGATCGAGTCGGTGGTGAGCCGCGAGTCGAGTTTTCTGTTCAACAACCTGGTGTTGCTGACGGCGTGTTTTGTGATTCTGTGGGGCACGCTGTTTCCCATCCTCTCTGAATACGTGCAAGGGACGAAGGTGACGGTGGGCGCGCCGTTTTACGATCGCGTGGCCGTGCCCATCGGGCTTTTCCTGCTGTTTTTGACAGGCGTCGGGCCGCTGTTGCCGTGGAGGGCGACGTCGTTCAAGGCCATCAAGCGGAATTTTGTGCTGCCCTGCATTGTGTTGTGGGCGGTGGTGATCGCGGGCCTGGTTCTGGGGGTGCGGCCGTGGCAAAACGGGCAGTTTGACCGCGGCGCATTCTATGCGCTGGTGGCGTTTGCAATCGCCGGCGGAGTGCTGACGGCGATCCTTTCGGAGTTTTTGCGCGGAGCACGGGTGATTTCACGGCAGACGGGGCGGAACCTGCTGTCGGGCATCTACCTGCTGACGCGGCGGAACACGCGGCGCTACGGCGGGTACATCATTCACATTGGCGTGGTCATTGTGGTCATCGGGTTGGCCGGGCAGGCCTTCAACCGCAGCACGTCGGAGGAAATGGGGCTGCACTCAAAGCTGACCATTGGGCCTTACTTGCTGGATTGCATTGGATTCACGCAGGACTCCAATGCGAATTACAACTCCGAGTATGCGCTGCTGAATGTCTACCGGGACGGGAAATACGAGTTCCAGATGGCGCCGGAGAAGCGGCTATATCTGGCCAGTGGGCAGCCGCAGACCATGGTGGCCATCCACTCGCTGCCGACGTGGGATCTTTATGTGGTGTATGAGGGGACCAATCCCGACACCGGACGACCGATTATCAAGGCGTTTCTCAACCCGCTGGTGGGCTGGATCTGGTTTGGCCTGGCGGTGATCGTCTTTGGCACGGTGGTGGCGATGGTTCCCAGCATTGCGCCGGCCTCGGTTGCGGGGCGGGCGCAGCCTTTGCGCGCGGCGCTTCAGGCTAACGACAAAAAGGAGTCGCTGGGGACGCCGGTGCTCAAAGGGGGTGACTGATGGGCAGTGCTGCGGCGCGTTTCACTTTTTGGATCAGAGCCGCGCAGGTGATAGCGCTGGTAGTGGCGATGAGCTTTTCGATGGGCGCCAGCAGCACGGGTGCGCGCTTCAATGATCTGAGCAACCGGCTGATGTGCACCTGCGGGTGCGCGCAACTGCTGGGGGGATGCGATCACGTGGGGTGCCCGTCGCGAGGCCAGGAGATGGCCGATCTGCAGGCGCAGATCACCGCGGGCAAGACAGACCAGCAGATACTGAACTGGTTTGCGGCCAAGTATGGCGCGACGGTGCTGGCTGCGCCGCCGGCGCGGGGATTTGACTTGCTGGCGTGGATTGCGCCGTTTGCAGTCTTTGGCGCGGCGCTGCTGGGGACGATTCTGCTGATCAAGCATTGGGGCAGTCTGCCCGGAGGCAAGATGGAGCCGGTGGCGGTTTCGAATCCGGCGAACATGGATCCGGCAGAACGGGCGCGGATCGAACGAATCCGCCGGGAAACCGGGTCGGACGGAGGGTTTTAAGCCATGACCGAGACCGAGGGTCTGATTGCGGGCGTCCTGCTCCTGTTTGCGCTGATCATTTACACCTTCTGGCCGGAGAACGCCTTTGCCAGCCAGCGGCAGAAGACACGGCTGGACTATCTGCTGGAGCGCAAAGAGCAGCTTTACGAGAATCTGCGCGATTTGAATTTCGAGTACCGGGCGGGGAAGTATCCTGAAGAGGACTTCCAGACGCAGAGAGCGCATCTTGAGGCGGAGACATCGAAGCTGCTCCAGGAGATTGAGTTTCTGCAGCGGTAGGACGCTAGGGAACTGGGAAACCAGGGAAAGACGATACGGGAATCATTGAAACTCATGAAAGCAATTCGAACCACGTTTTATGCAGTTGCAGCAACTTTGATCTTCGCTAGCGCGCTGGCGCGGGCAGCTTCCATCAACGGAACCGTTACAGACAAGACCACCAATAAGCCGGCCACGGGCGACACCGTGGTGTTGCTGGACGTGCAGGCGGGCATGGCGGAGGTGGCGCACGCCAAGACCGACGCCCAAGGGCACTACTCGCTGGACGAGCCGGGACCGGGGCCGTACCTGGTGCGAGTGACGCATCAGGGAGCGGGTTATTTCATCGCCGCGCCACAGGGAGGCGGAAACGGCGACATTCCGGTTTACGACGTGGCCGCCAAGGTGAAGGGCGTCTACATCGAGGCCGATGTGCTGGAAGTGGAGACGCAGAACGGCCAGCTTAGCGTGAACGAGCGCTACCTGGTGCACAACCTGAGCTCACCGCCGGTGACGCAGTGGAGTCCGAAGGGCTTTGAAATCGTACTGCCGCCGGATGCGGAGGTGAACGGAGCGGGTGCGCAGCGGCCAGGCGGCTTGCCGACGTCGGTGAATGTGACGCCGACCGGTGAAAAAGGCCATTTCATTTTCAACTTTCCCATCCAGCCGGATAACGGCGACAAGGACACGATGTTGCAGATCAGCTACGATCTGCCCTACAGCGCGGGCCAATATACATTTCATGCGCAGGCCAGCTTGCCCACCGACGACCTGGCCGTACTGCTGCCCAAGAGCATGACCTTCACCGGGGGCGTGGGGGGACAATTTCAGTCAATCAACGACGATCCCACGGTGCAGACGTATCTTTTGAAAAACGAGCCGGTGGGCAAGACGGTAGCTTTCACGGTGTCGGGAACCGGTAATATTCCGCGCGAGGCGCAAAACGGCCAGCAGCAGGCGGCCGACAACAGCGCCGCCGACGGCAACGGCGGGCAACCGGGCGGGGGAATTGGAGCGCCGATCGACACACCTGATCCGCTGAGCAAGTACAAGTGGTGGATTCTCGGCGGGCTGGGATTGCTGCTGGCCGCCGCGGCGGCGTTCCTGCTGCGCAAGCCGGTGGGGGTGCCCGCTATGGCCGCGGCAGGCGGCGGATTCGCAGGGCCGGAGGTGAGTCCGGTGGCGTATCCGGCGCCGACAAGGCAGGCGCCGATGGGAGCGGCATCGGCCTTTGCTGCGCAGACAGCGCCAGAGGCAAGGAATGCGGCGCTGCTGAATGCGCTGAAGGAAGAGCTGTTTGCGCTGGAGAGCGAAAAGATTGCCGGCACGCTGGCGCCGAACGAATACGACGTAACCAAAGCGGCGCTGGAGACGGTGCTGAGGAGGGCGTTGAAACGCAGCTCGTAGCCGGTGGCTAGCAGCTCCCAGCCTTGCGCCGAGAGCATGCCGAGAATTGGCATTCGTGACATTTGACGGGCCGGTGGAGTTCCTGAAATCAGGGAACGCTGCCGGCCTGTTTTACGTAGGTAACGGGGAAGGCGATATTGCGTCCTGGGGCTTGGATGGGCATCGAAGAAATGTGGGTAAAGGCAGCGGTTAACGGCTGACAGCTGAAGGCTGGGAGCGGGCAGCGAGGAGTGAATCATGAACGCGCTGAAAACCACATTGTTGCTGGGGGTGCTGACGGTCCTGCTGATTCTCGCGGGGGAGTATTTTGGCGGTACCGATGGCGCGTGGATTGCGTTCGCCATGGCCGCGGCAATGAATTTCTTCAGCTATTTCTATTCCGACAAGATTGCGCTGGCGATGTACCGCGCGCAGCCGGTGACGAGAGAGCAGTTGCCGCGAGCCTACGCAGTGGTGGAGCGGCTGACGCAGAAGGCCGGCATTCCCATGCCCAAGATGTATGTGATTCCGAGCGAGTCGCCGAATGCGTTCGCCACCGGGCGGAATCCGCAGCACGCGTCCGTGGCGGTGACGCAGGGCATTCTGGAACTGCTGAATGACGAAGAGTTGGAGGGTGTGCTGGCGCATGAATTGGGACATGTGCGCAACCGCGACATTCTGACCAGTTCGATTGCCGCCACGCTGGCCGGAGCGATCACGATTCTGGCGCGCATGGGGTTCTGGGCCAGCATCTTCACCGGGTATGGCGGCGGCGAGCGTGACCGCGAAGGCGGCGGATTGGGCGCGCTGGCCATGCTGATTCTGGCGCCGTTTGCGGCCATGCTGATTCAGCTCTGGGTGTCGCGGACGCGGGAGTTCGAGGCGGATGCTTCGGGCGCGCACCTGACGGGGAATCCTTATGCGCTGGCCTCGGCGCTGGAGAAGATCTCGACCGTGAGCCAGCGTGTGCCCCTGCCGGCATCGCCGGACTCGGCGCATCTGTTTATCGTGGCGCCGCTGCTCTCCGGCGAGATGCTTGCCAATCTGTTCAGCACGCATCCGCCGATCCGGCAGCGGATCCAAAGGCTGATCGGAAGACCGTCGGTGTATGGGACCTTGCCGCAGTGAGCGATGGCCGGGCGATCCGTTTTCCGGGTGCGAGGCGTTGAGCTTGCTTTTGCTCGTCAGTGGCCGTGCTTTTGTGCGTGGCGACGCGCCCTGAAAATATCCGCGCAGGCGATGGCCTGGTATCCGCGAGCGTTGGAAGAGTGAAGGCAGACTCTGTATGCTTCTCGCATGAAGACCACGCTGCGCACTCTGCTTTATCTTGCCCTGATCGTCTGGCTGGGCGCGGAGATTTTCTTTCCGGTGACCGCGGCGGTCGCCTTCGGCACGCTGATGCCCGATGTGCATGCGGCAGGCACGATTGTGGGGGAACTGATCCGCATATTGCATGGAATGGGGCTGGTGTCTGGCGCCATTGCGCTGGCGCTGCTGGCGCTGGCTCCGGCATGGGGCATCTATAAGCCGCGCGCGGTGCTGGCGCCGATGGTGCTCATCCTGGTGATGATGACGCTGACGGTGTATTCGCAGTTCGGCATTATTCCGGCGATGGAGCGCGACCGGATCGCCGAGGGCGGGACGATCGATCCAGGCGCGGCCTCGCCAATCACGGCGCACTTCAACAAGCTGCACAACCGCAGCGAGTGGGTGGAGGAAGGCGTGTTGCTGCTGGGATTGGTGACGGTGGTGCTGGTGGCGCGGGCGGAGAGCACGAAAAGCTAGAGACTACTGCCCACGGGCCACTCCGGGTTCATCGCTGATAATGGAAAGATCATGAAGACCGGCATTATCGGCCTGCCGCAGGTGGGCAAGACATCTCTGTTCAGAATTTTGACCGGGGCCAAGCTTGAGGAACACGGGTACTCAAATCCGCGCGAGGCGCATATTGGCGTGGCGCGCGTGCCGGATGAGCGGCTGGAAAAGCTTTCGGCGCTTTACTCGCCCAAGAAAACTACCTTCGCCAATGTGGAGTACGTGGACGTGGCGGCGATCGGGCAGGAGGCACTGAAGGAGTCGGCATATCTGGGGAATCTCCGCAACGTGGATGCGCTGATTCACGTGCTGCGAGCCTTCGAGGATGATGCGATTCCGCATGTGGGGCCGATCGATCCGCTGCGCGACATCAAGAATGTGGAATTCGACCTGATGCTGAGCGATCTGGGACAGGTCGAAAAGCGGTTGGAACGCGTGGAGAAGGACTTGCGCAAGATGCGCTCGAGCGAGCTGGAGCAGGAGCACGCGCTGCTGCTGCGCTCAAAAGAGGCGCTGGAAAAAGAGCAGCCGCTGCGCGAGCTGGAGATGACGCCGGAGGAGAAGAAGCTCATCAAGGGTTTCATGTTTCTTTCGCAGAAGCCCATGCTCTACGTGCTGAATGTGGGCGAGAGCGCTTCGCTGGGGGCTGATTTGGAGACCGCCGTTTCCCGCTTCAAGCTGGACAGCGTGGCGCACCGGCCCAACGCGGGAGCGACGGCGATTTGCGGCAAGGTGGAAGCGGAGCTGGCGGAGATGGAGGACGAGGAGGCCGCGGATTTTCTTTCCAGCTACGGATTGAAGGAGAGCGGGCTGGTGCGTCTGATCCGCAAGAGCTATGAGCTGCTGGGCCTGATCAGTTTTTTCACCGCGGGCGAGGATGAGTGCCGCGCGTGGACGGTACCAACCGGGGCAAAAGCTCCGCAGGCGGCGGGCGTGATCCATACGGATTTGGAGCATCACTTCATCCGCGCGGAGACGATCCGGTGGGATGCGCTGCTGGAGGCCGGCTCAGAGGCCGCGGCGCGCGCCAGGGGCACGCTGCGGCTGGAAGGCAAAGAATACGTGGTGCAGGATGGCGACGTGCTGCACATCCGGCACAGCGGGTGACGCCCATGCTCGGCACGGCGATCATTCTGGGAGTATGCGCGGCGCTGGCCAACGTGGCCGGGGGCATCGTGCTGGTGCGCGCACGGGGCGTGGGACCTTACCTGCGCTACTTTGTGGCGTTGGGCGCGGCGTTTCTGATGTCGGCTGCGCTATTGGAAATGATGCCCGACAGCGTGCGCCTGTTTCCCCGCCTGGGCGCGATCCTCATCATGGCCGGCTACTGCGCCATGCACCTGGTGGAGCACACCATCAACACACACTTTCACTACGGCGAAGAGACGCATCGCGGCGAGTTCATGGACCCGCACCGGAGCTATTCGGTTCTGGGTGGATGGTGCGCGCACTCGTTTTTTGACGGGGTGGCGATCGGCGCGGGGTTTGTGATCTCCGGCGCGCTGGGCTGGTTGATCTTTTTGGCGATAATCCTGCACAAGGCGCCGGCGGGTTTTGCCATGGCCTCGGTGATGCTGGCCGGGGGACACAGCCGGACCGCCGCGTTCTTTTCCACGGTCGGGCTGGCGTCGGCGACGGTGGCTGGAGTGCTTCTCATCCAGCTTGTTCCCCACTGGTTGCCCTTCGGGCTGCCATTCTCAACCGGTGTGGCGCTCTACGTGGCCGCCAGCGACCTGATTCCCGAGGTCAATCGCGAGCCGGGCATCCGCATGGCGCTGGTGTTCTTTCTGGGCGTTGCGGTGTTTCTTGTGTTGCGCATGATGATGCCGCAGATTTAAAGGCGGAGATCAGTGGTCAGGGGTCAGTGCAGGGGAACATCGGCTGATGCCAAGGCGCTGGCGGTAGAGCCTGGCCAGCAGCGCGAGATAATCGAAGGCCACCTTGACGCCGGCCTTGCTGCGTCCGGCGAGGCGGCGGCCAAAAGAGAAGGGAATTTCCTCAAGCGAGCCGATGCGGCCGCGCACCAGGATTTCGAGCAGCAGCTTGAAGCCGCTTTTCTGAAAGGGAATGCCCTCGAGGCAGTGACGGCGAACTAGGAAGAACCCGGACATAGGATCGCGCGCGCGGAGGCTGTGGCGCTGGAGCGGCTGGGTAGCCCAAACTGCGGCAGCCGAGAAGATCCGGCGCAGGGGATTGCCGCAGGGCAGGCTTCCGCCGCAGGCGTAGCGGCTGGCGATGGCGAGGTCGCGGCCATCGCGGATGGCGCCCAGCAGCGACGGAAGCAATTCGGGCGGATGCTGCAGGTCGGCGTCGATTACGCCGAGGATTTCAGCATCGGTGTGTTGCCAGCCATGGAGGATGGCGCCGGAGAGGCCGCGTTGACCGCGGCGAACCAGCAGGCGGATGCGGGAGTCGGTGCGAGCGAGGGCGGAAACGAGCTGGGCAATGCCATCGCGGCTGTCGTCGTCGACGACGAGGATTTCGTAGCGCGCGCCGGCTGCGTCAAGAGCCGCGGTGACGCGCGCCAGAAGCACAAGAATGTTCTTTGCCTCGTGGCGGGTGGGAATCACGAGCGCGAGCTTTTGGGCATCGTTCCCGGGCATCATAAACTCGTTGCAGAGAGGGCGCGTCTAAGTTTAAGGAACCATCGAGTCGTCCCATTCTTGCTCCAGGGGCAGTCACTTCGCAACTCCGGGGATCAACCGCTTGATTGGCATTCAAAAGTTGAAGCGAAATAGATTTCTGACTGAATTGCTGCTGGTATTGCTGCTTACCCTGATCGGATTCGCCGTGATGGGTTATCACCCGGGATACGAAGACGACGGCATCTACCTGTCGGCGGTGCAGTCGGATCTGCATCCGGCGCTCTATCCGCATGACGCGGAGTTTTTCAAGCTGCAGATGCAGGCCAGTGCGTTTGACAACAGCGTGGCGTGGTTTGTCCGCATCACGCGCCTTCCGGTGGCATGGGCGGAGTTGCTGGGACAGTTGCCGGCGATCTTCCTGATCTTGTGGGCCGGCTACAGCATTGCCAAGCGTCTTTTTGAACGAGCGGAAGCGCGATGGGCGGGAGTGGCGATGCTGGCGGCTATGCTGACGCTGCCGGTGGCCGGCACGGCGCTTTATATTGCCGATCAGCATCTTCATCCGCGCAATTTGGCGACGGCCTTCATCCTGCTGGCGACGGATCGGGTCATCGCAGGCAAGCGGTGGTATGCAATTCCGCTGCTGGTGGCGGCATTCGCATTGCATCCCATCATGGCGGCATTTGGAGTCTCATTCTGTCTTTGCTTGTCGATCGCCATGATGGAGCCGGTGCATGTTTGGCTGCGCGACATGCGCGCGGCCATTGCGCGCAGCGCGGCGGTTCTGATTCCGCTGGGATGGGTCTTCGATCCGGCAAGCCCCGACTGGCGCAAGGCCATGGACACGCGGCAATATTATCTGCTTTCCGGCTGGACGTGGTACGAGTGGCTGGGCGCGCTGGGTCCGTTAGTGCTCTTCTGGCTGCTCTGGCGCCTGGCAAAGAGGCGCGGCAATACGCTGTTGTCCCGCTTTGCGCTGGCGGTGCTGATCTATGGCATCTTCCAACAACTGGTGGCGATCGTCATGCTCGCGCCGCCCTCTTTTATTCGCCTGGCACCGATGCAGCCGATGCGCTACCTGCAGATTATTTACTGTTTCCTGGCCCTTTTCGCCGGCTGCTTCATCGGAGAGTTGCTGCTGAAGCGGCGCGCCTGGCGCTGGGCGGTTTTTCTTCTCGTCGCCAACGGAGCCATGCTGAGCGCGCAAGTGGCGGAATTCCCCGATTGCCCGCACCTGGAGATGCCGTGGACCAAGCCGGCGAATCCCTGGCTGCAGGCCTTTGCATGGATCCGCACGAACACCCCGACGGACGCGTATTTCGCGCTCGACCCTTACTATCTTGCTGCGCCGGATGAGGACTACCACAATTTCCGCGCGCTGGCGGAGCGCAGCGCACTGGCCGATGGCATCAAAGATACTGCGGTTGTGGTGCTGGTACCGCAACTGGCGCCGGAATGGAACCGTGAGGTAACGGCGGAAAGCGGCTGGAAGAGCTTCGAGCTTGCCGATTTCGAGCGGCTCAAAAGGGAATTTGGTGTGGATTGGGCGCTGGTCTCGTTTCCCGCGCCGCGCGGGCTGGATTGCGAATGGCACAATAGCGAGCTCTCTGTTTGCCGCATACCCTGATCGATGGGGTCAGAGGGGGCAGCGGTCTTGAATAGCGTAGACAGCGCCCGGGCAGCGAGAAAACCGTTCAATTCTTGCCGTGCGCTTACAATCCTGAGCCTTTCCCGTCGTATGATTGGGTCAGGCTACCCGTTTAGAAAGCTCAAGGACATGCATGATTCATGACAAAAAAGTCATCGTCGTGCTTCCCGCCTATAACGCGGAAAGGACGCTGGAGCAGACGGTTGAGGAGATTTCCGGCACCGTCGATGCGTGCATCTTAGTTGACGACCGCAGTTCGGACGGCACGGTGGAGCTGGCCGGCAGGCTGGGCCTCGATGTACATGTACATGCGCGCAATCGCGGCTACGGGGGCAACCAGAAGACCTGCTATGCCGCGGCGCTGCAGGCCGGGGCGGACATTGTCGTGATGCTGCATCCTGATTACCAGTATTCGCCGCAACTGGTGGCCCCGATGGCGGAAATGATCGCCTACGGCGTCTACGACATGGTCCTGGGTTCGCGGATTCTGGGGGGCGGCGCCCTCAAAGGCGGAATGCCTCGATATAAGTACATCGCCAATCGCGTGCTCACGCTATTCCAGAATCTCGCTCTCGGCGCAAAGCTTTCCGAATACCACACCGGACTGCGCGCCTACAGCCGCGAACTGCTGCTCTCCTTACCCCTCGAAGCCAACTCTGACGACTTCGTCTTCGATAATCAATTGCTGGCGCAGAGCATTTATCTCGGAGCCCGCATAGGTGAAGTCTCCTGCCCTACGCGCTACTTTCCTGAAGCTTCGTCCATCAACCTGCGACGCAGCATCGGCTATGGGCTGGGCGTGCTTAAGACCACCGTCGATTGTCTTGCCGCCCGGACAGGGTTCTACCGTAAACCTATCTTCGACTTCCCGCGCCTGCATCTGAAGCCGCAGACCTCACCGGCTAGCCATTCAGCCGAGGAGATTCCATGAAATCAACCACGGACGGGCGATTGCCTGTCCTGCGGCTTGCAGGATTGACTGCGGCGGCGCTGCTCATACATGGCTACCACCTCGGCGTGGAAGACGCCGAGATTTATCTGCCGGCGGCGCGTTGGTTTCGCCACCCGGCGCTGTATCCCTTTGGGCGGGAGTTTTTTCTCTCCCATGCGCGACTGTCGCTGTTCGGGCCGATTGTTGCGCTGACCGGGCGCTTAACCCATTTGTCGATGGACTGGACGTTCTTCGCCTGGTACCTGGTGACTCTGTTTGCCACGGTTACATGTTCCTGGATTTTTGCCAGCGCTTGCTTTGCGTCGGCGCGAGCGCGTTGGAGCGCGGTGCTGGTAATGACCACGCTGCTGACCATGCCGGTGGCCAACACAGGCTTGTTGATCATGGACCCGTACCTCACCGCCCGTTCCTTTTCGACTCCGTTGACGTTGTACGCAGTGGCCTGCCTTCTGGAGCGGCGGTTTGCACGAGCGGGAGTTGCCGCGGTCCTCACCGCAGCCATTCACCCGCAGATGGCGGTATACCTGCTGTTTTTGATCGCCGTGCTCTGGGTGGCCGAGGTGAACAGGAACCGGGTACGGGCGCGAGTTCCCGCACTGGCTGGCGCGATTGGGATCATTCCCGCACAGTTCCATTTTTCGCCAGCCAGCGGACCTTACCGGGAAGCGCTTTTCTCGCGGGATTACTTCTTTCTATACAACTGGAGCTGGTATCACTGGCTGGGACTGCTGGGGCCCCTGGCGTTCCTCTATTGGTTCTGGAAGGCGGATTTGCGAGGCACCCGACCAGCTTTCAGGCAGATCAGTTTCGCGCTGATTCCGTTCGGACTGATTTCAATTGCCGCGGCCGCCCTGCTGTGTTCGTCCCCCAGCTTCCAGATGTTCGTCCGGCTGCAGCCGCTGCGCTCTTTTGACCTGGTCACGCTCATCTTCGTCCTCCTTGCTTCCGGAGTCCTGGGTGAGTATCTGGGCCAGAGGCGGCCCTGGGCGATAGGGGCATTCTGCGTAGGACTGGCCGCGGGCATGTTCGTGGTTGCCAGGCAGACCTACCCGCACAGCCAGCAGGTCGAGTTCCCCGCGTCGACGAGTCCCAATCCATGGGTGAATACGCTGTTGTGGATCCGTTACAACACGCCGACCGACGCAGTATTTGCCGTCGATTCCCGGTACTTCAAAGATCCGGTGGTCGACGTGCATGGATTCCGCGCCATCTCTGAGCGCTCCGATCTCGCCGACTATTACAAGGATGGAGGCGTGGTGTCGCTGTTTCCCAAACTCGCCGTGGAGTGGAAACAGATGAGCGACGCGACTTACGGCCTGAACCATTTTTCGGTTGCGCAGTTCCAGTGGCTCAAGCGCGAATATCCGGCGGTAACCTGGACGGTGATTCACGGCAGCGCGCCGGTTGGAATGGATTGTCCGTACCAGCGGAAATCCTTCAGTGTGTGCCGGATGCCGGGGTTGGCGGCCTCACCGGAAAATCGGCTCTGAGCAGATCCTGGACGAGATTGCGCGCCGCGCCATTGCGTCATGGGGCCGCATCCTCCAAAATAAAAAAAGATAACCGGACCATAGGACCATCCCCGTGGGGACGGGGACTGCACAGGATGCTCAATCTTTCCCATCGACTGATTCTCGGTTGCATACTGATGGCCAGCCTTACCGTGGGACTGGTGCTGGCCACGCATGGGGCCCTGGCCGCGGCGGGGAAGATGGGCGTAGCGCTGGGCTTCGTGGTCTTCGCATTGGTGGTAGAGCTGGGAACGATTTATTTCGTGCTGCGGCCCATTCACATGTTGGCGCGAGACGCACACCGCATTGCGCAAGGCAATCTGGAACACCGCGTGGGCATGCGCGGTCGCGACGACTTTGGGGTGATCGCGGCGGAGCTGAGCCGGCTGGCGGTGAGGTTGCGCGAGCTGCGCGACACCGAAGCGGGACGCAAGCAGATGGAGTTCCAGCTTTCCGACGCAGTGCTGCAGTCGATCTTTGAGCCGATTATCGTGACCGATGGCAAGGGGCACGTGCTGCGGGTGAACCAGTCGGCCGGCGAGCTGCTGGGCGAGGCGGCCACCGACCGCATGGCGCTGGCCAATACGCCATACGGAGCTAAGATTCTCAGCGCCATTCGCGACGCGGTTTCCATGCAGAAGGCGGTGGCCGCTGAGGGTGAAGCTTCACTGCTGCCCATGCGTATTGGGGACCAGGAGCGCAGTTACCGGCTGCGGACGACGCCCATGCGCGACTCCGAGGGGCGGCTGCTGGGCGCGGTGACCACCCTTGAAGACGTGACCACGCTGCAGGACACGGACCGCTTCAAGACCCAGTTCATTGCCGTGGCCAGCCGGAAATTGCGCGATCCGCTGCTGCAGTTGCGGCGCAGTCTCTACGCGCTGACACAGGGCTATGGCGGCGATCTGCGGCCTTTGCAGGCGGAGCTGGCGGCGACCGCCGGGCAGGATGCCGAGCAACTGGACGACCTGATGAGCGACCTGATCGAAGTCGCGGAGCTGGATACGGGCAAGCGCGAGTTCAAGCTGGAGCGATTGCGGCCGTTGCAGATGCTGGGCGAGGCGCGAGACCGGCATTGCGACGAGGCGACCAAAAAGCACATCCGCATGGAAGTGAACGCCTATGCGGACCTGGCCCCGGTGCAGGCCGACCGGAGAGCGTTGCGCTCGATTCTGGATAATCTATTGAGCAACGCACTGCGCTTTACGCCGGAAGACGGAGAGATTCTGCTGGCGGCCGAGGAGATCAAGGAGAATGTGCAGTTCACGGTGCGGGACACAGGACGCGGCATCGAAGCGGACCGGCTGAGCAGAATCTTCGATCGCTTCAGCGTATCTTCGGAGCGGGGCACGGGGCTGGGCCTGGCGCTGGTGCGGCGACTTGTGGAAGCGCTGGGCGGACAGATTGCCGTGGAAAGCCGGCTGGGCCACGGAACCACATTTCGCTTTACGCTGCCGGTCGCGGCGGCGATCAAAGAACATCACCCGGTCGAGGTGGGCTGAGCGATGGCCGAAATCGTGCTCGAGAAAAAGCCCACGCTGGCCAAGCTGCGCATTTACATTGGCGCGGCGGCAGGAGTGGGCAAGACCTACCTGATGCTGAACGACGCCTACCTGATGAAGCAGCAGCAGGGCATCGACGTGGTCATCGGCCTGGTGGAAACGCACGGACGCAAGGAGACCGATGCCCAGATCCGCGATCTGGAAGTGGTGCCACAGCGGGTGATCGAGTATCGGGGCGTGAAGCTGAAAGAGATGGATGTGGATGCGATACTGGCGCGGCATCCGCAGACGGTGGTAGTGGACGAGCTGGCTCACACCAACGTGCCGGGGAGCAAGAATCGTAAGCGTTATGAGGATGTTCTGGAGTTGCTGGACGCGGGCATCAACGTGATGACGGCGGTAAATATCCAGCACCTGGAGACACTCAACGACGCGGTAGGCCGCTCGGCGAACACCGTGATCCGCGAGACGGTTCCCGACAATTTCTTCAAGCGCGCCGACGAGGTTGTGAACATCGACCTTCCCGTAGACGAGCTGCGCACGCGCTTAAGGCAGGGGAAGATCTATCCGCCGGAGAAGATCGAGCAGTCGCTGGGCAACTTTTTTCGCAAGGGCAACCTGAACATGTTGCGCGAGCTGGCGCTGCGCGTGACGGCCGAGCAGGTGGGTAACCGGGCAGCGGAATACCGGCGCACGCAGGGCCTGGAACAGGCGCCGATGCCGGAAAAAGTCATGGTGTGCCTGAGCGAACGGCCGGGCACGGAGCGGTTGCTGCGCGTGGGAGCGCGCATCGCGGGACGGCTGGCCAGCAACTGGTTTGCGGTTTACGTGGGCAAACCGGATGACAAAGGTCACGGCGATCCGGAAGCCTACGAACGAGTGGAAGAGTATAAGCGCATGGCGCGCGACCTGGGCGCGCAGGTGGTTTCGCTTACCGACCGCAACATATCCGACGCCCTGGTGCGTTTTGCGCAGCAGGAGAACATCTCGCACGTGGTCTTCGGGCAGCCTACGCGGTCGCGATGGGATATTCTGCTGCACGGTTCGGTGCTCAACCGGTTTCTGAACGAGGTTCGCGACGTCACGGTGCAGGTGGTGCCGATGCAGAAACCGCTGCGCCGACAGGGCTGATCGCGCCAGGGAAGTGGCCAGTGGACAAGGGTTAGATCGGCCGATTGGCGCGGCATTGTGATAGCGCAGAATGGGGCGTATGGCGGCGCAGCGCAAGCGTGGGGCGCGGCGGCTACTTTGTCATCCAGATCTCGAAACCCATCCCGTCTCCATGGATTTCTACGTTGCTGAACTTAGTTTGCTTCAGCATTTGCTCGAATTCGCCTCGCGTGTAGGCGGAGGGGATGAGCATCCGCCTGAAGGCGGCTTTGGTCAGGATGCGATTGATTGTCGACAGGCCCATTTCATCCACCGCACGGCTTACTTCATCGGGCCGCGCGTCTCTGCTCAGGTCGATCAGCAGCCCGCGCGCTCCGGGCTTCAGTACACGGTGCATTTCCTTGAGCGCGCCCACCGGATCGGCAAAGTTTTTGAATGCCGCCCGGCATAGGAGGAAATCGAAGCTGTCGGCGGGGAGGGGCATCTTCGACGCCGAGCCCTGCGTAAATTCCACTTTTACACCGGCGGCGGCAGCCTTCTCGGAGGCCATCTTCACAAAGGTGCGGCTCAGGTCCAGCCCCGTGATTGCATACGAGCCTCGTTTCGCCAGCTCGATGCAGAAGTATCCCGGCCCCGGCGCTACTTCGAGCACTCGGCTCCCATTGCTGAGCAGGGGCGCAATTCTCGCCGCCAGGTCGATATACTGCTGCATCATTTCGCCAGTATTTGAGGCGTACCACTTTGCCATCACGCCTTCGATGGGGCGGTCCGGATGCGGCTTTCGCATAGTCAGTGCGGTCACTTCATTTCTCCTTTTGGAGACATAAGTCTCCTGAGCACGCGGGGCTGCCGCACGCGAGTTACAAGCTGCCGTTGATTGTTTTGTCTAT
>JASHOY010000147.1 GCA_030038435.1 Acidobacteriaceae bacterium | reverse complement strand
TCCTCAACACGTACCTGACCTCCTGATCGGAGATCTTTTCCCCAGTTGCTCACTACCGCGCCTTTTGAACGCAGCAGCATGAGGCGGTTTGAAGCCTACTCCTGCAAGTCGGCTTCGGGAGGCCTGTCTCCCATCTTTGGTACAGCACCGCGAGCTTACGCTCGCGTTCGTGACACACCCCACCCGACGGGCAGCGCATCCGCGGCTATGCAGATTTCAGTTGGGAAGGCCGTTCTGGGGAGATATCTATTCTTCGACAGTTGAATGGCCATTACTGCGCAAGTAGCGCCGACATGCTATTATCCGCAATCGAGATTCGCGCTGTTGGAATCTCCTGTGGCACAGCCACATGAAATGTGCCATACTTCTGTGGTAGTCGCACAGGAGGGAGAATTTGGGCGACTCTAAATTGGATTTGCTTCAGGGGACGTTAGATCTGATGGTGCTGCAGACGCTGGCGGCAATGGGATCTCTGCACGGATACGGCATTGCGCGACGGATCGAGCAGGTAAGCGGCAATCAGGTTCTGCTAAATCAGGGAACAATTTATGCGTCTCTTGTGCGGTTGGAACAGCGCGGATGGATTGCTTCAGAGTGGGGTATTTCCGGGAACAACCGGAAGGCCAAGTTCTACTCGATTACAAGAAGTGGGAGGAAGCGGCTGGCTGAGGATGCACGCTACTGGCAGCGGCTGACGGGAGTCATGGACCGTATGTTTGCCATGGTGCCTGAGCCCGGTCAGGAGGCCAGCAAAGTATGAGCGGCCTGAATCGGGTGTGCCGCCGTGTTCGGGCGTTCTTCGCAAAGAAGGCGCTCGATGCGGAACTCGCGGCCGAGATCGAGGCGCATCTTCAACTCGCGATAGACGAATACATAGATCACGGCGTTGCTCCGGCGGAGGCGCGGCGATTGGCGCTGGTGCATTTTGGGGGAGTACAGCAGGCGCGGGAAAAACAGCGGGAGGCGCGAGGGCTTATGCCGTTGGAAATCTTGGCGCAAGACTTGAGATATGCGGTGCGCAAGTTAATGCGCGATCCCGGATTCACTGCGGTCGCAGTGCTCATCCTGGCGCTCGGTATTGGCGGGAACACTGCCATTTTCAGTTTTGTGAACGCCGTCCTGCTCAAGCCACTTCCTTATCCGCACCCTGAGCAGATAGTCAGTGTGTGGGAAAAGCACCCGGGGGGATTTCGCAACTGGATCTCGACCCTGAACTTCCTCGACTGGAAGCGGGAAAACCGCTGTTTCCAGCTCCTGTCTGCGGTCACTGAGGACCAGATGACCTTGACTGGCTTGGGGAGCCCCCAGGAGCTATTTGTTCAGAAAGTCTCGCCGTCCTATTTCAAGGTGCTTGATGTTCGCGCGGCGCTGGGACACACCTTTGCTCCGGGCGAGGATCAGCTCGGAAAAGATCAGGAAGTGCTGCTCTCGAATCGCATTTGGCAAAGCCAGTTCGGCGGAGACCCCAACATCATTGGCCGCAAAATCACCCTGGACGCAAAAAGTTACATAATCATCGGCGTCCTACCCGCGGACAGCGAATTTGATCGGACGAGAGACGTTATGTGGCTGCCTCTCGCGTTCAGACCGGCGGACATGACACGCAATTATCACTGGCTCTCGGCCATCGCCCGTCTCAAGCCCGGCGTCACTCTGAAGCGAGCTCGCGCTCAGATGGATGCGATCGGAGCCCGGATTGCTACTGCGTACCCTGAATCGAACAACGGTTGGGGCGTAATAGTCGAGCCCCTAATCGATGAAGTTGTTGGTACGCAATTGCGCCGCTCGCTCTGGGTGCTGCTCGCAGCGGTTGGAGCCGTGCTGCTGATCGGTTGCGCCAATCTTGCGAGTCTGATGCTGGCGCGCGGAACTCAGCGCGAACACGAGATCGCCGTTCGTTCGGCCTTGGGCGCACGCCGCCTGCGATTGATTCGACAATTACTTATAGAAAGCACAATGCTCGGACTCCTGGGTAGTGTGGCTGGTTTTGCCGTGGGCGCGATGCTTATGCGCTGGATCAAATTGTGGATGCCACCGGGCATGCTGCCACCGCAAGCAGACGTCCACATGGATTTGGGCATCCTACTTCTCACTCTCATCGCCGGAGTTCTTACGGGATTCATTTCTGGTCTGGCGCCGGCGATGAACGGCACGCGATCCATGCTTGCCGGAACGCTAAAGGGCGGCGGAAGCCATACTGCTGGCCCAACGCGGCATCGGACGAGGACAGCTCTCGTGATTGCCGAGGTGGCGTTGACATTCATGTTGCTCGCCGGAGCCGGCCTTTTGCTTCGAAGCTTTGACAGGCTCGCAACCGTCAACCCGGGCGTGGATACAACCAACGTGCTTGCGATGGATCTCCCAATCCCGCCAGCGGAGTCCACGGACGGCACGACGCTTACGAATTATCTTCGGGAAATCACCGCTAACGTCCGAAGCCTACCCGGTGTACGAGCCGCCGCCATGACGAATGCGCGGCCAATCGGAGGTTGGGTGCGCTTCATGCCGTGTCTTATCCAGGGGTGGAGCTATTTACCCTATTCTCAGCGCCCTGGCTGCTTCTTTAAAAAGGTCGGGCCTGCGTATTTTTACACCGTTGGCATGAGATTGCTGATGGGGCGCGGTCTTGCTGAGAGCGACACGGCTGGCGCACCGCCCGTGGCAGTCATCAATGAAACGATGGCGAAGACGTACTTCAAAGGCCAGGATCCCATCGGCAAGCACATTTCAATTCGGCAGCTCGCGCCTGGAAAGGCTGCCCTCGGCCAGGAAATCCCATGGCAGGTCGTAGGAGTAGTGTCGAACGAAAAGATTGCGGGGAGCCTCGGCGAGGACGACCCGGTTCTGTACGTCACGTTCTATCAAAGCCCCCTCGCCCGCATTAGCCTCGCGGTTCGCGCTGCAATAGATCCGTCGCGCTTAACTCCATCGATCAAAGAAGCGATCTGGAAAGTGAACAAGAATCAAGCGGTGACAGACGTAGCGACCCTGGAACAAATCAAGTCGGCAGCCGTGGCACCGGCTCGGATTCGGACTATTCTGCTGGCCATTTTTGCAGCCATCGCAGTATTACTGGCTGCCATCGGGATCTTCGGCGTTCTCTCCTACTCTGTAGCGCAAAGAGTGCATGAGATGGCGATTCGGATGGCTCTGGGGGCGTCGTCGAGCGGTCTGATGAAGCTTGTGATCGGGAGGGCAATGCTCATGGTGCTGCTTGGGCTTGCTGCGGGCGCGGTTGCGGCACTCGCGCTTGCGCGGGTATTGGCGAGCTTGCTCTACGATACAAGCCCGACGGATCCGGTGACATGGGTCGCCGCCGGAGTGTTGCTCTCAGGGGTAGCTCTACTAGCAAGCTATATTCCTGCACGCCGCGCGGCGAAAGCTGACCCGATGGCAGCTTTGCGGCATATGTAATGTTTTCAGCTCTGGCCGGTGTGACATTCAGAAGAGGTGCGTCTCAAATGAACGTCAAGGAACCCTGCAGGGTCGCCGTCCCCGTGTATCCCAGAGTTCTTGATCTTGTATCTGCCAGCTCGCGATAACGCGATTCTGAACGCGCAGATGTGATTTCGTCCCGCCTTGGGATGACAAACAATCTACGAAGCCGGATTGATATTGTTATGTCGGCTCTGTGCCAGCAATGGCGATGGGGAGTTTCCAAGCGATCTGATCGGCGCCGCTTCTGTCTCTTCATGGCTGAGTTGTCCCATGATTTTTCGACAGAAGCGCTCCGACGATTGGCAGTTGACCTTCTGATAGTTGCGGACATCTAATGGAACGTTATTTCTCCTGGAGGATTGATGAAAAAGCTGTTTATGATACGGCTGGAAAATGGGAACAGTGTCATTGCGCAAGCGGAAAGCGAACGGGAGGCACTGGAGTTCGCGGGACTCGATGCCGATTTGGAATCGGTCGCCAACGACCTTAAGATGGATGTGCCGACCGCCCATTGGGAGCTTGTTTGTTGCGGTCTTGGTCCCCAAAACGTCACCGTGCGGGAGTTGCACAATGTTGCTGTGGACGTGGTTCTCACGAATGAGGGGGAACTGGAGTTCCGGTTTGGCAATATTGAAGAAGCGGACGACGAAATCTTCGAGGACTATCCGGCGCTGGCCACCACGCTGGACGAGATCGCCGGTTAAGAGGATCCACGCGTCACCACGGAATTTGCCAAAGAGAGATTGGCGGAGGACGTGGAGCGGGAACGTCCCCGTCTGCTCATCGCGAAATGAAGCAATCCAAGGGAACGGCAGTCCGGCGCTTGAAGAACAGCGCGGCCAGTGACGGAACCTTGCCATTCGCACGTAAAGGGCGTCCAAATAGCAAGCGAAGAGCGCAAGCCGTCGGGCCGCAGCGTGAATCCGGCCAATCCCCATCACTTTCGCGGAGCTTGCAACCGTTTGCAGGCTGCGCAACATCGGAGGTTCCAAAGTGATAAGTACAGGTGAACTTGAAAACACGGCTGAGAAAACATTGCGCGAAACGGATGCTTACCGCGTACCCGTACCGATCCAGATCGTCGCTCAGCATCTGAATCTGACGCTTGAGGCGCTTCCGCTCGGCAAAGTCTCTGGCGTGCTGGTTGTGAACGATGACCAGGGCGCAATCGGCTACAACTCTGCCCATGCGCGCGTGCGGCAGCGGTTCACGATTTCTCACGAAATCGCGCACTTCACCTTACACGCGAAACGAAATGGGAAGCCACGTCTTTTCATCGACGAACATGTGATGTACCGCGGTGGTAAGGGCGCATCCGCTCAAGCGGCGCGTGAGGAAGCGGAAGCCCATCGGCTCGCTTCGGCATTATTGATGCCAAAGAGTCTCGTTGAAAGGGAAATCAAGAATCACGATCTCGACTTGGATGATGACGAGGCGATCCATTTTCTCGCGAAGCAATTCTGGGTCAGTCCAGTGGCAATAGCGAATCGGCTCTTGAGGCTGCGAATCCTCCTGTATCAACCCGATTACTAAATGGTGCGCCGTCGTTGGCCGGCTTACATCAAAAGCTGATTCGCCAGATCATTCCTCGACGCAGCCGGCATCAATTCGCTGCGAGTTTCGCCGATGGAGTCGGATCAGTGCGCACAGCCTCTGCCGGCTTGTGCGCATATCTGCGATGATGCGCGATATGACCCAGGTGGTCAACCTGGCTGATATAAAACCCGCGCGGCAAGAATGGATTCTGGCCCTCCATCAAGGATTGTGCGACGCAACTGAAAAAGAACATCGCAGACAGCACCAACCAGATGATGACTACTGGCTTCCAGGGAACGAGCATAAGCATAGCGCGACCTCCGGGGAAGAGGGGACAACTTGCGCCTTGGCAATATTGTAATGCCGTTTGACTCTCCCTTGAATTGCCAACATCCCGTTTTCCGATAAACCAGGCACGTGCTCGATTTTGAGCACTCGTCAGACGTATTTTTCTATTGCATTCCCATAGATGCGAAGCTATCCTGTCATATTGATAGGCCATAGGAGAGAAGTGAGCGAGAAGACGGAAGTTTGGCAGGGTACGCTGGCGCTGATGGTGCTCAGGACGCTGGAAACGATGGGGCCACAGCACGGTTATGGATTGGCGCGGCGCATTGAGCAAACCAGCGGCGACCGCCTCCAGTTGAATTACGGGACAATCTATCCCGCGCTTCTCAAGCTCGAGCAGGAGGGTTATATCCGTTCGCGCTGGGGCGCATCGGAGAACCATCGGCGTGCCAAGTTCTACGAGCTGACGAAGGCGGGATTGCGGCGCGTGAAGAAGGCTACCGCCGAGTGGGAGCAGACCACCGAGATTCTTGCGCGCTTTCTCGCTCCTACCGAGGAGGCCTGATGCCGCGGCTCAGAGTCTTTCTCGCTCGCGTGCTTGGCCTGCTGCGCCGGCGCCGTGCCGACGAGAATTTTGCCGCGGAACTCGAAGGCCACATCGCCATGCACACCGAGGATGGTGTTCGAAGCGGTTTTAGTCCCGACGAGGCAAGGCGGCGGGCTCTCATCCAACTCGGCGGCCTCGAACAGGTGCGCCAGGCCCATCGAGATCGCGACACGCTGCCATGGATCGAAAGCGTGCTGCAGGATATGCGGTATGCGGTGCGGCAATTGCGAAAATCGCGCGGCTTTACGTTTGCCGCAGTCTCTGTGCTCGCGCTCGGCATCGGCGCGAATGCCGCCATCTTCACGGTGTTCGACAATGTGTTGTTGAAAAGCTTGCCGGTTCGCGATCCCAGCCGACTGATTCTGCTGAGCGAGAATTCGCGTTATGAGACCGGACGCCTGAACCTCAACGCAGGACCGCCTAATCTTGCCTTTGCCTATCCCGCATATCAGGCGCTGCGCCTCGCCAGCCACGGAATAGACGATCTTGCTGCATTCTCCTACGGCACAGCGGTTCTCGCATGGAACGGCAGCACCAGTTACGTCAACATGCAACTGGTCAGCGGAAACTACTTCAGCCTGCTCGGCGTGCGTCCGGTCCTGGGTCGCGTTCTCACCCCCGCCGATGACAGGAAGTACCATGCAAACCCCGTGGTCGTGATAAGCCAGGGATACTGGCGCACGCGATTCGGCGCCGATCCCTCGATTCTCGACCGCACAGTTATCATCGACGAGCAGACGTACACCATTGTGGGAGTCGTGCGCCATGATGGCATTTTTACCGGCGCTCCGGCGGAAATCTTTCTGCCCATCACGCTTGTCTCCAGCGGGGCACTTGGCGACTACACCACTCCTGGAAGAACAAACGTTCTGCACGATCCCCTGAACCGGTGGATGGATATCGTCGGGCGGCTTTCGCTGGGCGTGGCCCAGGCGCAAGCCGACGTCCGCTTGAATACTGCCTGGTGGAACTGGCGGCAAGACGCTCTGCGGGTGGCCAGAGACAACATTATGGACCGGCGCGGCTGGATGCAGACGCACCTGACGCTTCACAACGGTTCGCGGGGTATCTCGCTTCTCTCTCGCGACTTTGGCGAGCCGCTGAAGATTCTTCAAGCCATGGCGCTCCTGCTGCTGCTCATCGCCTGCGCGAACGTGGCCAACCTGCTGCTGGTCCGGGCAGCGCGCCGGGAGGGTGAATTGGCAGTACGCGGCGCCCTGGGGGCGAGCCGCCGGCGAATTTTTCAGCAGCTCACCATCGAGGGCCTGCTGCTGGGCCTTGTCGGCGCCGCCTTGGGGCTGGCGCTCGGCTGGCTTAGCCTGCGCTTGCTTCTTGCCACCGTACCCGCAGACAACAGCCTGCACTCGGCGCTCGTCCTCGGAGTGGACACGCGCACGCTCGCGTTTTGCGCATTAGCCGGCATCGTAACCAGCATCTTGTTCAGCCTGGCCCCGGCACTGCTGAGCTTCCGCATTGATCTGCTGCGTGCGCTCCATTTGCAGAGCCACGCGCTCACCATGGGCGGCAGCACGCTGCGCAGCATGCTGGTGGGCGCTGAAATCGCCATGAGCTGCGCGCTGATTGCCTGCGCCGCAGTTTTCGGCTGGAACCTCTACCAGCTCAGAAACACGAATCCGGGCTTTGCCACCAGCAATGTGCTCACCTTCGCCGTCGACACGGGCCGGACAGGCAGAAACAGGCAGCAGTTTGGTGCGGATCTGAATACGATCGAGATTGGACTCAAAGAGCAGTCGGGCGTTTCGAGCGCCGCTTATGCCGCAGATGGACTCATCAGTGGCGACACCGGCGGAAGCAGCATCACTGTCGCCGGTTACACCACCTCCAAGTCCGACCAGATGGTTCCCGACCGCAACTGGGTGAGCACCGGCTTCTTCTCCACCATGCAGATTCCGCTTCTCGCTGGGCGCATGTTCAATTCGGAAGACACCGACACCGCCCAGAGAGTCGCCATCGTGGATCAGGCGTTTGTCCGGCACTTCTTTCGCGGCGATGTGCAGCGCGCTCTCGGCGGGCAATTCGGATTTGGCGGCGGCGATCATGTGAAGATGGATATTCATATCGTCGGTGTCATTCCCACCGTCCGCGCCACGAGCTTGACGAGCGCGCCGCCCGTACCATTCCTCTATTTGCCTTACGCGCAGGCTGAAGGCTCGCATCCAGGCTCTCCGGCCAGCTTCTATGTACGCACGATGGGCGATCCCAGCCGGCTTGCTGTTGCCGTGCGGACCATCGTGCATCGAACCGATCCTGCTCTCATCCTCAGCGGCGTTGAAACCATGCGCGAACACCTGAGCGAAGTCACGTATGCTCCACGGATCGTCACCATCTTGTCGGTTTCGATGGGAGGGCTGGCGTTGCTGCTGGCGGCTCTCGGCCTGCAAGGATTGCTAATGCTTGCCATCGCGCAGCGCACGCGCGAGTTCGGCATCCGCATGGCACTTGGCGCCGATCGCGGCCGGATTTTTACCATCGTGACGGCCCTCGTTTGCCGCGTGGTGTTACCTGGCATAGCGGCTGGCGCGCTGATCGGCTGGGCGGGAGTGCGCGAACTGGTGCACCACGACGCAAGCCTGGTGCAGACACCGCTTTCTGTCTTCGCCGCCGAGGGCGTTCTCCTTATCGCAGTAATGGCGCTTGCATCATACATGCCGGCGCGCCGTGCGGCCGCTATCGATCCCATGCGCGCCCTGCGTGCGGAGTAGGCCGATGCGTCTTCAGCCACCGGCCTGCGGTGACTCTCCCCCGGTTGCGTCAGCAATAATCGTGCTCCGTTAAGGCCAACACGAGGAATCCGCATCTACCAGGGTGCATCGTTGGCCGTAGAGAAAATGTCCCGAAACATCTCTTGGGCGACGGGTCCGGCGCTGAAACTGTTTTTCCAAAATGTAAAGCACCCTCGCGGGTCATTGGCTCAGAACTTGAGATTGGCAGCTAGAAAATCCATCCGTGGTCCCCAAATGCGACGTACAGGCGGCACCATCATCGTGGTTCGGAAACGTCGACTGGACCGGCGCCACCCGTCGTATTGTATCCGATAATCGTTCAAATTCTGGCGACCTTGGCGGACGGGTTTCACGCCATCTATGAAACGCCTGCTTTAGGTGGGTGATCTTTCGGATCTAGGACAGGTCCTCCCCCCAATGGCTTCTGAGGGAATTCAAGCTTCATCGCCTCATTGGGGGTAACCACGTTGATTGTCCTACCCGACATCTCCTCTGGATAATGCTGAACGATTGGAACGGGGCCAGTATCGAATTCTCCATGAGTCATTAGACGTGAAGCGTAAAATTCTTCGTCGCGTTTCTGCTGCTCGGCAATTCGAGGAGAATTCGTTAGCAGGTCCAAGAGATACCAAGCGGGTACAACACCCATCATGCCAGCGTGGACTTCAGCCTTATATTCCACAGAGCGCCCAAGATTGCTAAACTTTATTTCCTCAGTGAGATGATAGAAGTCGATTCCGAGTAGTCTCATGTCAAACATTGGAATTACTGCTCGGCGATTATTTACTGCATGTTGATTCAACGTAAAGACAGGTGATCCGCTGTAGCCGCTTCTGGAACGGGCCTCGACTAGAAAGGCTGGCTGTCTTTTCTCCTTGCCACCCAGTTCATAGATGATCGGCTCCTCCTCGCTTGGATTCATAGAAATATGGCCAAAACGAACGGATGGCATGTTCATAAATCGTCCGGCATGCTGTTTGAACCGCCCAATGTAAACAACCTCATCGCCGGGACCAATGTCGTTCTTTACGAAATCATCCCGAGATATGAGGAACCTCTTATCAATCACTGAAAAGCTAAATTTAAGGGGATTGAAGTCAGGCGGGAGCGGGCACACCGCAAGATCATTTATCGGGTCGATTATCCAATTATCCTTTGTAAACGAAAAAGATTCGGTGCGTTCTTGCTTGCTGCTATCGTGCCTTAGGTTTATCCGCACCACGGTGAATCCGTTATGGATTA
>JASHOY010000146.1 GCA_030038435.1 Acidobacteriaceae bacterium | reverse complement strand
GAGTTCGGTCTCGACAACCGCGGATTGAGGCGAGGTTCCGTTCCGTGGAACAGCGGTGCGCGTTATGCCGCCCGCGGGCGCCGGGATCGGACCATCCGGGGCTGGCGGCTGCGAAGCCATGCTGCGATCTCATGAGGATCGAAGCGGATTGCCCCGGCAATACGAAAACAGGGGATCAGGCCATCCGATGCCAGCCGATAGAGGTGCTGCGGCGTAACCTGAAGGATCTCTGCAAGTTCGTTGACCTTCAACGCTGTGGTCCGCTGTTCTATCTGTTCCAATATGTTCATAGACTTCTCTCCCTTCGCTCGGGGCACGATCGGCTCTTGGATTGCACGTAATCGATGATGCGGGGCCGCAACCGATTGTGAGACCGGTTTGCGAGAGCATCTTCGGACGGACTCATAATTCAGTCAAATCAGTGTCCCGCGAGCTCCTGGAGATGGCGCCTGCGAGCCATTTCGCGGCAAAATATCAGTCCTCCTGCTCTGGCATCTCTCCCATTGCAGAAATTCGCATCGACCATTCACATCTGAACGAACGGTGGTAAAAAGAGATCAGCCGATACGCTGCGAGGCTGCGGTGATGAGCAACGAGTTCGATATGGAATCCGAATGGGTCACCGAACTAGGTAAGGCGCGCAGCGACGAATATACGGAGAAGATTCTTGCCTTCGTTCAGGAACTGGAGAAATCGGCGCCTGAACCTTTTCTGCCGCTGTTGACGGATCTTGCTTTGGCTCGCACTCTGATCGTGCACCTGGTCATCCGCTACGGACCGGAACGAGGAATGGCCGAGGCGCAGGACGCTTTTGAAAGCACGCTCGAACAGATGAAGCCCCTGCTCGAAAGAATGAAATCTCGCAAAGGACCTCCCCCGCAATGAAGAGAGTCATTTCCTCGCTTCTCCTCATCGCAACCTTTGGCCTTTTCGCATGGCAGCTAACCGCTTGCAAGCGCACTCCGCCACCGCCAACTGCTCAGGATGCGATCGCCGTATGGAAGGATATTCACAAAAATCTGCATACGCAGGACTTGATCACACTGACGAAGACCAACGGGCAAATGCAGAAGATCGACGGAAACGATGTCTACACGCTCTATTACGAGGCGAAAGTGAAAGACATTGTTCAGTTGGGAAACAGGACCCCCGGCACCATCGAGACATACCAGAGCAACTACGCGTTTCATTGGACCGAAGAGGGCTGGATGGGCCCCGACAACCAGGTTTATGCGCCTCGATAGGGTCCCTTTCATAGTGATTTGACCCAAGCTCAGTTCCGTCCTAGGCTCTCCCCACGTTAGAAGCGTTCGGGAGGATGGGCCGGATGTTTGCTTCACCCGCAGAGACGCAAGCCAGACTTGAAAGCGCTGGCTACTTCACTGACATTAAGGTGGCGACCGGAGTATTCCTGGCGGCCAGTATCCATCGCCCCATCCTTCTGGAAGGCCCCGCCGGCGCGGGCAAAACGGAACTGGCATCATCGACGGCGCGAACTCTATGTGTACCGCTGCTGCGCCTGCAGTGCTACCAGGGAATCGACGAAGAAAAGGCCATCGGGCAGTATGACAGGAGTCTACAGGAGCTGTACGTCCTGCTGATGAGCAGAAGTACCCAGACTCCGGACTGGCCGCGGATAAAGCGCGAAATCACGAGTCGAGCCTACTTCATGGCTGGTCCGCTGCTCGAAGCAATCGAGCAGGAAGACCCCTGCGTCCTGCTCATCGACGAAATTGACAAAGTAGATTACGCCTTCGAGGCGATGCTGCTTGAGCTCCTTTCAGTGTGGGCATTGTCGATTCCGAGGATGGGCACAGTGCGCGCGACTTCCATTCCTTTGGTGTTTCTTACCTCGAATCAGGAGCGCAGACTCGGTGATCCGCTGCGGCGGCGGTGCTTCTATCTGGTTGTTGAGCATCCCAACGCGGAACGGGAAGCCGCGATCGTGGCTCGGCATACGCCCCATGTGGGCGCGGCGACGCACCGGTTCATCGCTGGACTTGCCAAAAGCCTGCGGGCTTACACGCTCGAGAAGCCACCTTCGATCTCCGAGATGAACGACGTGGCGATGGCAATGGAACTACTGGGAATCGACCAGATCCTGCCCGCAGACAAAGAGATCATGTTGCCCCTGATAGCCAAGACAGAGGGCGATCGGAAGCGGCTGCTCATGAAGGAAGCCTTCGAGTCCATTGTCCGCATGGCCGCGAAGTACGCCGAACAGATCCCCAAGGTCTCTCCAGGCGAGGATGTGAAGGTCCTTGCGGAAAGCGAGATCGGCTAATGACCAAAGCATCGGTTCTCTACCTCTTTGCGGCAGTTTCTTTCGCTGCCGTAATGCACCCCGCCGCGCACGCACAAGATCAGGCAACGATCTACTACGCAAACGCCTATGCGGATCATTACGGCGTTCCTCGCGCGCTCGTTGACGCCATCATCGAGCAGGAATCGGCTTGGAATCCCTTTGCGCAGTCAGTGAAAGATGCCGAGGGCCTGATGCAACTGATGCCGGGCACCG
Source organism: Acidobacteriaceae bacterium (assembly GCA_030038435.1). Taxonomy (GTDB): domain Bacteria; phylum Acidobacteriota; class Terriglobia; order Terriglobales; family Acidobacteriaceae; genus Telmatobacter. The sequence continues at coordinate 843 of JASHOY010000146.1, read as the reverse complement.
CCGCCGCGTACGGCGTCCGCAACAGGTACGACATTTTGGAAAACCTGAGTGGCGGGGTTCGATATCTGGCCGATCTGCTCAGTGAGTTCCACGGCGACATGCGGCTCGCAGTGGCGGCGTACTACTGCGGCTCCCGGCACATTCTTCAACGTGGTTTCTCTTACAGCAATCCGGATGTGGTGGCCTACGTGGAATCCGTTTGTCGCCGCTATCAGAGAGATCTTCACAGCCAAGCGGACCGGTGGGCTTATTGGCCGGAAGGAGCAAACTGACATGAAATATCAGCGATTTGTAATTACCAGTCTCATCATTTTCGCCGTAGCGGCGGGTGCTGCCTGCGCGCAGGAGACAAATCAGGATGGGGGCGGCGCGCAGCAGGTGGATCCAGCAATCGTCGATCTGCCAATTTCCGCGAGCACCGTGACTGACGTCCATCTCCACCCTTTCTTCACCACGACGATTCGCCTCCCCGATGCCGTGAGGTCCGTCGCTGTGGGAGCGCCAACCCTTTTCAAGGTTGAGCATTCAGCTGACGATCCAGGGCTGGTTTTCATTAAGCCTATGACGGCGGGGGCCGCGACGACCAATCTGATCATTTCCCTTCAATCAGGTCAGGAGATCAGTTTGCGACTGCTGTCGGAAGGCAGGAGCACCAACACTCCAGTCGATTTCGTTGTGAACTATGAGCCGAGGCAGAGTTTCCTGATCGGATCGACAGACGAGGTCGGCGGTAGCTCCGCGTCCGTTCCCGACCCACCGGCAAAGCCGGCGGCACTCGACGTGGCACTCAGGGAGCAGTCAGAGATTGCAAGCCCCGATTGGTCTACCACCAACAGAGCGCAT
>JASHOY010000019.1 GCA_030038435.1 Acidobacteriaceae bacterium | reverse complement strand
TTCACCGTAACCTGCTGCCGCACGCTGCCCACCTGCAATGCGATGTTTGCCGTTGCCTGCTGGTCAACCGCCAGACTTATTCCTCTCCTGAGTGCTTCTGTAAAGCCACTCTTTCGAACCATCACTTCGTAATTGCCCACGGGAAGCGCAAGCACCTGATACCACCCTCTGCCGTCGGTGACTGACATACGAGCGGTTCCGGTGTTGATGTCGCGCACCGTTACATCCGCTCCGGCTACGGCCGCGCCCGACGGGTCAGAGACCAGACCGCTCAGAGAAGCCATCTGCGCCTCCGCGCGCCACGGCGAAAATGCAGCCAGCGTGATCATGGCAACTCCGACGAGCGCGACGATTCCGCAGCGTTGTTTTCCTGAGTGCATGCGAAGGAAAGAAGAAAGCACAAACCCCCCTGGCGGCCGGCGAGATACGAATGGATTCCATGTCGGGGAAACCGGCCCAAATAATTGGCGTTCCAGTACTAAAAAAATCATATCAAAGCATATTTATTCGCATCAATATGCAGGAAATGATCGGACTCATCGCTGAGGCCGTGGCGCCTGTTCCGTCGTTTCCGTTCTCGTTGGCGCGAGCATCGCCGCCCGGCCGGTACAATGGCCCGCATGGAAACCTCCAGCCTAACGCGCCGGGAATTCCTCTTGTCCACCGCTGCTGCGGGATCGGGTGCGGCTCTTGCCGGCCTTGCGCCGGGGGCGCTCTGGGGAGAAACCACCACTCCCCCTGCTCAGCTTTCACCCCCCTGGGCCACGAAGCCGATGCGCTGGTTTCAGCTCGCCTTCGTCGAAGACGATCCGCTCCATTACTCGCCATCCTTCTGGCTCGATTACTTCCAGCGCACGCATTCTGAAGGAGTCTGCCTGAGCGGCGGCGGCTGCGTCGCCTTCTATCCCACAGAAATTCCCTTCCACCATCGCAGCCGCTGGCTCGGCAACCGCGATCTGCTCGCCGAAATGATCACCGGCTGCCGCAAACAAAACATGTCCATCATCGTGCGCACCGATCCCCACGCCACCTGGGACGACACGAAAAAAGCTCATCCCGACTGGATCGCCGTGGACGCCGACGGCAATCCCCGCCCGCACTGGTCCATGCCCAACATGTGGCTCACCTGCGCCTACGGACCTTACAACTTCGAGTTCATGACCGCCGTGCACAAGGAGATCATGAGCCGCTACCACGTCGACGGCCTCTTTCACAATCGTTGGGACGGTGAGGGCATCTGCTACTGCGTCCACTGCATAGCCAACTTCCGCGCCGCCACCGGCCTCGATCTGCCCCGCAAAGTCGACGCTCACGACGCTACCTATCGCGCCTGGATGCTCTGGCGCCAGCAGCGCCTCATGCAACTCGTCGACCTCTGGAACACGACCATCCGCGCCATCAATCCCGACTCCTCCTGCATCCCCAATGCGGGGGGCGCTCTCAGCAACATCGATGACGTCGAGCTCAGCAATCGCGTGCCCCTGCTCGCTGCCGATCGCCAGGGCCGCAGCGGCCTCGCCTGCCCCTGGTTCATCGGCAAAACGGCGAAGGAATATCGCGCCACGTTGGGCGCCAAGCCCGCGATTGGCCTGTTCAACGTAGGCATCGAAGACGTTCACCGCTGGAAAGACAGCGTCACCAGCGATGCCGAAATCCGCATCTGGGTCCTCGACGCCATCGCCCACGGCATGAGGCCGTGGTGCTGCAAATTCTCTGCGACGCTCTACGACGAGCGCTGGCTCAAGGGCGTCGAAGAACTATTCATATGGACCGAGAAAAATCGCAGCTACCTCATCCAGCAGCAGCCCATCGCCAGCGTCGCCTTGGTCTATTCGCAGCAGACCGCGTGGTTCTACGGCGGCCAGCAGGCGCATGCCAAAGTGGAAGACTACGCGCTCGGCTGGTGCCAGGCCCTCACCGAATCGCGCATCCCCTTCGAGATGGTCCACGACCATCTTTTAGACGCCGCGCACCTTCAGCCCTACAAAACCCTCATCCTCCCCAACATCGCCGCGCTCAGCGATGCGCAGTGCGCACAGCTCCGCGCCTTCGTCGCCAACGGCGGCAGCCTGATCGCCACCTACGAAACCAGCCTTTACGACGAAAACGGCGCGCAGCGCAATAACTTCGGCCTCGCCGATCTATTCGGCGTCGACTGGAGCGGCAAATCCGACGGCCCCATCAAGAACTCCTACATTCGTCTCGAGCACGAAGCGCTCCCCAATTCGCCATTCTTTGCCGGCTTGCAAAATGCGCCGCGCATCATCAACGGCGTCTATCGCGTCGAAGCGAGGCCGCGCGAGCCCTTCGCCGAAACCCCATTCACCCTCATTCCCAGCTATCCCGACTTGCCCATGGAAGAGGTCTTCCCGCGTGTCCCGCGCACCAACATCTCCTGCCTCTATCTGCGCCGGCAGGGTGGCCGCGTGGCCTATTTCCCCTTCGATGTCGATCGCACTTTCTGGGACGTGCTCTGCGCCGACCACCTCAACATGATGCGCAACACCGTTCAGTGGGCCATCAACGAGCAGCCCGCCGTGCACGTCGACGGCCCCGGCTTTCTCGACGTCACCGCCTGGCGCAACCCCGGATCTATCACCGTTCATCTCGTCAATCTCACCAATCCCATGGTCATGAAAGGCCCCTATCGCGGCTTCTTTCCCACCGGCCCGCAAACCGTTACGCTCAATCTGCCCGAAGTGTCGAAGGCTCGCCGGGCGCGGCTCCTCGCCGCCGATACAATAGTCCCTGTCGAACGCGATGACTCTGCAATCACCATCACCGTGCCATCCGTCCTCGATCACGAGGTCGTGGCCATCGACATCTAGCTCGCCACCGCCCGACCCGGCAGGAATTTGGCTTCCAGGAACGGGCACAAAACAATGGGTGCCCCATGTCTCGATTCTGAGACCCGGGAACGCGCGACCGCAAGGCCCAAAATCATCCGGTCCGTAATGACTCGAATAACCACTCTGGGAGAATCGTGAATCGCCGCCAGATGTTGAAGCTTTCTTCCTTTGCCGCCGCCGCGGCCTCAGCCCCCGCCATTGGCGAATCGGCTTCCTCTACCGGCGCCGGTCGTCCCATCCCCCGCTGGGATTACATCGAGCTTTGTTTCGCGGGCCCCTCCACCGGCAATCCCTTCATCGACGTCCATCTCAGCGCTACTTTCCACCACAAAAATCGCTCCCTCACCGTCGAAGGCTTCTATGACGGCGATGGCGCTTACAAAATCCGCTTCATGCCCGACGACGTTGGCAACTGGACGTGGACCACCTCGAGCAATGCTCCTGAACTCGACAGTAAATCCGGCGCATTTGAATGCGTGCAGCCGGGGGAAGGGAATCGTGGTCCCGTTTCCGTCCGCGACGACTACCACTTCGGCTATGCCGACGGCACCCCCTATGTCGAGTGCGGCACCACCTGCTATGCCTGGGCATTTCAGGCGCCGGAAACCCAGCGCCAGACCATCGACACGCTCTCTCATTCGCCCTTCAACAAGCTGCGCATGTGCATCTTTCCCAAATGGTATGAGTACAACCGCAAAGAGCCGCCGATGTATCCCTTCCCGCGCAGCGGCGACGTCAACGACTACTCGCATTTCAATCCCGCCTACTTCCAGCACCACGACGCGCTCATCCTCGAGCTGCGCCGCGTCGGCGTTCAGGCCGACCTCATCCTCTTTCATCCCTACGACAAGTGGGGCTATCAGTCGATGCCGCCCGAGGTCAACATTCGTTACCTGCGTTACGTAATCGCGCGCTTCAGCGCCTTTCGCAACGTCTGGTGGTCGCTGGCCAACGAATACGACCTGCTGAAAGCCAAAACCAACACCGATTGGGACAGCTACGCGCGCACTCTCACCGAATACGATGCCTTCGGCCAGCTGCGTTCCATTCACTATTCCCATCACCAATATGAGTACTGGCGCGCCTGGTGCAGCCACGCCGGCGTGCAGGACTCGCGTATGACCCTCGCCGCGAGCTGGCGCGCCGACTGGCGCAAGCCCGTCATCTTCGACGAATGCAAATACGAGGGCGACATCCCCTCGCGCTGGGGCAATCTCTCCGGCGACGAGATGACGCGCCGCTTCTGGGAAGCCACGGCGCAGGGCGCCTATTGCGGCCACGGCGAAACCTATCTCGTCCCCGACCAGATTCTCTGGTGGTCGCATGGCGGCGTTTTGCATGGCAGCAGCCCCGCGAAAATCGCCTTCCTGCGCAAGCTGCTCGAAGAGACCATCGCCGTCGGCCCCGGCCCCATCGGCTTCACCAACTTCGAAGAAAGCCCCATGTCGGCGCGCCGATCCAACAACGCCGTTATCTTTTATTACTTTGATCTGCACCAGCCCGCGCAGTGGACCTTCGATCTTCCTCAAGGCAAGATCTATAGTTCCGAATACATCGACACGCAGGCGCTCACCCGCACGCCGATATCCGGCGACCACTCGGGGAAGGTAGAGTTAAAGCTGCCAGGTAAGCCGTGGGGATCGGTGTGGTTTCGGGAGAAGGGCATATAAACAGAATCGAGTTACAGTCAGAGTTTTGAGATGCCGTCGTGCTGATTGATAGTCCTCAGCGAATAGGAATCCTTGTCACGCTCATCCTGGTCAGTTCCTCGCCGCTCGCGCATTGCCAAACCGCACCTAAAAAAGTGCCATTCGCAATCACAATCAGCGCAGATCGATCTGAGGTCAAATCGGGAGCGCAGGTGGTCATTTCTGTTCAGAGGAAGAATCTTTTCCGCCACACAATAGACTGCAGGCACGACGTGCGCAATGCAGTTGACCGAGCATATCGCTATGAGATATGGGATGCCACTGGCAGACTTCTTTCTGAGAAAACGAGAAAACATCCTGAAATCGGAGAAGAATTCAATCCGCAGCCAACATGCTTACTGAAGCCCGCCGCGACAGACATGTTCTCGTCCGTCATCAGCACACTTTACGATCTGACCCTCCCCGGGGAATACACGGTTCAACTGTGCCGCCCGGCATCAAACAAAAACGCAAAATCAGGGATGATCTGTTCCAACAAGATTGTGGTAACTGTGACACCTTGATCTTCAGCGGTGTGACGATGGCGCTCCGCCGCATAGACTGGCTCCGCTGACACCGCTACGCCCCAACTCTGATACCTTCACATCAGCCGGTGCCGCACCAGATCCAGCGCATACTGCGCCGCATACTCCCGCACCCGTTGCCGGTCGCCGCGAAACGTCCGGCTCATCACTTCCGTCTTCTGCGCATCGGATACGCCAACATAGACCAATCCCACCGGCTTGCTCTCTGTCCCGCCCGTGGGCCCGGCAATTCCTGTTACACCCATGCCCACGCTTGCTCCGGTCTGCAGCCGTATCCCGTTCGCCAGCGCCGCCGCCACTTCTTCTGACACCGCGCCGTGTCTCGCAATCAACTCCGCCGGAACTCCCGCAAATGCCGTCTTCAATTCGTCCGAATAAACCACCGTCCCGCCCACAAACGATCGCGAGGCGCCCGCCACCGACGTGATGCGCTGCGCGATCAGGCCGCCGGTGCAGCTCTCTGCAACCGCGAGCGTCGCCTGCCGCAGTCCCAGGTAATAGAGCACGATCTGTTCCAGAGATTCACCCTGCGACGAATAAATCCAGTCGCCAAGCGCCTCTTCCAGCTTGCCGGCAAGTTCGTCTACGCGCTGCCGCGCGGCTTCCATCGTTGGCTTGCCGCAAATCAGCAGAAGCTGGATATCGCCGGCGTGCGCCAGGATCGTGGTCTCCACGTCGGCGTATGTGGAATAAATGGGCGCCAGCAGTTTGTCCGCCTGCGACTCGGGAAGCATTGCCGCGCGCAGCGTACGCCGCGCAATATGCCGCTCCGGTATGATCTTGCCCAGTCGCGGCAGGCACTCGTTGTCAAACAGCGGACGGCATTCGTGCGGCGGCCCGGGCAGCAGCATCACCAGCTTGCGATAGCCCGAATACACCATGTCCAGCCATTGTCCCGGGGCGCTCCCGTTCTGGTTGGCCAGCACCACCGCGCCTTCCAGCACATCCGCCTGCTTCAGATTGTTTTGCGGCATGGAGATGCGCCAGGCAGCCGCTCGTGCGTGCAGCGCCGCCACCAGCGCGCCGTCGCGGCGCAGCGTGAGCGACAGCGCGTCGGCCACAGCCTCGCGGGTCAAGTCGTCTTCGGTCGGCCCCAGCCCGCCCATCAGGATCACAATATCGGCGCGCTCCAAGGCGGTTTGGATCACGCGCACCAGATCCTTGCGCCGGTCGCCCACAACGGTTTTGAATGCGACCGTCACACCGATTTCATTGAGCTTTTCCGTCAGATAAAGCGAGTTGGTATCCTGCCGGAACGGGGTCAACATTTCGGATCCGACGGCGACGATCTCAGATTTCATAAAAATAATTCCCTGCTCCTGGCTTCCAGCCTGAATGGTTCAAGAATCGCGCTCCAGAGATGAAGGCGCATCCCAACCACGCATTAGATGCGGTGATCAGCTCTGTTTGGTGATCGTGGAACCACCTCGCCGCAGTTATACGAATCGAATTGGCCCTGGATGCCAGAAGCTGTCTTAAAAGAGCAGCATCCCTTCCACGCCCAGATCCACCTCGAAAACCGTATCATTCGTAGCCAGGATCGTCGACGCCAGAGGAGAAAATGCGAGGCCGACAATATTGAGTCCGGCAACTACCAGCGATGCCTCACCCTTTGGGCTGATACGGACCAGTCCCCGCCGGCCGTGCAGGCACGCAGCCACATAAACATCGCCGTCACTGGAAAGCGCCAGCCCCTGCGGTCGTCCCAATCCCCGAAACCATGGGCGCGTGTCCCCGTTCGGCTCGATGATCCACACTGCCTCATTTGATGACAGCGTAGGGCCGGTAACGAATAGCCGTCCTTGCCGATTCACCACCAGGTGGTAAGCTGAAACGCTGGGCTCCAGCGTTGCATGCACAAAAATTTGGCGCTGCGGATTGATCTTGAAAATCGTCCCGCTGCGGTCGCCCACGAACAGATTGCCCTCGCCGTCAAACACCGCGCCCGTGGCCACTCCCATCCCTTCGGCATAGGTGGTGAACTCGCCCGCTGGATCAACGCGGTAAACCGTGCCCTGGGCGCGGGAAGTGACGAAAAGATCGTCATCGGGGTTGAAGGCTAGTCCGGTGGCATTCAAAATACCCGTCACAAACGGTGTGCCTCGCCCGTCGGGGCTGATGCGGACAACCGACACCGGCGTCTGCTTGCCGCGCGGCCCGGAAATTGTCGCGTAAATCATTCCCGAGCGGCTCACTGCTGGACTGGTGACCGGATGAAGACCGGCGGAAAGCTCTCGCGCCACGCGCAGCGGAACCGTGTTGCTTGCTCCCGCGGGACTGCGGACTTCAATCAGGCCGGTCGAAGCTTCGGCGGGCACTCGAAATGCCAGCCGCGAAGGCCGGCTCATGGTGATGTGCGCCGCCTGGCCATCGACCAGCACGGCCGGCGGCCCAAAACTGTGCGGGCCCAGATTCCTGCCCTTCAGTTCGATTTCCCCCAGCGGCAAGGCGGCGGCGGGCATCACGTCGTCGATGTGCGGCGTGGGAAGAGCTGCGGAACTGGACTGCGTGGTAGTGCGCGGCATATCTAGAACCAGAGGCGCAACAAGCACCCCACTCCCCAAGCATACAGCCCGGCAGCCACGTCGTCGAAAACGATGCCCCAGCCTTCCGGCAGCCGCTCCAGCTGGCGAGCGGGAAAAGGCTTGGTGATGTCGAAAAGACGGAAAAGAACCAACGCGGCAATGGCGTGAGGCCAGTCAAATGGGCAGCCAAGAAGCGCAATCCACTGACCAATGACTTCGTCAATCACCACAAAACCCGGATCTTCACGACCCGACTCGCGTGCCGCAATGGTCGCCGCCGGAATTCCAAAAATGAGCGCCAGCACGATTCCCGCAACCAACATCGCCGCCATCGCGACGCGAGAAGGGTGGAACGCCCAGTTCGCGCCCGCCCACAAGAGCAGCGCCGCAACCGAACCCCATGTTCCTGGCCCCGGTTTGAGCCAGCCTGCACCAAAGAACGTTGCCACTGCGAACGCCCACTGCGTGCGGCCTTGTTTCTGGAGTGGTTTTGCTTCGGTGCTCACCGGCTCACTCATCGCTAGAGTCCCCGCGTCTCGTCCCAGGGGCGCCCAAATCCTCGAGCACCTCGGGATCGAGCACCGGCGAGCTGATCTTGTAGACTCCCGTCGCCCACTTGCCAAGGTCAATCTTCCGGCAGCGGTCGCTGCAGAAGGGAAAATCTTCATCTTTCGGTTGAATAAGCATGCCGCATGTCGCGCATTTAAAAACTTTTGCGGATTTCTTCCTGGTGGCCATCGTCTCGGCCCCCACTGAGGCCCTGTCTTCATGGTACAAGCATTGAAGTGCGGCCGCACTGTAACAATGTTGGTCAGTTTGAGCGCTGGAGAAGCTGCTCTCGCGTTTTAACTTGCCCCTAGCCTGAGTGTCCTCAATGCACATCTGCTGTCCGGTCGTCCTCATATTCCATGATGTGGAAGTAGGCTTCCCATCCCGACCATTCCACCGGGGGCGGCAGCTTGGCCATCGAGTCCTTGAGGTGATTGGCATAATCCTGGACCAGCTCGTGCGTGCGATAAACACCGGTCAGCCAATCACCGCGATACCAGTTCTTCCACTTGCCATACTCCGCCGCCGTCATCGACTTCCGCATCGCGTCGAGGGCCTGCAAAGCCGCGTCTGCTTCTGCTTCCGCTTTCGGCTTGTCTCCAGCTTCCACATCCTGCAGCGACCGCGCCACATCCAGAAGCATGAGGTTACCTTCGCGGTTGAGGGTGATCATGGTCAGCACTTGAAACTGGTAGTAGTCGCGCCGCGCCGGCTCGATGAGGGGCTCCGCGGCCACGGCATCGCGCCACACCGCATCCCAACGGGGCGCGGCCGATTCGCACTGCTCGATATCATGTTCCAGCATTTCTTTCTGAAGCTCCGCATTGAAACTGGGAATCACCCGCGGCTCCGACCACTTGGGTGACTGGCTGGGCATCGCAATCACCTGGTTCTGGCTCAGGTAATCCAGAATTAAACGCCGCGCCTCGGAGTGGTAATGATTGTCGCCCACATGGCGAGGCACACTGCTGACGTTCTCCGGCCGCCGCGGCGCACTGGCCGGCCTCGATTCGGCATAGCGAGGAAACGAAAAGAGTGAGGGAGCATTGAAATATTCGTTGTAAATCTTTGCCAGTGCTGCGGCCGACCTTGAGCCGAACTCCTCCGTCGCCCATTGCCGGTAGTATGCGTCAGCAGGATCGGCTGTCTTGGGCACGCCGCCCCAGCCAATGTCCATAACCGCTTTGGCGGTCATCGCCACCGGCCGGATGTCGCTGGTGTTCTCAAGCAGATAGCCCGTCGCGCCGGCTTGAATGTAGCGCCCCAGTTGCTGATCTAGCACCGAAACTGGCACCAGTTCCGTCAGTTGATTGGCTTGCCCGTTATACATGGCCACGTGAATATACGCACCCTGCCCCGCGGAAACTTCTCCACCGTCCTGCATGTCGCCGTAGCCGGTATCGGCCCACACCTCGGTGACTTCGGGAGGAATCTTCAGGTAGCCCTCGCGCTTCAGCCGGTCGCCTTCCATCCACAGGTCGGTGACGAAGTGCGCGTCTGGGTACTTGGCGCGCACAATCTTGATTTGATCCGCGATGGCCTCGCTGATGCGCTTGCCCAACAGGGGATCATTATTGCGCACGCTCGGATCAAGCGCCGCATAGCTCTGGTCTGACAGGCCGCGCAACCCCACCGACCACAGAATGTCGTCGCCCGGCTTGTATTCGTCCACAGCGTCCTTCCACGCGCGATCCAATATCTCAGGGTGCGTCGAGAAGTTATAGGGCACGTCCTTCGGCCAGCGCGCTACGTTCAGCCCCAGCGGTATGGCGTGATGTTGATTGACAATCAAACCGCGCGCCGAGGCCGCGGCAACCTGCGCGTTGTCAGGGAAGATCCACGTCCCGGGCACGATCATGTTGCCCTTCAGGCGAAGAATCGTCTCGAAGACGTTATCCCAGGCCTTCAGGGAAATACCCGTGTCTTCGTTCTGCGGCGCCGGAGCCCAGCCCGTCAGCAGGTCTTCGTCATTGATGAAAAATCCCCGGTAGCGAAACACGGGGCTGGGGTAGTTGTGCGTAAAATCCGCAGGCAACTGGATCGAAGTTCGCTTGGCCGGCTCTTTGCCCGTCCACAAATACATGGGGTCAACGCCGAGCACCGATTGCGAAAACTGATAAATCGCATAGATGGTTCCGCGCATATCGGCGCCCGTCAGGCACACCACTTCCCGGTGCTGCGGGCCTTGCGCATGTACAACCGAAAACGCAAATGCTTCGGTATTTTCGGTCGTGGCGCAGGAAACCCCAGCCGGCAGGTGGTGGCGCTCGGCGATCAGGAGGGTGACCGGACCTGCATCTGCCAGGCTGTTCACCAGCCTCGGCTTCTGCCCAAAGACCTTGCTGAAATCATTGCGCAGGTCCTCGGTTGCCCGCTGCACCGCACCGGTTTCCTGCGTGCTCTCCACCAGCGTCACCGTGCCGTTGATAGTGACAGCGCGGCTTTGGCACCACGAAAAGGATGCAGTCGCAAAGAGAACCAGGCCGGCCGCGGCAGCGTGCAGACTGCCGCGCCACGATGAAACGGAGTGCAATGACATGATCGTCTCCCTAAGAGAGCCTCTGATTAAGCTTCGCGGATGCGGCATCTTCCCATTCGCCGCTGCACCGGCGCGCCATCGAAAACCTGCGCCACTTGATTTGCGTCACGGATTATAGCCAAGACTTCGCGCCTCTGTTCCGCGTGCTTTGCTCTTGTTCATGTCCCGCGTGCCTCCACAACCTCATACGCCGGGGCAGGGGAGCGATGCTAGCGTTTCGCTGAGTCGTTGACCGGCGCCACCGCACTCTCATTTTGCGCTGGCGTGATCTCGATGTAATCGAATGGCGCGGGCTCAGGAGGGTCGGGCTTGCCGGTCAGCACCACGGTGTCGCCGTGGTGAAGAGCAACATTGAAGACGGGGTGCCGCGTCTCCGTGTTCCCGTTCATGCGCAAATCGGGCAAGTTCTCGTCTGCAGTCCACGCCTCAATCTGGTGTCCCGCCACCTGCAGCGTGAATCGCGATTCACCGCGGCGCAAATCGTAAAAATCCACGGCTAGGTTGTACCATCCATCCGGACCCTTCCACACCAGCGAAGCCGAGCACTCCGGCCGATCCACGCACTCCGCTGCCTTCCCATCTGAAGCTGTCTCCCACGGCTTCACGTCCACCTCCCTGTAACCGTCAAGCTTCATCTTTCCCGATGAAACGCGGCCGGGATAATTCCCCACGCGGCCGTGATCGTCGGCAATTCCCGACATGCGCTCGAAATACCGCGTGATCGCATCGCGCCACACAACGGCGTGGCCCTCCTGAAATTTCAGCCGCTTCAGCATTTCGAAATAAACTGCGTCCGGCACTTTGCCGTGCAGCGACTCCCACTCCGGCACCTGTTCTGCCGCGGCCTTCGCACCCCAATAGTGCGAGTCATAAATATATTGAATGACCGTCTTGCCCGAGTGCAGCCGGTAAGTGTAGGGAACATGATGCATGAACAGCAGCAGATCATCAGGGCAGGTTTTCAGCGGCTCATATTTCGCTCTGAGCGGTGGAGGATATTGCCCGATATAGCCCGTCCCCGTGGCCACGGTGCGGTCCATGCCCACGCCTTTGTTGTCGGCGCGAATCCATTGGCCCCAGCCGTTGTCTTCAGCCGATTGCGGATTGGGCCCGAAGTGCGGCCCGAGAATATCGGTGAGCGTGCCCATCCCCAGCGAGCCTGTGTAGCTCTCGTAAATGTGCCACGAGTCCATCTGCAATCTATTCACCACCGCGCGCACGGTTGCGTCGTTGCCGAAGGTCAGACGCGCCCATTCATCGGAAATCGCCGCTGCGCTCAAGGTCGGGTTCCACGCCAGCCTGCCGAAGCTGTAGAGATTGTCCAGCGCCAGCGGGCTGCCCAGCCACCTGTTCATTCCTACATTCGCGACCCCAACAAAACCTCCCAGCGTATGATGCTCGTTGCCCATCGAACGCCCGCTGATCAAATCGCGCACCAGCAGCGGCTTCGCGCTCGCCGACGCACGCATGTCCGTATCCAGCGAGATCTTCCACATCGGAGCCAGGTAAACCAGGTGGCGCTGCTGCCCGGTGTACTCCTGCGTAATCTGCAATTCGATGGCTTCATTCGTATGCCGCAGCCCTGCCAACAGCGGCGAAACCGGTTCGCGCACCTGGAAATCGATCGGTCCGTACTTGATCTGCACAATCACGTTGGCATCGAATTTGCCATCGAGCGGATGGAAGATGTCATAAGCCGCGCGCGCCCGGTCGGCCTTCAGGTCATGCCAGTCCAGATGATGGTTGTAGACAAAGGCGCGATAAAGCACCACGCCGCCATGAGGCGCCAGCGCCCGCGCCAGAAGATTGGCCGCATCCGCCGGACTGCGGCCATAGTGCGACGGCCCCGGCTGGCCCTCCGAATCGGCCTTGACCAGAAAGCCGCCAAAGTCGGGAATCAGCCGGTAAATCTCATCCACTTTGTTTTGCCACCAGGCGATCACCCGCGGATCAAGCGGATCGAAGGTCGGCAATCCTCCAATGGTTTCGGGGCTGGCGATGTCAATCGCCATCGAAAGACGCACGCCGTAGGGGCGAAAAACATCGGCAATACGCGCGATCCCCTGCAAATTCTCAGGCAGCAGCAGGTGCGGGTCCGCATTCACGTTGTTGATGGTGCAGCCGTCAATGCCCACCGATGCCAGCAGCCGCGCATACGCCGCCGCTCGCGAAAGGTCGCTGCGCACGCGTCCGTCTGCGAAGAAAATTGACGGGCCCCCGTAGCCGCGTTCAATGCTGCCGTTGGGATTGTCCCACTCGTTGGTCCAGCGGATCGCCGCCCACGGCGACGAGGTTTCATCCAGCACCTCAAGCGGGTGTTCCTCCGCAATATCGCGCAGCAGCGCAAAGGTTCCATAAAGAACCCCGCGCGCATCGCCGCCCTCCACCAGCAGGATCCGGCCCGCGCGATGCAGCTGGTAAGCGTCGCGGCCAAGTGCCGGTCCGGAGGCAAGCGCTGGGCGCCACGCCCGAACCTGCGCCTGTGTCCCGATCACGACCACAGCTTCGGTATCGCTGTCGAGCACGGGATGCGAAGCTTCGATTGCACGCGGCTCATGATCCAGCATGCCGCGCCATCCCTCCGCCAGCTCATGCGCTGAAGATTGTTCGAGCTGGTCTTCGCCCAGCGCAATGATCGTGTCCGGTATCTCTTTCTCCGCGCCGAAGACCACGGCCGCATTCACTCGTCCGTAAGCGAGCCATGCGGCATATCCGGGCCCCAGCGGAGTTTGCCCGCGGCCCTTCGAAGCGAAGACAGCGAAAAGGATTGCCAAGCTGGCGGGGCTGAACGCACCCTGGATTGCCCTTCGATTCATCACGCCTCTGTCTCAATGAACTCGGCCGCGAGATCCTCTCTACCGGCATTTCGCATCGAGCCGTCGCAGCTTAGGAATTCACCCCGCTCGCCAGAAATCCTCCATCGATGGCCAGAATCTCTCCATTCATGAAGCTGGCAGCGTCCGAGGCCAGGAAAACTGCCGCTCCAGCCACCTCCGACGGATTTCCGAACCGCCCCATCGGCGTCCGCAACAGCAGTTCGTCTCCTCGTGGCGTGCCGCGAATCAGCTTCTCATTCAATTCCGTGGGGAAGATTCCCGGCGCAATCGCGTTCACCCTGACCCCGTCTTTGGCCCACTCCACGGCCAGCGACCTGGTAAGCGCGCCAACCCCGGCCTTGCTTGCCCCATAGGCAGCTACATCGCGGAAGGCGACAAACGTAGCCAGCGACGCAACATTTATGATCACGCCGCTTTTTCTGGCCAGCATCGTCTTCCCGAATACCTGGCAGGACCGGAACGTTCCATTGAGATTGATATCCAGTATGTTGCACCAGTCCTGCTCCGAGCACTCGATCGTGGGGCGACGCAGGGTGACGCCCGCCGAGTTCACCAGGATGTCCACCCGTCCGAAATGAGACAACACTTCATCATGCAGGTGCTGCAACGACTCCCGCTCGCGCACATCCACCTGCACACGCAATGTTTTTCTTCCCCGGCTTTCGATTTCCAATGCGGTACGCATCACTTCGGATTCGCGTCGCGAAGCCGCCACCACATCCGCGCCAGCTTCTGCCAGCGCCATCGCCATGGCGTGGCCCAGACCGGACGTTCCTCCCACGACTACTGCACACTTTTCCGATAGATCGAACATGCCCATCGATGATCACCGCTCCAATATCCATCGCCGGCGCCATCCTGGCCGCATCACCAGCGTTTGCGCCGAAAGGCTGCAGTCTGATTTCGCCCCGCACGCTTCTTCGTGAATTGGCAATGCGAACTATCTGTACATGCCGCCTCGCGCCGTTTTCAATCTACCCCCGGCCAGTATAGCCATTCACTCCGGTTTCACCGCTCCAGCGCTTCCGAGTCCCAGTGCCCAAGATTGGCCTCGGCGCGATAAGTGGATGCGCAGAACTCGAGCAGCGCCGCCGAAGGAGACTCCGCTTTGCGCGCATCGTCGTACATCAGGATGAACTCGTGAAGCTGCGCATCGTAATGAGCCGCGCGCGGCATCACCATCGCAGCGGAGAATCCTTCCGGCTCCGGCGCAGCGTAGGAATAGAATGCTGGATCGCCCAGCCCGGCGCCCGGCCAGAATCCCACGCTGCTGACTTCATGCGAGTACGCCTCTCTGGTTATGGCATCCGCCCCCGGACGCGGCGGCGCGCGCCGCCCGGAGAAGCGCGTGACTGCCAGGTCGAAGCTACCCCAGAAGAAATGTACCGGGCTGCATTTGCCGATAAACCCCGAGCGAAATTCGTGAAAGACCGTCTGCACGGAAAGAAGAATCCGCCAGAATTTCTCCACGGAGGCGCGATCGTACGCCGCGTGCGTAGTATCTTCGTCGAAAGCAATGGGGTTGGGAATTTCGACGGGCATCCTCCAGATCTTCACGCCGATTCCCGCCTCCCGCAGCATCTTCATGAACTGGCGATAGAACTCAGCCACGGAGCGGGGATTCAGGGGAAGGCGTTGTTCGCGGCCCTCCGCAGTCAACAGGGTGAGCTGGTGCTCAAGGAAGTCGAACTGCAATTCAAAGGCGCTGTCGCCGTATGGAATCGCCGATGTGGTCAGCCCCCGCGAATTCACGTAAAGGGGAACCTGCCACCAATGGTTCGCCGGCGGCGCCAGCGCCAGTCGCACCTTGCCCACAATCTGCGTCCACATGTGCAGCGTCTCGCAGGTGTCTTGCCAGGAGGCTAAAGGCAGCGCCGGCCAGCAGGTTGCCGCGTCGATCCGCGGATTCGGTTCCATGTGCTCTTCCTCGATTCCCGGGTTTACGGGCCCCGCAACCAATTCGCTACCCGCATCAGCCGTTGGGCCGCAGGCAGAAGCGCCCTTTGCCCTGCGCCAATTGCGCGTAAGCCTCGGGGGCCCGTTCCAGCGGAAAGCATTTCGGAGCCTCCAGCAGCAACTGTCCATTTTCGATTCCGGCAGCCACCTCCGCAAGCAGTTTCGCACACGCAATCACATCGAGATGACGTGAGTCGGTTCCCAGCACCCGCAATTGCTTCCTGTAGAGGCTGCGCAGATTGAAATTTACCATGCTGTCAGCCGGCGCCGAGATTACGCAAACTCTTCCGCCCATGGCCGCGGCCTCAATGCTTTCCGCGAACAAATGCCCGGTGGTGTCGAAGACCACATCGGCTCCGCGTTGCTCCGTCTGCGCCCGAACTTCGCTCACCCACGAAGCAGAGCTGGTGTCGATGGTTTTTGCCGCCCCCAATTCACGCGCCTCCTCGGCCTGCTCTCGCCTGCGCACTGCGGCGATTACCTCTGCCCCGAAATACCTGGCAATCTGCATTGCGGCTGATCCCACGCCACCTGCCGCCCCCGCGATCAGCACCCTGTCTCGTGCGCCAACCCTGGCTTGCGACACCAGAGCCATCCACGCCGTTACCAGCGTCAGCCCGCCAGAGCCTGCTGCCTCCATGGAGAGGTTTCCGGGTTTATCAAGCAAGGCCGCTGCCGGAACCGCCATGTACTGCGCGTGAGAGCCGTCGCGCGTGAAACCGACGTCGCCGCCAGTTCCCCAAACTTCACGTCCTCTTGAACTGGTCGGCCCGTCCACAACCACCCCGGCAAAGTCCCGTCCGGGAATGCGCGGCAGCGTGGTTCCGGACATGGCGCCCTCCACGTTCTTCACGTCGCTGGGATTGATTCCCGCCGCGATGACCTTTACCAGTACCTCATTTTCAGCGGGCACAGGGTCGGGAACCTCCTCCACTCGCATCTGATCCGGTCGGCTAAACTCGCGAACAAAAACGGCTTTCATTCGATGCCTCCACGCGATGATTCACAATGCTCCAACTCTTTCGTCAACTGCGCGCAATCAATAACATTCTGTTTGTACCCGCGTCGGAAAACAAGAGGAAGCGCCGGGTGAAGCTCAGTTGCAGATTTCAATGGCGCGTTCTCTCAGGATTCATTTTCCTCAAGCGTCCTGCCTATTCCACCAGTGATTTCTAGACGAAAGCTGCTGGAAAAGTTGCAGATGCTCCGCAGAGGGCGCGCGCGAATCGCCCGATTGCCGTCTTTATGCGGCGGGCCTTCGAGGAAACGTTTCCTACACCCCGCTTCCAACCTTGGATGGAGATTTGACGGGGATTCGGAGCCACGGGGATTGCACCATTCCCCGGGTACTCTGCCCGCTCTTTGAGATGGCATCGGCATAGCCGGATAAAACGCTTTAACTTTCTCGCCGGTGCCGGAAAAAAGAGATCGAAAAAATCTGTGCGCAGCAAATTTTCCTCTTGACAATGATTATTGCGGAAGAGTAAATCTTTTTGCCAGTTAGGAAAGCGATTACCGGGCCACATCCAATCTGAATCCAACCTTTTCACCGGCTTGCTGCTGCGCGATTGAAGATACGGCGGATAGCATCGAGTCCTCGTTAGAGCTGTGTAAGCGGAGCATAGAACGGATCGGAAAGCTAATTGACTTTCCGGCGTGCAAGCAAAGCCAGTAAGACAAATTTAAGTTGCGGATTGTGCGCATTCGAGCCCCGAGCCGAATCGCGCGAACTACTTTCCCTGACTCCTCGGCTCCATGCGCTGGATAAAAACCGGCCGAGTGGGTGTGTGTGAGATGCAAGCAAACGGCTGTTTGCTGGAGGCAGATTATGATGCAATCAACAGTCCTGAAATCCGGGTCTGAATCGCCCCTTGCGGCGAAAACATTGTTATGGAAACGTCTTGCCATATGCGTCGCGGCAATCGTCGCGCTGATCGTATTCATTCCTTCGGCTCGCGCACAGGAAAACGCCACTGTTACCGGTACTGTGACCGACGCTACCGGTGCGGTGGTTCCCAACGCAACGGTGACCATCACCAACACCGCGACGGGACAGGCCAGGACCGTTACAACCAATTCGGTCGGAGCTTACCGTTTTCCAGAACTGGGCATCGGCACTTTTACGCTGATTGTCAACGCGTCGGGATTCGCCAAATTCACCCGGACCGGCATCGTCGTTACCGTCGGTCAAACCCTTGAGGAAGACGCAAAGCTGAATGTGGGCAGCCAATCTCAGACGGTAACCGTCGCCGCCCAGGCTTTACAGGTGCAGACGGAAACCAGCGAAGTGAGCCAGCTCATCAGCGGCCAGCAGGTGCGGCAGCTTTCCACCAACGGCCGCAACATTGTCCAACTTGCGGCTCTGGGCATGGGCGTTTCCAACACCCTCCCGTCATTTGGCGGTGTCAATGCTTTGACCTCCGCTAACGGGCTCAGCTTTAACGGAACCAGAACCACGCACAACGTCTACCTGCTCGACGGCGGCGAACTCAACGACCGCGGCTGCGGCGGCTGTTACATGGTGCTGCCTTCGCAGGACGCCATTGCAGAATTCCGGACCCTCGACAGCAACTACAGCCCCGACTACGGCATCGGTTCCGGCGGCACCATCATGATGGTGATCAAATCCGGCACCAAAGACTTCCACGGAGAGTTGTACGAGTTCAACCGCAACACCGACTATGACGCCAACGACTACTTCAACAAGCAGGCAGGTCAGGCGCGGCCAGAATTTGATCTCAATGAGCCGGGCGGCAACATCGGCGGTCCGCTCTTCATCCCCCACGTCTACAACACCAACCGGACGCGGACTTTCTTCTTCGTCAACGAGGAGTGGCGCAGGCTGATCCAAGGCAGCGCCCCGTCGACCACCAACACCATCATGTCGAGCAATTTCCCCACCGCCGGCCAGGCGCTCGATTACACTTTGCCGCCGGGAGACACGACGGCTCCCATCGTGCCCAACTTTCCCAATAATGCCTCGTACACTGCGATGGAAACTAACGATGGCCTGACCCCGGGAGCCGCATTCCCAACCAATGGAAGCGGGCAATATGTAATTCCCGCGAACCTGATTGATCAGAACGCGGTTCTGGAGCTGAACGCGAATACCTTCCCCAAGCCAAATCTGCCCAACGGCTACCAGTACATTTCTTCGATCCCACAACCAACTTATGTCCGCGAAGACGTGGTGCGCATCGACCACACCATCAACAGCAAGTTTCAGCTGATGGGCCATTACGTACATGACGCCGTCCAGCCCACGTTCTTTCCGCCGCTGTGGACGGGAAGCTATCCCACGGTCGGAACCACGATGCTGAATCCGTCGTACTCGGCGGTCATCCGGCTCACTCAGACCTACTCACCCAACCTGCTCAACGAAACCACCTTCAATTACGACGGCAACAAGATCTTTCTTACACCCATCGCGGGCGCCGGTTCGTCCATTGCGCTACCCAGCGGATGGTCCGCTTCCAGCTACTTCCCGGTAAGCGATAATGCCGGCGCCGATATGCCGGCGATCAACCTGCAGGGCGCGCCGCTCAACCAGAGCTGGAACGAAGGCTACTTCCCCTGGAAGAACGGCTACGAAGGATTTCAATACCGCGACGATATCTCCTGGACCAGGGGCCATCACCTCTTCAAGTTCGGCGCCGGCTGGCTGCACGACTACAAGAACCAGCAACTGCAGGCCAACACCCAGGGAACCGCGAACTTCAGCAACAGCAACTATAGCGATGACTCCTACATCAACTTCATCCTCGGCCTGGCCAGCAGCTTCCAGCAGTTGCAATATTTGGCAGACAAACACTGGGTCAACAATAATTACAGTTTTTACGCCAATGACAACTGGCACGTCACGCCTCGGCTGGTCCTGAACCTGGGCATACGCTTTGACGGCATGCCCCATGCCTTTGAGCGCTACAACCAGTTCGCGAATTTCGTACCGGCAGACTATGACTACTCGCTGGGCAACCCGGTTACGGCGGCGGGAACTCTCAACCCGGCTTCGCTCACCACTTTCTCCTGCTCCACCGAGCGCTGCAACACCAACGGAGAACAGTTCTATCTCAACGGCATCAAAGAAGCTGATGTGGATGGTTTTCCCCGCGGAAACGTCCAGAACGACTATAAGACCTGGCAGCCGCGCGTCGGTTTCGATTGGGACATCAATGGAAATGGCATGACCGTAATAAGGGCCGGCGTGGGGGTGTTCTATGAGCGCGTGCAAGGCAATGATGTTTATAACGCCGCTTTGAATCCGCCTTTTGCCTACCAGCCCCAAGGCGACAACGTCTTCTTCTCCAACCCCAACGAGAGTGTTTTGACCGGGACGACAACCACGCAAGCCTTCCCGTCAACGCTGACCAACATCGCTTACTACTATCCCAATCCGGGGACCATGGACTACAGCTTCGGCATCCAGCACCAGCTTGCACCTTCCGTGATCATGCAGGTGCAGTACGTCGGCTCCGACGGCTGGGATCAGAACAATGACACCAACGTCAATACTCTACCCTTGACCGATCCGAATAACTCAGCGGCCCCGTACGACCTCCGGCAAGGGGTCTCAGCAGGCACCTTAAACCCGAACCAATATCGAATTTTCCCGGGATATGCCGGCATCACCGAGGAGAAAAACTTCACCAATTTCAACTACAACTCCCTCCAGGCCGGTATCCGCCTGGAAAACCGCCATGGCTTCACCGCACAGTTTGACTACACCTGGTCGCACCTGATTGACGTTGGTTCCAATGATCTGGGCGGGATTTCCGATCCCTTCGATCCGAATTATGATCGCGGTTCTGATACAGGATATGACCAGCGCAATATCTTCAACGCCAGTTATGTCTACAACCTCCCCTTCTTCCTGAGAAGCGGCAGCATGTTCGAGCGTGAAGTGCTGGGCAACTGGACGGTCTCAGGAATCACCCAGGTGCACAGCGGCACCCCGATTTACATTTATTACACCGGCCCGGACACATTGGGTCTGGGAGGTGGCACCACAAATCGACCCGACCTGGTTTCCGGTGTGAGCTACCCCAAGACCATAGGTGCTTGGTTCAGCACCAAGTCATTTGCGGCTCCGCTGGCTCCATGGGCCGGAGGAACCGGTCAGGGATTCGGCACCGCTGGAAAGGATGCGGTGACCGGCCCCGGACTGGATAACTGGAATCTCTCCCTGTTCAAGACGGTTCTGTTATCTGGAAGGGAAAACGGACCCACTCTGAGCTTCCGTTTTGAATCCTTCAACACCTTCAACCATCCAAGCTGGACGGGTGTCGATGAAAACTCGGCCGACTCGAACTTCGGCCAGGTGACCAGCGACTTCTCACCTCGCGATCTCGAGCTTGGCGCAAAGTTCACTTTCTAGGTTTCAGGTTTCTCTAACGAGGGCGCGGCATGTGCGATTCAGCCGCGCCTTTTTTTCTGCCCCCATCGCTTCTCCATGCATTGCGCAAGTCTGGTCCTGCGCGCGAGGATGGGAGTAGAGGTTCATGTGATTCCGGTTGTGAAACGCGCATTTGCCGCGGTTGCGGTGATGGCCGCCGCAATGGCCCTCGGCCAGGCGCAAGCATCCTCCGCAATCAACCAGGAAGCACAGACCGCATTGGCACTGGAGCAGCAGGGGCAGTTTGCCCAGGCCGAATCCGCATGGCGCGCATTTCTTCGCAATCACCCGGGCAGCGCCGATGCCTACGCCCATCTGGGCTTGCTGGAAGCGCGCCAGCAACACTACGACGCGGCCATACCCCTTTACCGAAAAGCTTTGGCTCTCAACCCCAGCATGCCGGGATTGCGTCTTGACCTCGGTCTTTCCCTTTTTAAGTCCGGCCAGCTCAAAGCCGCCATCGATGACTTCTCCGTAATGTTGAAAGGCCTGCCGCCTTCATCGCCGGAAGCAGTGCGTTTGTCGACCTTGATCGGGATGGCCCATTACGGCCTGGGCGAATACGCCGCCGCCGTCCCATACCTGCGCGTGGCCACCGAAAACCAGCCGCAAAACCTCCCTTACCGCATGTTGCTCGCGCAAAGCTGCATGTGGTCCAAGCAGTTCCAATGCGTCCTCGACACCTATCACCAGATCCTCGAGTTGAATCCGAATTCGGCAGAAGCCGACATGCTCGCTGGCGAAGCTTATGACGAGATGAAGAACACCGCCGGAGCAACCGATGAGTTTCGCGCCGCGGTCCAGGCCGATCCGCGAGCCCCATACGCGCACTTTGGTCTTGGCTACCTGTTATGGGGCCAGAACAAACTCGCCGAGGCCGCCGAGCAGTTTAAAGCCGAACTGGCCAACGTTCCCAACGAGGCCGATGCCATGGCATTTCTCGCCGATTGCGACCTGCAGATGAACAATTCTGCCGCCGCTTTGCCGCTCCTGCAGAAAGCCGTCCAACTGGATCCGGGCCTGGTGCGCGCTCATCTTGACCTCGGCATCCTTTACTCCGATGCCGGACGTCGCCAAGAGGCATTGCAGCAGTTAAAACTGGCCGAGAAGCTGGCTCCCTCGGACGTGAACGTACATTGGCGGCTGGCCAGGCTATACATGGCCTTGGGTGACCGGGAGCAGGCCAAAGCTGAATTTGCCAGAACCAAAACCCTCAACGAGGCTTCAGAAAATACCATCTTCCAGGAGCTTCATGCGGCACAGGCCCGCGGCAAGCAGAAATCCGATCCCGGCACCCAGATTCCCGGTAAGTAAAGCGCCGCTGAGAGATGAATACTGTCTCTGCTCGCAACCTGCCGTTGCAGCGAGGTTATCCGTGCGTGCTGTCAGCGGCATCGCGTGATTCGGAGCTTTTAAGCGGCCTGCGCGGGAACGCTGTCATCGGTAATTTGCCAAAAAGTAAACGATTACGCAACCCCAGTCGCTGCTCCTCCTTTAGAGGCTCCGCTCTACCAACTCCTTCAGATTACAAAATCGATTTTTGACAGCGGTAACCGAAAGTTGTGGCCGTTTCTAAGTAGTCCCAAAAATGTGCTTGACAGTGTCCTCCGCAGGGGAGTATAGAGTGGAAACAAAGTAAGCGCTTACTAGAGTTGGATCCAAACCAACTTCCGAGTTGCGCAGACCCGGGATGAAGGAATTGTAAGATTTCCCTTCAATTTCGTTAGGCACGTTGGTTGTCTGTAGCGACGAAAGGATCGGGAGGGTTCTCACCTCCCGGCAACTATTCCTCTGTACACGTCCGATTTGTGAATTGAGAAGGTTTTTTCCCAGGTTAAGGAGCGTTTGGGTTTAAACAACCTTTTCCCTTTCACCACGGCCTCCCGGCGGCCTTAGCGTTTGCGCGCCCATGGGAAGCCGGCGTCGTGGTCAAGAATCGAAAGCGATTATTCGCGCGGAGGCATGAGATGAGGTTCTTTCAAATCAGGATGAGCAGTGCCGCAAAAGGTCCCAGGGCAGCAATGCTGCCCAGGAAGCTTCTTGTCATCTGTGCCGCGATCATCGCGGCGCTGATAGTATTCACACCCGCACTTCGAGCCCAGGAAAATGCCACAGTTACCGGCACCGTCACCGACTCCACTGGTGCAGTGGTTCCGAATGCTACCGTGAGCATCACCAACAACGCGACCAGCCAGTCGAGAACCGTCACTTCCAACGGCGTCGGGGCCTACCGGTTTCCCAACCTCGGCATCGGAACATACACGCTGAAAGTCAGCGCCTCTGGTTTCGCGGAATTTACCAGGACCGGCATCGTGGTGAACGTGGCGCAGACCCTTGAGGAAGACGCCAGGCTCAACGTCGGCAGCCAGTCTCAAACCGTAACCGTCGCCGCGCAGGCCTTGCAGGTGCAGACCGAAACCAGCGAAGTCAGCACACTGATCAGCGGTCAGCAGGTACGGCAGCTTTCCACCAACGGCCGCAACATCGTCCAGCTTGCCGCTCTCGGCATGGGTGTTTCCAACACCCTCCCATCGTTCGGCGGAGTGAACGCTCTGACCTCCGCTAACGGGCTCAGCTTTAACGGAACCAGAACCACGCACAACGTCTACCTGCTCGACGGCGGCGAACTCAACGACCGCGGCTGCGGCGGCTGTTACATGGTCCTGCCTTCGCAGGAAGCCATTGCGGAATTCCGCACCCTCGACAGCAACTACAGCCCCGACTACGGCATCGGTTCCGGCGGCACCATCACAATGGTGATTAAGTCCGGTACCAAGGACTTCCACGGAGAGGTCTACGAATTCAACCGCAACACCGACTATGACGCCAACGACTACTTCAACAAGCAGGCAGGTCAGGCGCGGCCAGAATTTGATCTCAATGAGCCGGGCGGCAACATCGGCGGCCCGCTCTTCATTCCCCATGTCTACAACTCCAACCGCACCCGCACCTTCTTCTTCGTCAACGAGGAGTGGCGCAGGCTGATCCAAGGCAGCGCCCCGTCGACCACCAACACCATCATGTCGAGCAATTTCCCCACCGCCGGCCAAGCGCTCGATTACACTTTGCCATCTGGAGACACCAACGCTCCTACTGTGCCCAGTTTTCCTAACAATGCCGCTTACACGGCAATGGAAACCAACGATAATCTGACTCCAGGATCAGCATTTCCGACCAACGGAAGCGGGCAATATGTGATCCCCGCCAACCTGATTGATCCGAATGCAGTCCTGGAACTGAATGCCAATACCTTTCCCAAGCCCAACCTGCCCAACGGCTACCAATACATATCCTCCATCCCGCAACCTACGTATGTCCGCGAGGATGCGGTGCGCATCGACCACAGCATCAATAACAAGCTGCAACTGATGGGACATTTCGTTCACGACGCGGTCAACCCCACCTTCTTCCCGCCGTTGTGGACGGGAAGTTATCCCACGGTCGGGACCACGATGCTCAATCCCTCGTACACGGCGGTCATCAAGCTGACCCAAACCTACTCGCCCAACCTGCTCAACGAAACCACCTTCAATTACGACGGCAACAAGATCTTCCTGACGCCAATTGCTGGTGCGGGCTCATCCATTGCCTTGCCCAGCGGATGGAATGCCTCAAGTTATTTCCCGATAAGCGACAACGCTGGCAAGGACATGCCGGCCATCAACCTGCAGGGCTCGCCCCTCAACCAGAGCTGGAGCGAGAGCTATTACCCCTGGAAGAACGGTTATGAGGGATTTCAATATCGCGACGACATTTCCTGGATCAGGGGCCACCACCAGTTCAAATTCGGCGCCGGCTGGCTGCACGACTACAAGAACCAGCAATTGCAAGCCAACACCCAGGGAACCGCGTCCTTCAACTCCAGCAACTACAGCGGCGACTCGTATATCAATTTCATCCTCGGCCTGGCCAGCAGCTTTCAGCAGTTGCAATACCTGTCTGACAAGCATTGGGTCAACAACAATTACAGCTTCTACTTCGATGACAATTGGCACGTCACCCCAAGGCTGGTCCTGAACCTGGGCCTGCGCTTTGATGGCATGCCGCATGCCTTTGAGCGCTACGACCAGTTTGCAAACTTCGTGCCTGCAGACTACAACTATTCGCTGGGCAATCCGGTTACCTCGGCGGGAACGCTTACTCCATCCTCGCTATCCACATTTAGTTGTTCCACCGAACGCTGCAACACCAACGGGGAGCAGTTCTATCTCAACGGCATCAGAGAAGCGAACGTGGCTGGATTCCCCCGCGGGAACGTCCAGAACGACTACTTCACCTGGCAGCCGCGTATCGGCTTTGACTGGGATATCAATGGAAACGGCAGAACGGTTGTGCGCGCCGGCTTGGGCATGTTTTATGAGCGCGTTCAGGGCAACGACGTCTATAACGCCGCCCTTAATCCGCCCTTTGCCTACCAGCCTCAAGGCACCAACGTCTTCTTCTCCAACCCGAATACCAGCGTTTTGACCGGGCAGACTTCGTCGGAGACCTTCCCGTCTACGTTGACCAACATTGCCTACTACTATCCCAATCCGGCCACGTCCGACTACAGCTTCGGGGTCGAACACCAGGTCGCACCATCGGTTGTCATGCAGGTTCAATACGTAGGATCCGACGGCTGGGATCAGAACAATGACGTGAATATCAACACTCTGCCTCTGACCGATCCCAATAACTCCGCGAACCCTTACGATCTCCGCCAAGGGGTGGCGACTGGCACCCTGAACCCGAACCAGTATCGAATCTTTCCCGGATATGCCGGCATCACCGAGGAGAAAAACTTCACCAATTTCAACTACAACTCCCTCCAATCCCAGATTCGCATGGAAGACCGCCACGGCCTCACGGCGACATTTGATTACACCTGGTCGCACCTCATCGACATCGGCCAGAACGATCTAGGCGGGATTTCCGATCCCTTCAACCCCAAATACGATCGCGGTTCTGACGCTGGCTATGACCAGCGCAACATCTTCAACGCCAGCTACGTTTACAATCTCCCCTTCTTCCTGAGAAGCGGCAACTTGGCTGAGCGCGAAGTGCTGGGCAACTGGACCATCTCGGGAATCACCCAGGTGCACAGCGGGACCCCAATTGTCATTGGCTACACCGGTTCAGATACGCTGGGCCTTGGCGGTGGCACCAACAATCGTCCCGACCTGGCTTCCGGAGTGAGTTACCCGAAGACGATATCCGCCTGGTTCAGCAAGGCCTCCTTTGTCGATCCGACAGCGCCATGGGCAGGAGGACTCGGGCAGGGTTTTGGCACCGCCGGAAAAGACGCCGTGACAGGCCCCGGCCTCAATTTGTGGAATCTCTCTTTGTTCAAGACGATTCTGCTCACGGGAAGAGAAAGTGGACCGACCTTGAGCCTTCGCTTTGAGTCTTTCAATACCTTCAACCACCCAAGCTGGACTGGCGTGGACACCAGCAATCACGACTCGAACTTCGGTCAGGTCACCAGCGATTACTCGCCTCGCGATCTCGAGCTTGGCGCCAAGCTCACTTTCTAGATCTCAGGTTTTCCTAACGAAGGCGCGGCATGCAAGCTATGCCGCGCCTATTTTTTATTTACTTTCCAAGGGTTATTGAGCAGTGATTCCGCGGTATTGCTCAAGGCGTGGAGACCGGCGGTTGCGGAGAAGCTCCCCAACTGATCTGCACGGCAAAGTTTAGCCACTTTTGCCAACTATGATGCCGCTGTTGTTGAAGGGTTAAGCAGGACGCAGGACTTCTGGTTTTGCCCGGAGACGCGCAATTGTACTGGGCGAGGGCAGTACAGGTTGAAATCTGTCTCTTATAGCACACCGTCGCGAAAGACTTTCAATTAATGAATCACTTCTGCCAGCAGCACATGCGCCTTCTCCGCCAGCGTGTTCGCTCCATCTACGTCGCCCGAGGCCAGCGCCTTCTTGGCCTGGTTCAGGAACTCGAGTATGTGTTCGATGGTGCGCTTGTCCTGTTCGCTCAGGTTGCCTTTGATTTCCGCGAGCTGGCGCGCCGTATTGTCAATCGAATTCTGCGTTTGCAGCCGCAGATTCGGCGGATCGCCCGATGAAAGCTGTCCGATTGCCGGCACGGTATTGTCTGCCACTTCGGTCGTGGGCACATTGTCTTTCGCCACCGGCTTCCGTCGGCGGGCGCGGTGTTTTGGCTCTTCCTTCGGCGGTGGGGCAGGCGAGGGCTGCGGTGTGGTTTCCGCCACTGCCGGGGGCTGCGGAGCGGTGGTGATTTGCGGCGGAGGCGCCGGCGGGGGTGCTTCGACCAGGGGCGGAGCCAGGGGCTGAATCTGTGCCTGCTGGTTGCGATGAATACACCCCGTCAGCAGCAGCGGAAGCATCCACGCAGCGCCTTTCGCAGGTAACTTCATCCCGCAAACCCTTTCGTTTCCTTCATGTCCACCGGTTGCAGATGCCGGCGTCCCCAATCCGCGGCGGCGAGAGGAATTCGTAGCCGGAACTCCGTGCCACGGCCTATATCCGATTGTACTTCCACACTCCCATGGTGCAACTGCAGAATGCGGTAGGTCATTGCCAACCCGATGCCGCTGCCCCCGCTTTTCGTCGTGAAATAGAGATCAAAGATCTTTTCCCGAATCTCTTCGGGAATCCCTGGGCCCTCGTCGGCTATGCGCAGGACTGCAGACTTTCCGCCCTGTGATTTTATCTTGTCCCCGTTTGCTCCGCCCTTGTCGTTCTCCTCCAGGGTAACGGTAAGGGTGCCGCCCTCCGGCATGGCCTGCGCGCCGTTCTGGATCACGTTCAGCGCCGCTTGCTTCAGCAAATCGGCGTCCACGTTGGCTATCAGCGCTTTA
>JASHOY010000145.1 GCA_030038435.1 Acidobacteriaceae bacterium | reverse complement strand
AGACTGCCGCAATGGTGCCGTCCGTATGGATGACGACATTGCTGTGTTCCGGGTCGAATGCCTTTGGCGTCGACGAGACAACCTTCGCGAAATCACGATAGCTGCCGGCTCTGACCTTCAGATCCTTCGCCCCCTTCGCTTGTGCCCGCGCGTACGCGCTGTCTGTCAGCACGCTCAGCCAGAGATTGGCGTCAGGCAGGAACAGGGCGGAGAGCGCATCTCCATTATGACTGACAACTGCCTCATGATATTGCTTCATCACCTGTTCGATCGCCGCCACTTGGGCGTGGTGTTCATTTTCGATCTCGCTCTGGGCCGTGGAAGCACTCGGCGTCTGGGCGATCCCCGCCGTGGGCAGAAGGGTAAACACAAAGAGAGCAAGACCACAGAGTTTCAGCATCGTTCGTCCTCCTCATGAGAGAGAAAGTGAGAGACAAGGGAAAGCACCCGACTCCAAGCTCGAGAGAGCACCGTTCAGACTCTCGGCAAAGCCAGTCAGGATCGATGCGTGAAGGCGGCGGTCGGACTCGTTGCATCGACGTCATCGCCAAGGTCCATGGCTGCGATAAGTCCGTTGCTCACGGTGAAGACGTGGACAACCTCGCTGTCCGATAGAACATCCCCTTGGAGGTTCTTAACGAGCTGGTGCACTCTGACGCGGACTTTGCCTCCATCCTCCCCGACGATCTCCAGGGGTTCGACGTTGCCATCGAACTCACGCCATTGCCGAGTCCAGTAGGCGCGGATCTCTTCCTTTCCGATTACCCTGCCGCCCTCTGAAGCCTTGGGCCAGCTCACGTCTTCGGTCATCAGTGCCAATGCGCCATCAATGTCCCGCTTGTTGAATGCGGCGTACGCCAGCTCAAGAATCGTTTTTACATTTGCCATAAATCCTCCCATAACGCTTGTCAGACTGTTGCGAATGCCTGGTGATGGATGCACTCATCGAGAACCGCCGATTCAGATTACCGATATTGCTGCGCAGAAACTACAGCGGTTCCACAGTTGGTGTATCCCGAAGGAAGGATGCTAAGTGGCTTTTTCCTCTCCGGGGTCCCCAGCGGCAGGTTTTTCGCCGCTGGGGTGGAGGTAAAAGTCACCTTGATTACCGCCAGAAACGGCTACAAGTACTGTGGAACCGCTCTAACGTGTTCATCGCGTCGATGACCGCCTTGCCTTTCCAACTCGGCAGCGCTTTCGCAACCTGGGGGATGTTCTCCGAAGGGGACCGCCAGGATAATCGTGTCGGCCTAGAGCGCATCTCGCAGCGGCTTGGCGATGACTGCAGGTCCAATCGCCCGAGCCTGCGGCGCCAACGCCTCGGGCGGCCGGCGGCTTGCGACCGTCACGTCGATGTTTTTACGGGCGAAGGCATGGGCGAAAGCCTGGCCTATTTTGCCGGATCCTACAATCGCATAGCCCATAGTGTTTCTCCGATCGATGTTGATACTGATTCCGCCACCTTTCAGATCGCCGTCATGCCGCCATCCACGAACAACTCCTGCCCATTCACGAAGCTTGAATCACCGGAGGCAAGAAACAGCGCCACCGTTGCCACTTCCTCGGATTGGCCCATCGTTCCTCGCGGGATGAGGGATTCGAAGTATTGCCTCGCTTCCTTGGTGAGAACCGCTTCCTGCATCGGTGTGGCTATAGCACCGGGAACCAGCAGGTTCACGCGAATCTTTCTGTCCTTCAGTTCATTGAGCCAGGTGCGTGCGAAGGAGCGCAGCGCCAACTTGCTCGCCGCATACACGCTGAAGCCAGGGAAGCCTTTCGCCGCAGCATTGGACCCGGTCATGAAGATCGATCCACCATCGTTGAACAGTGGCAGCGCTTTCTGCACCGTAAAGAGTGTCCCGCGCACGTTCAGGTCGAAGGTCTTATCGAAGTGCTCCTCGGTGATCTGTCCCAGCGGTACGGGCTCGCCTATGCCGGCACTCGCGAACAGGATGTCGATCTTGCCCTTTTCCCGCTTCACGATGTCGAAGAGCCGGTCGAGGTCGTCGAGATTGGCCGCGTCACCCTGGACGCCGGTCACATTCCGGCCGATAACCTTGACGGCCTCGTCGATCTGCTTCTGCTTCCGGCCCGTAATGAAAACGTAGGCGCCCTCTTCCACGAAAAGCTTGGCGCTCTCGAGCGCCATGCCGCTCGATCCACCCGTGATGACTGCAATCTTACCCTCAAGTTTTCCCATAACTGCTCCCTTCGCTAAATGCATAGCTTTGACGTGTAGCATTCCGTACAGTGGAGTAGATTTCCCTGGCGGTGGACCCTGGGTTACTTGTCATAACCACAAGATCCGCCACACTCCGTGCTAGACCTGCGCCATGCCTCCATCCACGGCGAGGTCCACGCCGGTAATGAAAGAGCTTTCGTCGGAGGCGAGGAACACGACGGCGGCCGCAATTTCCTCGGGTTTACCTCTGCGGCCCAGAGGAATCTGCGAGACGAACTGCTCGGCCGCCTGCCTGACTTGCTCGGGAGTGAGGCCTGCTTTCTCAAGTGCGGGAGTCTCGATTGGTCCGGGGCTTACCGTATTCACGCGGATTTTGCGGTCTTTCAGCTCCATGGTCCAGCCACGCGCAAAGCTGCGCACCGCCGCCTTGCTCGCGGCGTAGACGCCAAACGCTGGCATTCCCAGCACGTTCGCGACTGAAGAGGTCAGGATGATCGAGCCTCCATCCCTGAATAGGGGAAGGGCCTTCTGCGCCGTAAAGAACAGCCCCTTCACGTTCAAGTCGAAGGTTTTGTCGAAATGAGCTTCGCTAGCCGCCTCCAGCGGCGCCACTTCACCCCAGCCGGCATTGGCAAAGAGCACGTCGATGTGACCGTATTTCTCCTTCACGACCGCATAGAGCCGGTCCAAATCTTCGAGGCGCGTTACATCGCCCGTGACCGTCATGACGTTTCTCCCGATAAAGGCTGCGGCCTCTTTCAGCTCCTTCTCACGCCGGCCAGTAATAACCACGCGCGCGCCTTCTTCTATGAAGCGCTTGGCCGTGGCCAGGCCAATGCCGCTGTTACCGCCCGTGATGACTGCGACTTTACCCTCTAGTTTTCCCATAACTGCTCCCTTCGGTAGCGTACAGTGGAGTAGATTTCCCTGGCAGTGGACGAGAACTGCCTGGGAGTCCTAATCTTTTGTCTATTCGTCCAAGGAAAGGGGCCTGAATTGGATCCGATTACAGACATCTTCAAAACCATGCACGTCTCCGCGTTCGGTCTGCACAGGCTGGAAGCGACAGCCCCGTGGGGCATAAAACAGGAAAACGAGGCCAAAGTACAAGTCACGCCTTCCGGCACAAAGATGCCGCCCGCGGATTTGGCGCACTTCGCTATGCTTTCGCGCGGAAACTGCTGGCTGAGTCTGGAAGGGATCGAGGAGCCGATTCCCCTCACCGGTGGCGATTGCTTTTTGCTGGCGCGGGGGACTTCGATTGTTCTGCGCGACAGCCCGCGAACACGTCCGAAGTGGAGCTTTCGCGAGATTGGGGCCAGGGCTAAAGGCAATGTCGCTCTTTGTGGCGGCGGTGGCGCACCCACGACCATCGTCTGCGGGGCCTTGAGTTTTGATCGCGCCAGTTTGAAGCCCATCACTCAACTATTGCCGAACTTCATTCTGATGAAGGCCGATCGGGCGCGCACGCTTGCTCTTCACAACACCCTGCAGGCGCTCGCGTCGGAGATGGCGGAACAGGCGCCGGGATCTGAAGTCGTCGCGACCCGGCTGGCCGAGGTTCTGGTGATCCAGTTGCTCCGGGCGCATATCGCGTCGGCGCCGGTTCGCAACAAGGGATGGCTCCGTGCGGTCTTCGATCCTCAGTTGGGCACTGCCCTGACTGCCCTTCACAACAAAGTGAATGCACCGTGGACGGTCGAATCCCTGGCCGAAGCGGCGGGCATGTCTCGCTCCGCATTTGCAGTGCGTTTTAAAGAGCTGCTCGGACAAACACCGCTGGAATATGTAACCGAGTGGCGGATGCAGAAGGCGATGCAGTTACTCCAACAGCGTGACAAAAAGCTCATAGACGTCGCCCGGTCGGTCGGTTACGAGTCCGACGCTGCATTCAGTAAGGCGTTCAAGCGAGTTGTCGGGGCCAACCCCGGTGCATACCTCAAACGTGGCTTTGGAGACCAGGGGCATGCCGCCGGTCAGCAGGCAGGCGAGCGCGGGCCGCTTGAGGCGTAGCGGATTGCCTCCGTCTCCCTCGCGGTTCCGATCGGCTCGTACTTCTTCTGAAAACTCCCCAGCACCTCGGCCGGCGCGCTCTCGGGAGTTCCGCTCGTAAAGATCGGGTCCGGCGCATACTCAATCGCAAGCTGAATTTCCTGAGCAGCCGCATCTCCTCGCAACAGTGAAACCAGCACCAGCGCCCCATCGAGTCCAGCCGTTACGCCGGCAGCGTCAGCCAACTCGCTCCGCAAATTCTGGCCGCGCTGGAAGGTCACTAAGAGCGCGTTTCAGGGGACCTATGCATCCTCCGCTTCAAA
>JASHOY010000144.1 GCA_030038435.1 Acidobacteriaceae bacterium | reverse complement strand
GTGCTTCATGCCGCTCGGTGAGTTGCGTGAGTCGTTCGTCGATCGTCATCCCATCTCCGGCAGGCCCGTTCCTGTCCAATTCAGCTCGCCACCAGCGTGGGCCGCCGCTTCGGATTCAGCAGCGGCAGCGCCTGCTTGAGAGCCGCCTCTGCGGAGAGGCCATAGCGGATGCGAAGCTGGTCCACTTTTCCGTGTTCGATGAACTGATCCGGCCACCCGATGCGAATCACCGGTACTGCCAGTCCCATCTCGTCAAGTGCTTCCACTACCGCGGTCCCAAAACCACCCATCTTCACATGATCTTCGAAGGTGACCACGGCGGCCACGCGCCGCGCGTAACGCTCCAGCGTCTCCCGGTCCAGCGGCTTCACGAAGCGCGGATTGATGACCGCGGCCGAGTAGCCTTCGCGCTTTAGCATTGCGCCCAGATCGCGCGCCAGCGAGATCATCGGCCCCAGCCCGAAAATGGCAATATCGGAGCCGTCCTCGATCACTTCCGCTTTGCCCAAGGGGATGCTCTGCGGCTCAGCCTTGCGTGCCACGCCGGCAACCGCGCCGCGCGGGTAGCGGATGGCGCTGGGCCCGGGCAATTCGAGCGCCGTCTTCATCATGTCCGCCAGTTCATCCTCGTCCTTGGGCGCCATCAACGCCATCTCGGGGATCCCGCGCAGATAGGCGATATCGAACAACCCGTGGTGTGTCGGCCCGTCATCGCCGGAGAGCCCGGCCCGGTCCATGCAAAACAGGACCGGCAGCTTTTGCAGGCACACGTCGTGAACGATGGGATCAAAAGCGCGCTGCAGAAATGTGGAATAAATGGCACACACCGGCCGAAAACCGCGCGTAGCCATACCGGCTGCGAAAATCACCGCGTGCTCTTCCGCAATGCCCACATCGAAATAGCGCTTCGGATGCCGGGCGCGGAAGAAATCCAAACCCGTGCCGTTGGGCATCGCCGCGGTAATGGCGACAATACGCTCATCCTTGCCTGCCAGGTCGGCCAGCGTGTTGGCAAAGGCCTCGGAGTAAGTGGGCACGCCTGCCGGCGCAGTCTTGCCCGTCTCGGGGTCGTATGGCCCCAGACCGTGAAATTTCTTCTGTCCATCCAGCGCCGGCTGGAAGCCGCGACCCTTCTGCGTCAGCACGTGCAGCAGCACGGGGCGATCCTGCGCCTTCAGGAACTTGAAGCTCTCCACCAGCAGCGGAAGGTTGTGCCCATCGATGGGACCGTAATACTCGAGGCCGAACTCCTCAAACAGAATCGAGGGCCACAGCAGGCCCTTGGCGGCCTCTTCGGCGCGCCGCACCACTTTGGCCGCGGTCTTGCCTCCAAACCGCTCGATCAGGTGCGTGGCCTTGTCGTGCAGGTGCTTGTAATGCTCGTTGGTCACAATGCGGTGAAAATACCGCGCTACCGCCCCCACGTTGCGATCGATCGACCACTCGTTATCGTTGAGCACCACGATGAGCCGCTTGGTCTGCTCGGCGATGTTATTGAGCGCTTCGAAAGAGATGCCGTTAGTAAACGCCGCATCGCCGGCGACGGCAATCACATGTTCGTTGCCTGCCGCCATGTCCCGTGCCACGGCCATGCCCAGAGCCGCGGAAAGCGCCGTACCTGCGTGCCCTGCGCCGTAGCAGTCGTGGTCGCTTTCGGTGCGCAGCATGAACCCGTTCAGCCCGCCGGGTTGGCGGATGGTCTCAAACCGGTCCAGCCGTCCGGTAAGGATCTTGTGTACATATGCCTGGTGGCTCACGTCGAAGAGGATTTTGTCCTGCGGCGTGGAAAACACGGCGTGCAAGGCCAGCGTCAGCTCCACTACGCCCAGGTTCGGTCCCAGATGACCGCCGGTCTTCGAGAGCGTCTGGATCAGAAAAGCGCGAATTTCCTCTGCCAGTGATGCCATCTGCGCGTAGTTGAGGCGCTTGAGATCGGCAGGAGAATGAATCGACTCCAGCAAAGTTCCCATGTACGTCCTTCCCCCGGTAAAAAACCGCCAGGCTTCCGGGAGAAATGCCCCCTCGCGGCAAAACCACATCCCTGTGCCGGGATTTTTCAAACAACTCTTGCCAATTTATAGTATACGCAGGCCTTGAAACTGCTGCCGGGACGCCATAGAAGAATCTTCCCCGCGCCGCGCACGGTTTCTGCGACCGGCCGCCCGCAAAGAACCGGCAACACAGACGGCGCACCCATGAAACCGGTTTACGCGTCCGACACTATTTCCTCTTTCCCTGACGCAAATCCCCGTTTCTCGCGTCAGAATATCTGAGCATAGTTATTCTTTGGCCCGGCTTCCCGACTGAGAAAGGAGATTCCCCCAATGGATCTGCGCAGTGCTGAATTGCCGTCAGGCACCTCAACCCCGGGGCGGCGCAAGAGCTTTCCCCGCATTTGCATGGCCGCCAGTGCCGCGGCAATCCTCGCGCTCAGCCTGATGGCAGGCTGCAAAAGCAAGCAGGCCGCCCCACCGACTGACCAGCAACTTACCAGCGCCATTCAGGCCAAAATCCAGAATGAGTCGGCGCTCAACGGCCAGAACATCCAGGTAGCCGTCTCCAACGGCATCGCCACCCTCAGCGGAACCGTCATCGACGACGCCTCGCGCGCCCTTGCCGGCAATGACAGCGGCGCCGTGCCCGGAGTCAGGACCGTGGTCAACAACCTGACCGTGCAGCCCCGGCAGCAGGCCACTGCGCCGGCTCCCGCGCCACCGCCCGAGCAGCAAGCAACGCACGAGCCGACGCACGAAAGCCACCCCGAACATCCGCGTCATGACCGCTCTCGTCGCCGCCTCGCGCAAACGCAGCAAATGCAGCCGGAGCCGCCTCCCTCCGAAACTCAGCCGCAACACGAGGCCTACAACGCGCCGCCGCCGGTAGAGAATACGCCACCCCCCATGCACCAGGCGCCGCCTCCACCTCCACGGCCGGTTGTTCATCGGGTCACGCTTCCTGCCGGCACTCTGGTTCCCGTCATTCTCACCGAAGCCCTGGACACCAAGACCGCCCGCGCCAACGACGTCTTTCACGGCACCCTGGCCGCCAGTCTCATGTCCCACGGCATGGTCGCCATTCCCCGCGGCGCCCAGGTTCTCGGCCAGGTCGTCGACGCCAAAGAAGCCGGCCATTTCACCGGCCATGCCTTCATTTCACTCGACCTCACCCAGCTCTCCGCCTATGGCCGCACCATCGGTGTCCAAACCGACACCTTCAGCCAGCAAGGCAACGGACGGGGTAAAAACACCGCCGAAAAATCCGGCGGCGGGGCCCTCTTCGGCGCTGTCCTCGGCGCGCTCGCCGGAGGCGGCAAAGGCGCTGCCATCGGCGCGCTCGCCGGAGGCGGAGCAGGCGCCGGCGTCAACGCCATCACCCGCGGCAAGGAAATCCAGATTCCTTCCGAGACGCGCCTGGAGTTTCACCTGCAGACACCCGTCACGCTGACGGTTACCACTCCAACGCCGGGTGCGCCGGTCAACCCTCCACCCACGCTTCAGCAGCGATAATCTTAGTTCCAGCCAAAGGAGGCGACAGTCGGCCTTCCGGTTGTCGCCTTTTTCTTTACAGGATGGAAAGCGAGAGCGTCTTGTGAAAAGGGGCCAACGCTCCATCGCCCTGGCAGAAATACTCACCGGCCGGCGTCCAATGCGCTATGGCGCGACCAGCTCGACGCATTGCGCAGGACCGGCCTCAGCATCCCCATCCGCGGCCACAATCCGGTAGACGGAGGCGGGAGGAAGGTTCACCAGCGCGCGTCCTGTGCAAGTGGCTCTCAGCCCCAGCCGTTCCAGGCAACGCTTTGGAACCGGGCAGCGTGGTCCATAGGTGAACTGGTAGAAAGCTCCGCCCGGGCGCATCCAGCGAAATGCGCGCCGTAAAATCGTCAAAATCCTTGGCGTGGACATGTTCAGAAGTGGGAGCCCACTCACGATCGCGCCCACCGCCCCTACCTGAAACAGTTCTTGCCGGCGCAGCCGTCCCGCATCCGCCTGGAGCACCCGCGCCTCGGGAAACTGTTCCTGCAGCATTTCCGCAAATTCCCGGCAGCATTCCACCAGAGTCAGGTCCTTCTCACGCACGCCCCGCTTGAGCAGCGCACGCGTGAAAACCCCGGTTCCCGGTCCCAATTCGACGACCAGGCCGGAATGCCTGCCGATTTCGCTGGTCATCAGCCGGGTAAGCGCCGGCCCCGACGGTGCAATTGCGCCCACCAGGCCTAGCTCGGACCTCGTTGCCCGCAGAAACGTCAGATTCTCTCTCCATCTCATCCCGGAAATCCGCTCCGACAGACTGCCTGATCTGCCTCAGGAGATGAGGCAGTGCAACATCGGCAGCTTCTTGGGAATCTGGTTCTCTAATATCGGTACTGCAAATTTAAGATACGGCGCACTTCCCGGAGAATCCTCCGCAGAGCGGACAGTGGGCAGGGCACTCGCCAGCTTGATTCTAACGGACGGAAGCTTAAGCGTCCATGAACGGCGTCCAAGATTAACCGTGCCAAGGCGAGTCGATGTTGATGTCACCGAGTTGGTCGCCCTGCTTTTTGCTGGCGGCTGATTGTTAGCGCCCCATCGCATCCCCCGCCGGTGCCGTCTCCGGCCGCAACAACCTCCGCTGCAGCTCTTCCAGCGTGTGTCCTTTGGTCTCCGGATAAACCAGCAACACCACGAAGAACTGCACCACCGTCATCGTGGCAAAGAACACGAAGGGAGTCGCCGTGCTCATGTAGTTCACCACCACGGGAAACTCCAGCGCGATGGTGGCATTCATTATCCAGTGGCTGGCGCTGCCGATTCCCTGCCCTTTCGAGCGCACGTGGTTGGGAAAGACCTCGCCGATATAGACCCATATCACCGCGCCCTGGGAGATTGAGAAGAAGGCAATATAGGTAATCAACAGCCAGAGCAGATCGCTCTGGTGCGAATTTGAATGGAAGATCCACGCCACCCCGGCGAGGCACGTCGAGCAGCCGGCCGCCCCGATCAGCAACAGCGTCTTCCGCCCTGCCTTATCAATCAGCGCCATGCCCACGATGGTGAAGACAAAGTTTGTCGCCCCGATGTAAATTGCCTGCTGATAACTGGAAATCTGGCTGAATCCCGCCGCCGCAAAAATATTGTTCAGGTAGTAGAGAATCGCGTTGATGCCCGCAAGCTGATTAAATGCTCCGATCGAGATGGCCAGAAACAGGGGATACCGGTACTTCCATTTGAATACCGGCTCGTGCGCCGTGGTGTGCTCCTGCGCCAGCGCTGCGCGAATGTCGGCCAGCTCCGTTTCCGGATTGGCTTCTCCCATCAGCCGCAGCACTTCCAGCGCCTCGTCAAACCGGCCCTTCGCCGCCGACCACCGCGGGCTCCGCGGTATCCCAAACAGCAGAATCAGGAAAAACAGCGCCGGCGCCGCGGCCACACCCACCTGCCAGCGCCACTGCGCCGCACCCAGGTTCATCATGCGGATCACGTAATTCGAGATGTAGGCGGCCATGATGCCGAAGACCACCATGAACTGGAAGGTAGCCACCAGCCGTCCGCGCCATTTCGCCGGCGACAATTCGGCAATGTAGACCGGCCCCAGCACCGAAGACGCTCCGATGCCCAGCCCTCCGATAAACCGGAAGACCATGAATGACGGCCAGCTCCAGGCAAAACCGCACCCGATCGCCGAAGCCAGATACAACACGGCGGTAATACGCAGCGTCTCGCGCCCGCCCAGCTTCTGGCCCACTACGCCGGCGCCCAGCGCCCCAATCACCGTGCCCACCAGCCCAATGGCCACCGTCAGCCCTTTGTCCTGCGGGTTCAGGTGATAGAGGTTCACCAGCGCGTCAATCGCGCCGGCAATCACCACCGTGTCGAAGCCGAAAAGCAGCCCGCCCAGCGCGCCGGTGAGCGTGGCCTTTATCAAAGGAGTGTTTGGTTTCATGACCTGGCTTTCTGGAGTCCCCAAACATCGTACAGATTTGAGGGGACGGGAAGCAAAACGTTATTCATTTCGCTCGCCGCAATTTGCACTTGGCTCTCTCATCACCCGATCTTGAAATGCCGGTAGCGCCGCAGGGCCTCGGTTTGAATCCCGGCAGCAGGCATCGCCGCATCCCTGATGGCCCTTTTTGCCGCGCATTGAAGCGACTCGCCTCATTCAGCGCTTCCAATGGACTGCGATTCCGCCCATGTAGGACATCACGTCGAGACCCGGGTTGGAAGGCACGACAAACGCATTCGAGAAGTGATAATCGCCCATCCCCAGCCGCAAATCAACTCTCGGACTCATCCGTATCTGCACGCCAATTTCCGAGCGCAGGCTGATGTTCTCGTAGCTTGCATTCGGCGATTCCGCCTTCTGGGAGAACAGCAGGAAGCCGCCCTTGGCCATCAAGTACGGCTTGATCGCCCTGCCGTCGCGCCACGTCAACAGGAAGCCCACGGGCGTGATTCCGATGCCCGGCACATGCTGTTTCTTTACCGAGTAGGGAACCCCGTAGTAATTCAAAACGGCCGATTGGTCGAGAAGTACGAAGGGCAAAAACTCGGCAACGTAATCCACTTTCGCCTTCAGCAGACAACCCCACGAATGGCGGTCATATTCCACCCCGGCGGAGAACATTTTGCTGTCCTCTCCCTGCGCAAAGATTTGGTAGTTGCCAAACGAGCCCTGATCCTCAAACACAAACTCGCTCTCCACCGGCAGCTTTTTGCCCTCTCTCTTCGCCTCAGCCCGTCGCGCCCTGTCCACCTTGCAGGGAACCTGGCCTCGCGCCTGCGCCGACGGCAGGGAAGTTAGCCCGGCCAGGATCCAAAAAGAGCTCAGAAGAATGCTTCCCCATCGACCGGTCAGGGGTT
The DNA here is from genome assembly GCA_030038435.1 of Acidobacteriaceae bacterium. GTDB lineage: Bacteria > Acidobacteriota > Terriglobia > Terriglobales > Acidobacteriaceae > Telmatobacter. The sequence goes on along the minus strand of JASHOY010000144.1, from coordinate 7,701 downwards.
GCGTTAATGCTCGGCACCTGCACTTCCGCTTCTTATGCAAAGAGTCACCTCAACATCGCATGGAACAACGCAATTAAGGCACTTCAAGAACTAAGAATCGAAAATCGCGCCAATGTGCTCTCTTTCAACTCCGGCACCAGATGGGAACGAACTCCCATCACACGAGCGCATTAATGACAGCTTCACTCCCGTCCCCATCTGTTGCGCGTCTTTTGCGGAAAGACAGTGAACCCACACCGAGCGGACAGAAATCAGAACCGCCAGACCAGCCCGGTCGAGATTCGCGCAAAATTCGTGGGCAGGCCTGGAACATACGTGGGTGCTCCGTTGCGGTTCCGGCTTGCAGCCTGCTTGAAATACGCATACTGATAGTCGCCCTGCACGCGGAAGGCAAAGTGCGGTGAGAGCGGCGTATCCACACCGCCGCCGACTATCGCCGAGAACGCGGCGGTATCGCCTATGCTCTTGTTCGCGCCCCAGTCGGCATTCACGTTTCCTTCCCCGGCCAGCGCCTCGACAAACGCAGCTTCCCTCCCCAAGCTCCTGCCGTATTGCCCGCCGGCCATGATGAAGTAGGGGTGCTCGACGGCGTCCAGGTTGGTTCCGCGATACTGAATCACACTCATCTTGTATCGCAGGTGATGCCAGGGGGGAATGGCGAATGCGACTTCATACCCGCTTAATGGCTGATCAGCGCCGCTGACGCCGTTGATCGAGTTTGAGAGGAAGCTGTAGCCGCTGAAGAGCTGATAACGCGAGGTAAAAACCGATTGGGCGTGGAGATCGGCCGCGACAAGCAAAAAGCCCGCACACCAACACAGACGAGATAGCATTCAGCCTCCCTGATCGTGAGATCCAACCCGATCTGGTGACCACGGCAATGAAATCTTACGTCCATTCCTGCAGATGCTGTCTTTATATCATTTCGCCCGCCCGCGCCTCCCTAAAATCCGGTTGTGAATAGACCCGCATTTCGCGAGTGGGCAGCTGGGCAAACTACGCCCATAGCGCCTACAACCGGTGCAAAGCCTCTAGCTTTTCAAGAATGGGAAATCGGCGAAGAGAAACCCTGCCCCGGGCATTCCCGGGAGGGAATGCCCGCGACCTCAGCGGGGAGGGCCGATCGTCAGCGCCAGTAGTACATGCCGCCAATCATGTAATAGGGCCGGTAGTACACCGGAGGATAGGCGTAAGGGTAAGGCCCCGGCCCGTAGTACGGATACGGACCAGGACCGTACGGACTCGGCGCATAAGGACTATAAGGGCCATAAGGGCCGCGCCGGTAAAGGCTGGGTCCGCCCGGATAGAGTCCCTGCGCTAACCTTTGTGCTTCCTGTTCGCTCACCGGATCGACGGTAAGGGGCGCGCTCAAATGGAAGGAAACCAGAGCCTCCGGCGGTATCCATGCGTTAGGCCCGCGCGTCGCTGCCGAAGCCGCGGTTCCCGCGCCCGCGCCCACTCCCGCGCCGATCGCCGCCCCGTCGCCGCCGCCGGCGATCCCGCCGATGATGGCCCCCAGAAGCGCGCCGCCAACCGCGTTGCCCGCTGTATATCCTGCCTTGTTCGGCCCCTTTACCTTAAACAGGTCCGATTGCACCGGATATGTCTTCCCGCCCAGATCCAGCGATGTCAGTTGCAGCGCCAGCTTCGGGCTGCCCGCCAATTGCCCTGCCGGGCTTGCATCCGCAATTATCCCGTGAACGGTTGCACCGCGCGGTATGGCAAGCACGCCTCCATAAGTCACATCGCGGATCACGGTGAACTGTACCGGCGTGCCCGGCTTCGCTTTCTTACTGCTGACCGCCTCGGACGTCCGCACCTGAATCAGAGTTCCGGAAGGAATCGTCACCGGGCCTTTTGGCAATTGGTACGAAGGCTGCTGGTTCGGTTCCGGATAAGGCTGCGGCTGGTTGCCATACTGCTGCTGGCCCTGACCCGGATATGGAGGATACTGCCCCTGCGCCTGTCCCTGGCCAGGATACGGCTGTGGATACTGGTTCCCGTACTGTGGAGGATACTGGCCGGGATACGGCGCGCGGCCGGGAGGAGGCGGCGTGGGAGGATAGCCGCCTTGTTGCTGGCCTTGCCCCTGTTGCGGATAAGGAAGGGACTGGTTCGGGTACGGAGGCGGCTGCGCTTCGCTCTGCTGCTGCGGCTGCTCGTTTTGCTGCGGCTGCTGCGCCTGATCGGGCTGGCCTGCCTCATCCGACGGCGCAGGCGGAAGGGCCTCCGAGTTGTCGCCGGTCGAGAATCCCTGGTCCTGCGCCGCCTGCTGCGGATTGCCAATCTGAAGATTGTCGTGAACCTTGGTGACCCCGCCCACGTGCGTCACGATGGAGCCCGCAAGATCCTTGTCGGCCTGCGTGGCCACGGTGCCGGAAAGGGTGACTTCGCTCTGAATGGTAGCCGCTGTAATCAGATCGTTTTTGAGGGCGGCAGAGGCATCAAGCGCCTTGACAACGTCCATCTCGATCTGCCCGTCGCTGCGCTGGCCCTGCCCGCCAGCCTGCCCGGTCGCTGGTGCGCTCTGTGCCGCAGGGTCGTCCTGGGCGAGGGCAACACTACCCGAAAAGGCCGCCAGTGCGGCGTAGACAATCAAAGGGCGAAACGCTTTCATCATGAAAGGCCGGCTCATCTCGAACTCTCCTGTGCCCTGGACTTGTTCCCAGGCTTTGCCTCGGAATTGTCCCTTCCGGATTTGGATGCCCCGGGAGCGACAAAGTCGCGCCATTCCCCTGCTTATCTAAGGCTGCCAAGGCTTGCACACTTAGACGAGCGGGAGGCAAAGCTGTCATGGATGGGAACCCGGAACGGCGGAAAAAGTTCCGCAGCAGTCCGTTCCGTTCGGCTCACCGCAGCAAGGAGGCGGGTTTGTGCAGGGTGAAGATGAGGAAGGTGTATTCGAGCCCGAATTGCTCCCAGCGAATCGGCCGCTCGGAAGCCTCAAGGTTGATGGGGCCAGTGAGTTCAAAACCGCAACTCCGCGCCAGCTCGATCATCGCCTCCGCCTCGCGCCGACTAAAGATCTTAATCGGCGCGTCGTGCGCGGTTTTGCCAGCAGTGTCTATGGGATCACAAAAGTAGTCGGTGGAAGTGATCAGCAGTCCGCCCGGCCTAAGGATGCGGAACATCTCGGCGAAATAAGCCTGCAACGGCACGCCATGTTCAATGACGCTCATGCAGGTGATGGCGTCGAAGAACCCGTCGTCGAAATCCGTGCGTGTGATATCGCCCCGCAGATATCGGATCGGGCCGCGGCGCTCCGGGTCGGCAAAGGAAAGATTCATGCCGTAAAGCTGCCTGTACCCGCAGGCAAACAGCGCCGGCAGCACGTTGCTGTACATCTCGGCGCCCGCATCAAGAATGCGCGCGGAAGGCCTGGTTGCCGCCAGGATCGCCTTGACCGCCGCTAGATGATCCCAGTTCTTTTCTTCCGCGCGATGACGGGGAAGACGAAACTGCCTGGCGAAATCGGAGGCCGCGCGCAACTCGACGGCGGACTGCAGCACAGCATTGGGAAATTCGGGACTCGCGTGCGGCGGGATGCGAGCCGCTCCAAACTTGCAGCTTAAATAAAGGCGATAGAGTCCGGGCATTCGGAAATAGGCGCTCTTGACGCGGCGGCCAAAGCGTTTCGAGCGCGGCATGGTCGAGCTTGTGCTGTCTGCGGCCGGAGACGCTTCCATATTCGTAACTATATCTTTCCTCGCGGCACTCCCATTCCCAGGCTGCCGCCGGCTCCATGCGCCGAAAAATCTCCAGACTCGATCAGGCCCTCTCTGCATTTGCAACCGGGTCGACGCGATAGCATCGAACCGCCAGGAGGTTACAAGGACTTATGGCAGTTCGCTTCAATTACGCCCACGCATTTCCGGAAGGCGTGCATGCCATGCAACAACTTACGCGCACCATCAACGCCAGCGGAGTGGAAAAATCGCTGCTCGAACTGGTCAAAACCCGCGCCTCGCAGATGAACGGCTGCGCCTACTGCATTGACATGCACACCAAGGACGCGCGCGCCGCCGGCGAGACCGAGCAGCGCCTCTATGCACTTTCTGCCTGGCGCGAGGGTCCCTTCTTCACACCGCGCGAACGCGCCGCCCTCGAGTGGACCGAAGCCCTCACCAACATCCAGCAGGGCCACGCCCCCGATAGCGTCTACGAAATGGTCAGCAAAGAATTCAGCGAGAAGGAACTGGTCGGCCTCACCCTCGCCATCACCCAGATCAACGCCTGGAACCGCATCGCCATCGCCTTCCGCGCCGAGGCCGGCACCTATCAGCCGCCTAAGACCGTCCTGGTGTGAGCCACCAACGAACCGGCGCAGCGACTTATCGCGAGGTGCGGTCCAGCCGCTCTTCGCCGCGCTTCTGGTTGCGCCACTTCAAGGCCAGCCAGAAAAGATAGCCGAGCTGAATCGTCCAAGTGACCGTGTAGGCGGCCACTACAAAATGGTGGTCGATCACCTGCGCGACGCTCACCGCATAGGCCGGCGGATGCGTGGCCCAGAAGTATGCGCCGCCAAAAAGAGCGACTGCAGCGATGACGGCAAGAGGAATAATGAATCTGCCCATGGCTATTTCCTGTTGGCGATAAATTCTTCGTCCGCAAGCCCTGACCCATGCAGGGCCAGATCGGCCTCGCGGGCCACGATGCGCTGGCGGTGGCGCTCCACGCGGAAGCGGATCACCAGAATCATGATGCCCCACGCAAACCAGGCCAGCAGGTTCCACAAAAATACGCGCAGCATCGGCCACGCCATTCCCGAGCCCGGCGCACCGCCAAAGACCGGCCCGGGATGCTGGGTGCGCCACCACCGGTTGGCCATGTAGACGATGGGCACATCGATGGCGCCGAAGATGCCCAGCACCGCAGCCAGCGTCTGCATCTGCGGACCGGCGGCGAACCGGCGCAACAGCAGGTAACTCACATAGATCAGCCACAGCACCAGGGTCGTGGTCAGCCGCGGATCCCAGGTCCACCAGATGCCCCAGGCACGGCGTCCCCAGATCGGCCCCGTGGTCAGACCCACAGTGCAGAACACCACGCCAACTTCGGCGCCGGTTACCGCCAGCGCATCGAAAATCTGGGCGCGATCGAAATGGTTGTTGCGCGCGGCGAGAAAACCTATCGAGCCCACAAGGCTGATGGCGAAGCATGCAAACGCCACCGCCCACGAGGGCACGTGATAGTAAAAGATGCGGAAAATCTCGCCCTGCATCGCGTCGTTGGGCGCCACAAAAATGGCCAGGTAAAAACACCAGACCAGCAGCGCAATGGTGGCTGCGACATATACGCCGATGGCAAGTTTTTTCATCGGGACCCCGAGTGATTCCAGTGTACGACGAGGCCGGGTCTTTTCGTTCACCGCTTTCAGATGAAGTGCTGCCATCCGCGAGCCTCGAGCGGCTCCGAACGGCCGCCGGCGACCAGCACTGCACGAGGCCGGCCTCTGCGCGCAGGCACCATGCGGCCGATGGCGGTCACCGGCACTCCCTCGATCACGCCAGGCAGTCGCGCCGCGCCGCGCCCCGTGAAGAGCAGCTCGTAGTCTTCGCCGCCGTGCAGAGCCTGCTCCAGGCTCGCGCCCGCGCCGACGGGCAGCGCTTCAACATCGACCACCGCGGCCACTCCGGACTCCGCACAGAGATGGCCCAGGTCCGTAGACAAACCGTCACTGATGTCGATTGCCGCTGTTGCCATGCCGCTGCGCATCAGCCATTGTCCCTGCGCAAGACGGGGCTGCGGATAAAGATGGGGAGCCAAAAGCGGGTCGAGTTTGTCACCGCTCAGGGCAGCCCCGAATTCGCCGCCCCTGGCCCCGCCCCCCATTCCTACCCGCCGCTTTTTTTTGGCATCAGCCGCGGCGACTTGGGCAAGACGTGCAAATCCGGCCGCCGCCCGGCCCAGCGCGCCGGTGACATAAATCGTGTCGCCCGGCCGCGCCGCGGAGCGCAACAGCGCGCGCCCGCGAGGCACGGCGCCAATCAGCACAATATCGGCCGTTGCCAAAGTCGATTCGGCCAGGTCGCCGCCCGCCAGCGGCGTCTTATAGGAGCGTGCCAGCGCCAGAAATCCGTCAAGAAAGCGATCGAGCCATGACCTTTTGGCGCCTGGTGCGCCGCGGCCGGCCAAGCCGGTCAGCTCGCGCGGCAACCCCAGGGAAAGAAACGCCGCCATCGGCCGCGCTCCCATGGAAGCCAGATCGCTCAATCCCCTCGCCAGGGTGCGGTGACCAACCGATTCCGGCGGATGCCAGTCAAGACGGAAATGGCGGCCGGCCAGCGAGAGATCGGTGGTTACTGCAACATCTTCCCCCCGCCGCGGTCTGAGCAGGGCGCAATCATCGCCAATTCCAAGCGGCAGGGCGGCAGACCGCGGTCCGGTGGCGCGCCGGCGGATCTGGCTGAGGATCTGCAGTTCTCCGGGCCCTCGACTGGCATCTTTCCGGGAACGGGCGTTCCGCGATTCGGGATGGTTAATCAGCATCTAAGTTGAGCATAGGGCAAGCCCCGGGCATTGCGCGCGGCCCGGGCTGAGGAGGCAAATGGAAATCGGCGCAGACGAATCTCGCCTCGGAAGACGTTGAAAAACCAGGCACGGCGGCTGCGCATCTTGGCATTATCAGTGCAAGTGTATTTAAATAAACATGTTCGATCTAGATAAAAACTGTCTCCCGGCGCTTTCCGGCCGCCTGCATAGACACTTTGCCGAGCCGTGAAGTCCGCGCTTTATGCAAAGGTCAGCAATCAGGGGATGGGAATTGCGCAAGATTCGACCGGAATGTGGCCTGGATCACAGAAGGCATTGCACTTTCGAATTTCGGCGTTGACCTGCCGGAGGAGCCTTTGTTAGGCTCTACGAAAGTTCAACCTGGTGCGCCCACCGGGCCCAAGTCCATGTCTTGGCAGTACGTCCGGCCTTTTTGCAAGTTTGTGACCGGCCTTGGCGAATTGCGGCCCTGCATGAGGCAGGGATGAGGGCAATCATGCTGCGCAAGCGCTACTACATACTTTTTGTTGCCAGAGACGAAGATGGGCGGATCCGAAAGATTCCCGTCCCCCTCCGGTACGCCTACGGCTTCATGGCCGCGGCCATTGTGGGTGCGTTTACCATCGTTGGCTTGGCCGGCTCTTATACGCGCATGCTCCTGAAGACGGAGAGCTACAACCAGGTGCGGCGCGAACGGGAGACGCTCCGTAAAGATTACAAGCAGATGGCGCAGATCGCGCACGACCGCAGTGTGCAGGTGGCCTCGCTTGGCGCGCTGGCCAGCGAGGTGTCCGCGCTCTACGGGCTGAGGCAGACTCGCCTGGCCACCGCTCATCACAGCGCTGCCGCCAGCGCCGCCACGGCGCCCGTCACCGCGCCGCTGGCCTTGGCCAATGACGTGAACCAGCAGGCGGTGAACCGCTCGATTGACCAGCTCACGACGTTGCGCGACGACGCCCTCTCCGGCCGGGTCTCGATGGCCCTGGCGGACGGGCTTTCACCCGACTTTGGCGGTGATTGGACGGCGTTGGCCGATGCGCCCACGTTGTGGCCGGTCGAAGGCCGCGTGACCTCGAGCTTCGGCGAGCGTATGGATCCCATCAACGGCGAAGGGGAATTCCATACCGGAATCGACATTGCAGCACCCTTCGGCTCTCCCGTGCGCGCTGCCGCAGACGGCATCGTCACCGGCGCAGATATGGGTCACGG
>JASHOY010000143.1 GCA_030038435.1 Acidobacteriaceae bacterium | reverse complement strand
AGCCTGGTCGTCAAGCCGCACGATGCGGGCCTGGTCTGGCTCTTTTTCTTCCTCGCCGGCTCTGCCATGCGCAAACGCGCCCTTCAGTCGCTTGCTTTCGCCACCATCCTGGTCTCGCTGGCCGCCATTTGGATTGCGCCCATCTCGCCGCACTGGATCAGCGAGTTGCACAACAACCTCGCCTCCGTCTCCGCCCGGGGCGGCACTTCCGATCCCGGTCTCACGGGACTGACAAGCAGAACCACTGGCGAGGTTGTAGATTTGCAGGCGGCCCTCAGCGTGATCCAAAACGATCCGCGGTTCAACGGCCCCGCCAGTTATCTCGTCGCCGGGACGCTCATTCTGGTTTGGGCGATCGCGGCTCTGCGCAAGCGGTTTTCACCGGATTCGGCTCTGGTTGCGCTGGCGGCGATTTCCGCTTTGTCGCTGCTTCCGGTCTACCACCGCACGCACGATGCAAAAATCCTGATGTTGGCGATTCCGGGGTGCGCGCTGCTCTGGTCGGGCAACGGGGCGCGGCGCTGGATTGCGGTGGCGCTTACCACGGCGGCAATCGTTGTCACCAGCGACATTCCCCTTCAGTTGCTCCTCATTGCCACGCGCAACCTGCCTGCTTCGCCTTCGACGCTGAGCGAAAAAATTGTCAGCCTGCTTCTGCTCGAGCCCGCACCGCTGGTTCTTCTGATCGCGGGCGTGTTTTACCTGTGGGTATATTGGGGATACGACCCAGTCCAGAGGGTGCAGAACGGGGATAAATCCACGCGATCCGAGAGTTTTCAGAATCTATAGAGTCCGTAGTCATCAAAGACAGATTGCGACTGAACCGCTACGGGATGGCGTTGCTTTGGGCATAGAGACGCGGCCAGAGGGCAAGGACCTGGGACTGGAGCGAGGCCAGGTCGCCGGAGTTGTCGAGAACGTAATCGGCCTGCGCGGCCTTCTCAGCGTCGGGGATCTGGTGACTGAGGCGGAGACGGGCGTCGGCTTCGGCAGCCTGGCGTGCAGGACCAGCGGGCGCGATGCGGGCAGCATAGCGGGCGACTTTGAGATCGTCGGGAGCGGTGACGACGATGATGCGATCGATGCGCCGGCGCCAGTCGGAGAGGACACTTTTCTTTTCGCCACGGGCGCGGGCGTCGCGGACGACTTCGAAGATGAGGGCGGTTTCGACGACGGCGACGGCGGCGGGATTGTGCCCGAAGATTGCGTTCATCTTCTGGCGCTGGATGTCGATGACGGCGGGGTGAATGATGGCATTGAGTTCCTGCAGGCGGCCACCGGAGAAGGCGAGCTGCGCGAGGCGCGGGCGATCGAGCTGGCCATCGTGGGCGAGGATTTCGGGGCCGAAGATGCGGACGATTTCGGCGAAGACGGGCTGGCCGGGCTGCATGAGCTCGCGGCCGAGGGCGTCGGCTTCGATGATTTCAGCGCCGAGGGCTCGGAGCATGTCGGCGACGGTGGATTTGCCGCTGCCGAGGCCGCCGGTGAGACCAACGCGGAGCATGAATTAAATGCCCCTGCGCAATCTGGCGGCGCGGGCGGTGTTGGACATGAGCATGGCGATAGTGAGCGGGCCCACACCGCCGGGCACGGGAGTGTAGGCCCCGGATCGCGCGAAGGCTTGGGGATGGATGTCGCCGACGATGACGGAGCCGCGCTTGGCAAAAGCGGCGTCTCGCCTGGCGTCGCCAGCGAAGTAGCGGTCGAATTCTTCGCGTGTGGAGATGCGGTTGATGCCGACGTCGATCAGGGTGGCGCCGGGGGCGACCATTTCAGGGGTGATGAAGCCGGGGCGGCCGATGGCAGCAACCAGGATGTCGGCCTCGCGGGTGACCTCTCCGAGGTTTCTGGTTTTGGAATGGCAAATGGTTACTGTCGCGTTTTGAGCGAGCAGAAGCATGGCGACCGGCTTGCCGACGATGTCGCTGCGTCCGACGACAACGGCATGGGCTCCAGCCAAGGGGATGCTGCTTCGCTTGAGGATTTCGATGACACCGGCGGGCGTGCAGGGTGCGAGCGCGGGGCGACCGGCCTGGAGGCGACCGGCGTTGACGGGATGAAGGCCGTCCACATCTTTGTCGGGTGAGATGGCGTCGAGGACGGCGCGGGCATCCAGCTGAGCGGGCAGAGGAAGCTGGACGAGAATACCGTCAATGTCATCGCGCGAGTTGAGGTTGGCGACGAGAGAAAGCAACTCCGCGGTATTGGCGGTTTCGGGTAAGGTGATGAGATCGCTGTAAAGGCCGAGTTCGGCGCAGGTCTGAACCTTGTTTCGGACATAAATCTGCGAGGCCGGATTGCTGCCCACAAGGACCGCGGCGAGGCCGGGGCGAATGGCGCAGGTGGCGAGAGAGCGGACTTCTTCTGCGACTTCCAGCTTTATGGCAGCGGCGATGGCTGCGCCATCGAGGATGTTCGGCACTTAGGGCTCCAAAGGACAATCGTACCAAGATGAAGTGCGCGGGGGCATCTTGGGAGATTGGCGCGAGGGAAAAACAACCGCCGCACGAGCAAACGTTATCAATTCTTCAAGGCGAAGTTACAAGCCAGCAGCTAAAAGCTGTTCTTCAGATAGGTCTGAGAAAACCGGTCATGCCAGCAAAGGTTTTGTTCATCGAAGAGCGCCCATAGCAGCCCCAGGCCCACCGGCAGCAGGGAAACCCCAAGACCCCGCAGCCGTCGCCAGCGCTGTTCCCGCGTCGGATTGGCGTTGCTAAACGTGCGCAGCACGATGTGCGCGTACTTCATTCCTGGAGTCGCTTGGGCCAAGGTGGAAAAGAGCAGCTCATAGAGCACTGCCGCCACCACGAACGCCGCAATGGCGGCCATGCCCATTGTCCGTGGTTCCGGCAAAGCAGTTGCGTTGGCTGCAAACACTGCGCCCGCCACCAACACCGCCGCACTGATCAAGGTTGCATCCACAAAGTGCGCCAGCAGTCGGCGGGCGAGGGGCGCCAGTTCGATCTCTGCCAGAACTTCTGCGGTCGGATCCGCAATCTCTGCAACCGACTCCTCGGGCTGTGCGTCCAGCTTGATGCCCGACCATTCCGGACCACTCCACTCCTGCGTGACACTGGCTTCCACAGGCTCGGCTTCCGCCGAAACCATCTCCGGATCCACTTCAAAGATGCTCAACTGCGCGTCGCGCGCCGCCGCATACGGTCCTTCTGCCAGCCGCGGCCGGATTCTTCGCGCCGCTACGACCTCTCGCGGAAACTCGATCAGGTTTCCGTGAATCGGTTCCACCTCTTCCGTTTGCATCTCATCGGCCGATTCGCACCCGCGCCACGGCTCCGCCGCGGGACGCAACAACTCGCCGGCGCTGCCGGCAAAGAGTTGCGCCTCTGCGCGCGGTTCTCCCCGGTGCGCCACGGGAATGGGCTCTTCGCTGACCCTCGGCTCCGCTGCGTGGGCGAGAGTTGTTTCCGGCTGAGCCTGCCAAGAGGGCTGACCATATGCCGCAAGAGGGTTGTCTGCGGCTGGCGGATCGGGAGCTGTTGCCAGCGGCGTGTACCGTGTCTCTTCCGACAGCATCTGGCTATAGCTTGGCGCGTGAGCAAACCGCTCCGCCACCCGCGCCGCCGCTTCTGCTCCAATGCGGCTTGCGCTGCGATGCGATGCGGTTACCACCCGAGGTCCCGACGCCGGCGCCTTGCGGTTGCGGTGCTCGGCGAGCCGCCGGTTCACTTCCTGTCTCCATTCAAAGAGGCTGGCCTGTGATGTACTCAACTCTGGTATCCCTTCTGATCCGCCTCACACGCATTCGTAGACGGCTCCCATGCGGTGTGTGAACGCCTGCTTTGCGCGAGGCGCTCAATTGAACTCTTCTCCACATCGAGAAAGGGAGATCGCGGACAAAACCCTGCGCGGTCGCGGTAGGCATCTCCGGGACTGCTGCAGATCGCGTTTTTTTTGCTGCCAGAGCTGCGCCGCGCGCGTCCCTAACCATGTGCCCGGTCTTTGTTATGCTGAGCCTTACACCGTTCGTGGTCTCAGGATGCGCTCGCGCTACTTACTATGTATCACGCTGCTCGCTGTCTGTCACCAGCCTGTTCGCGCTCAGGCGGCACCTCTGTTGATTAAATTGGCACCTCCCGCAAGATATGGCGCCACTTCTGCCGTTGGCGTTACCTCTTTTCAAGTTCGCATGCCATCCATCACATCTCGCAGCCAATCTCGGCTTCCCGTCGCCATACCCGAGGCTCCACCTCCCAGCGGAGTTCCGGTTCGGATTCAGGCCCTAAACCAGACCCGAGTCGGTGAAGTCTACACGCTTACCGGCAACGTCGTCATTCACTATCGGGGATACGTTATCCGCGCCGACAGAATCATTTACAACCAGGCCACTACCGAACTCCGTGCTCAAGGCCACCTGCAAGTCACCGGTGGTCCTGACGATGTCCTCATTCGCGCCTCACACGGTGAGATGAATCTCAACGGCCACATGGCGCATTTTTACAACGTCACCGGCTCGGAAGGTGTGCGCACCATCGGGCGCAATATTGTCTACTCGACCGTTACCCCAATGCTTTTTACCGGCCGCGAACTGATCGAGCGCAGCGAAGGCGATTACCGCATAGTTGGCGGCTCGATCACCAACTGCCGTCTGCCTCACCCCGACTGGCGCATCTTTGCCCACTCCATCCGCCTCAACAACAGAGTTGCCACCACCACCGGCGCCCGCTTTGATCTCATCGGCATTCCCATCTTCTATTTCCCATGGATTCGGCACGCCGCCAACACCAGCGCCCGCCAGAACGGCCTTCTCATACCCGTCATCAGCACCGGTTCCTCGATCCGGGGCTATACCTTTGGCGAGCAGATCTACTGGGCCATCAACCGAAGCATGGACGCGGTAATCGGAACCGAGTATTTCAGCAAGCGAGGGTGGGCTCCCAACGGCGAATTCCGTTACCGAGGCTTCGGTCGCGACCAGGCCACCGTCCGCTTCAACGCTCTCTTCGATCGCGGCATCAACGAACCGGAATCCCCAGTGCCGGGCCAGACCTCCGGCTCCGGAGTCGAGCACATCAACCAAGGCGGCGTCGACATCTCCGCGAACGGACGCAAGGATCTCTCCCCTAACACGCGCATCGCCGGCGTTGCCGAATACCTTTCCAGCTACGTTTACCGCCTGGTCTTCAATGACAACTACACCGAGGCCACCAGCTCCCAGGTTTCCAGCGTCGTCGGCCTCACCCATAACCGCAACGGCCTTGTTCCTTCCGGCTCCTTGCAGCGATTCCAGAGCTTCGCCAGCACCGCCAATGGCGACGAAGTCAAAATCCTCCACTTGCCCAGCGTCCGTTACGACGTCCTCACCCGTCGCCTTGGCAATTCTCCCTTCTACTGGTGGCTCGGCTCATCTGCAGGTTTCCTCAACCGCTCCGAACCCGGCTTCCACTCCCGTAATGTAGGCCGCCTCGACGTCTATCCGCACATCTCACTGCCCATCTCCGCTGCCGGCTGGAGCTTCGTGCCAGAAGCCGCCATCCGCGATACCTGGTACACCATCAGCCAGGTACCCGACCTCACCGGTGTCAACGGCGGCATTCCCACGGTCAGTCACGATCCCGTGAACCGCACCGACCTCGAAGCCTCGATCGATATCCGGCCTCCCGCTCTGGAACGAGACTTCAATCTCCCCTTTTTCCACCGGCAGCTCCGCCACGTCATAGAGCCGGAGATCGCTTACAACTTCGTCGGCGGCATCGGCCCCAGCGCACGCAAGGTCCTGCTCTTCGACACCACCGACATTGCTACCGACACCAACCAGGTTGGCTACTCGCTCACCCAGCACTTCTACCTGCGTCCCACCGGCGCGAAGTCTTGCGTCACTCAGCAAGAATCCACGGCATCCCAACGAGGCAGTTCCACGGCCCAAACCTTATCCCCAAGCTCCTGCGCTCGCGAATGGGCTACCTGGCGAATCGAGCAAGATTTCTATTTCGACCCCAATTTCGGCGGCGCGCTCATTCCGGGCCGTCGCAACATCTTCACTTCCGCGCTCGATCTCACTCCCATCGCTTTCCTTACCGAACCGCGCAACCTCTCGCCAGTCATCTCGCGTCTGCGTCTGGACATAATCCCCAATCTCCGCGCCGAATGGGACCTCGATTACGACCCCCGCGCCGGCCAGCTCGACGCCGACAACCTTTACGCCGGCTATTCCTTCGGCCGGACCACGGTTGGCGTCATCCACTCTCTGCTGAATGCCGTCGACGAAGACACCGGCACCTCGTCGAGCACACTGAAAAGCCAGATCCTCCGCCCCTTCCTCACCATCGGCAAGCCCTCCGGCGACGGCCTCAATCTCGCCATCAATGGCGGCTACGACTTCGTCCTCCACGAGGTACAGTATGCCGGCATCCAGTCCGTCTACAACTGGAACTGTTGCGGCATCACCCTCGGCTACCGCCGCTACGAGCTGGGCACCTCCGCGGTCTCGGCCCGCGACGAAACCCAGTGGTTGTATGGCTTTACGTTCGCGAACTTCGGCGCCGTCGGCGACCTCAAACGCAATAACTCCGTCTTTCCCGATCCCTCGCTGCCGCCAATTTACTAACCCACAGTCTGGCTTCCATGGCCAATATTGAACGGGGTCTCGAGCGCTTTGGTTCGACTGCAGGCTGTTGTGCGCGAAGAGCCTGCGCCATTGCTTTAATGATCCCCTCTCCCGGAATAAGGAAAATCCGTTACGCAATATCGCGCAGAAACTCTGGAATTTTCTGAGTGTTAGCTCTGTTTTTCTGAGTAATTTTATAAAACAGCTTCTGCTCCCCTATCCGCAATACACGGGCATCACCCTGGACAACGATCCGGTGGGAAGTTCTTATTACGATGCCATGGATGTTCGGGTGGAAAAGCGGATATCGCAGTTCGACACCAAGTCCGCGGATCAACCGATGACAGGAGATCATATCCGCACCCTTCCCACGCAGGTAGCTCATGCGCGCGCGGATGGAATCAACAGTCTCGATCTTTCCATCTCCAAGGACGCCCGTATCACGGAGAGGCTGCATGCGCAACTCCGCGGCGATTTCTTCAATGCGCTGAATCACCCGCAGTTCTCGGCGCCGAACCTGAGCCCTACCAGTTCTGGCTTTGGCGAGAACCCATCACAGGCCAACTTGCCGCGCCAGGTGCAAGTTGAATTGAGATTGATCTTCTAAGTCGCCCCGAGGGATGGGGAAGACTGGCTTTGACCCGATGATGAGCAGCACGACTAGCGTAGCCAGCCCGTGCAGTTAGGCGGGCCGGTTGTGTTTCCACGACTTTTGAATCAGCTCCCGGACGCGGCGGGCAGGAACCCTGGATAAATCGACGCGCAGGCCCATGAAGGTTTTTCCATGGCGCCAGATTTCCTGGTAAGCTTCGGGGCTTTCCGCGGAAAACGGTTTCGCCACGTTCTCGGGCAGACTGACGGTCATAGCGGCGCCTCCTGACTCCACACCGACGAAGCTCTTTCCTGCGACTTTGAAAGAGGCAATGCGGCGAGCGGCGGGGACCGGCGGTCCTTCCTCAACCTGCGGAAGAGCCAAGGCAATGGTCCGAATCTGGGAGAGTGCGATCAATGAAGTTTCCTTTTATGCGGGCTGAGAAGGCGGCGTGGAGCACAGTGCGGTGAGGCACCACGACGCCGGCCATGTTATAAACTCTTGCAGCCGCTCGTCCAGCGGTAAATTCCCGAAATCCAAACTTGGCTCATTGCCGGGGAGCCGAGAGATCGCTTTCCCGCTGTGAAGGCGTGGCCGACGCCTTGGCGAACAGGTCCGAACGCCCCCGGGGCCGGCTCCGTTTGCCAGTGCTTCACCCGGCGGCGCTCTCTCATTCCCTGCGAGGCAGTTATTTTGGCCGGCGCGCGGGGGCAGCGCAATCGTTGTCAAGAGGGTGAGGAAAAACAATTTTTCAACTTACAGAAAACAAAGGGCAAAAAAACTGGAGGATTTTGCCGATTAATTCTGCGGCCTGAGTAAGCTAAGAACAATTCGACAAAAGAGGCGCAAATGACTGCGCGGGCGAGATGAAATTCTCATCTGTCTTCTTCCCCGGATCTGTGCTGAAGATCAGATGGAGAAGAAGGATGGGCCGCGTTTTCGAAGCGCCGGTATCTAGTCTCGATGATGCACTGCGGGGCCGCACCTGGCGACGCGGGTATTCGGATGTACGCCAATGGTGCTGATTGGTCTTCGCGCAAGATGGCGAGGGACGAGGACATGCTACGCGGGTTCGGAGAAGCGGCGCGGAAGCTGGAAAAGCTCAGAACCAAAAAGGGATGAGGGATGAAGCTCACGGAAAACGTTTGGTTACGCTCGGCGATGCGAATTGCAGTAAGCGTGGTGGTTCTATGCCTGGCGGAGATGCCAGCAAGAATGGCGCTGGCGCAGGCGGTAAGCACGACGACGGTGCAGGGGACGGTCTACCTTGCGAACGGACAGCCGGGAGGCGGGACGCTGGTGGTTAGCTGGCCGGCGTTCACCACGGGGGCGGGGCAACTGGTGGCCGCTGACCAGATGACGGTGACCATACCAGCGGATGGATTTGTGAGTGTAAACCTGGCGCCGAATCAGGGTGCGACACCGGCGGGCGAGTACTACACCGCGGTGTTCTACATGAGCGATGGGACGGTAAACACGGAGTACTGGGTGGTACCGGCAGCGGCGCAGGCGAGCCTGGCCCAGGTGCAGACGCAAGTGATGCCGGCGGCGCAGGCAGTGCAGGCGGTGAGCAAGGCGTATGTGGACCAGGAAGTGGCGCAGGCGATGGGTTCGCAGCTTTCGGTATCGGGCGGGAATCTGACGGGGCCGCTCTACCTGAGCGGTGATCCGACGCAGCCGACGCAAGCCGCAGATAAGCATTACGTGGACCAATCGGTGGGGCAGATGGTGCCGCTGGCGGGCGGAGGCATGACGGGCGCGCTGACGACGCCGGCGGTCAACGGCGTGGAGGCTCCGGCGACAGGGAGCGCGCAAACCACGCTGCAGGCCACGGTAAACGCAGCAGGAACCAACGGCGCCATGGAAATACCGCCGTCCTATGCAGGGACGGACACATTTACGAACCCCAACGGGGTGCCGGTCATGGATATGCGCACCAGCGTTGCGCAGCAGACGGCGCGCAGCGTGAAGGAGTTCGGCGCGGTTTGCGATGGAGCGACCGACGACACGAGCGCGCTGCAGGCGGCGCTGAATTATGCCAACGTACATAATGTCGCATTGATGCTGCCGCAGGGGATTTGCAAGACGCGGACGCTGAACTGGCATGGGGAATCGATTGGGGGACTGGGCAAGCAGTTCTCGGGATTGATGGGATTTCCCGGGCAGGACGTGCTGGCGTCGATGGCGGACAGCACAACGCTGCTGGCCTACACGCGGATTCACGATTTGACGTTTTATGTGGATCAGAGCGTGGATTCGTCGTGCACGCCGGCGGAGGGCCGCGCGGCAGCGGGGAATTGCACCCTGGCGCGACCGATGGAGAGCAATTCGATTTTCTCTCCGGGTGGGAACGGACTGACGGGAACGGCGGGAGCGGGAGCGGGGTGGTCGGTTGGCAACTGCGCGATAGCGATGCCGGCGCAGACGGGGGCGGGCGGCAACGGATTGCGGAATGCGGTGATCGAGAACGTAGAGATTGCGACGACGGGGACGGACCCGATGGCGGCGCAGTATCCGGGGGCGCATTCCACGCATACGTGCGGGATCTATCTGGCGCAGTGGCCGCAATGGAGCGAGTTCCGGAACATCGATATTCGCGGATTGAATACGGGGATTGCGATACCGTCGCTCCCGGTGACTACGCCGGCGGGAGTGACGGCGGATTCGAATCGGTGGCAGAACATTACCATCCAGGCGACGCATGGATTCACGGCGGCAGCGGGATCGAATGATGTGGTGGATAACCTGGTTGCGATGGCGAGTAATTCGGCAGCAACGGGTGAGCCTCCGACGGGGATGGTGCTGGATTTGCCGGGCGGACAACAGGGATGGACGGTGCGCAATGCAGTAGTGCTTCCAACCTGGGACGCAGTGCAGCCGCAGTTGACGGTGACGGCGGCGGGCGGCGCGGTCACGGGTGTGACGGAGGGCACGGAACACGGTCTGGGTTTCAATCCCTATGGGACGCAGGTTCCGCTGGCATTCAGCACCGGGTGCACGGCGCAGGCAACGGCGAGCGTGAACAACGACGGGTCGATTGGGACGGTGACGGTGACGCAGGGCGGCACGGGATGCTCATCGACAACGACAGCGAAGGTGAACGAGCCGGGCACGTGGGACACGGATGCACCTGTGAACCTGATCGGCGGGCTAAACATAGCGTTGTTTGCGGGCAACCTGCTGAAGGGAAACGGCGGGTACACAGTTTGGAACGCGACGGGGTCGCAGAATTATGGAACGCAACTGGCCGGCGGAGGCGGGAATTTGCCGGGCGGCGGAAGCTACGCAGGACTGGTGGCGAACAGTTCTACGGGATCGACATACGAGGTGGATCAATTTCCGGGCACGGATTTTGGCGCCAAGCTGCAGGCGTGTGTGAACGCGGTGAGTCCGACGTACGGCGGGACGTGCGATGCGCGGAACTTCACGGGAACGCAGTCGATGGGATCGAACCTGACGATTTCGACGGCGAACACGACCGTGGAGTTTCCGTGCGCCACGATTGCGACGGCGAAGCAGTTGATTGTGACGACAGGGACGCGGAACGTGGCGCTGCGGGGCTGCGCGCTGCGCGGCGGGAGCGCGGCGAACGGGAACCTGGGAGGAACGGTTTTTGAATATTCGGGCGGGGGCCCGATGGTGCAGGTGGGAGACCCGACGTACTTGGCGGATACGCCGGGTTTCTACCTGGATAACGTGGCAATCAATACAACTGGCGCGACGAGCGCGGCCGCGCAGGGACTGACGGCGTATCGCACCCAGGAAATGGATGTGGAGAGTGTGTACTTTCTGGGAAATTCTAACCAGACGGGCATGACTCTGGATGGAACCGGGAATTACACGGGCGGAACGTTCTTCGATAACGCATTCAACGGATTCGGGACCGCAGTGAATGCGATCGGTCACCAGATTGCGAACGCGGCGACGACAGACTGGCTGAATGCGAGCACGTTCGTGCGGCTGCACGTGGATTGCCCGACAAGCGGGGGAAATCCGATTGCGGGAACGTTTGGGATCAATCTGCAGCAGGGCGATGGCAATACGTTTACTGGCGGGGATGTGGAGGGGTGTGCGACGGCGCTGCACCTGGGAGCGAATGCGCAGAACAACACGATCCTCGGTCTGCGCAATGAGAACTCGACGAACCAAGTGGTGGCGGACGCGGGCAGCTCGTATAACAACTGGATCACGGGCGGAACGATGTTCACCGGACAACTGACGGACAACGGGACGCGGAACAGCTTTCTGGATACGTTCCATCGCAGCTTTAACGGGATGAACGGCGACTGGTACGGAAGCCAGCAGGATGCGACGGTGACGAACCACTACAGGCTGGGAACCGGGATGGGCAATGAGCGCGGACTGCTCAAACGCTACCAGACGGATTACGGGTATCGGTGGACGACGGGACTTACCGACGCCACGGCGGGAGAGCAGTTCTACGAGGTCAAGGACGAGCTGAACAACGTGAATCGTGTATCTGTGGGCCAGTATCTTACCGCGAATGCTAATTCGGTGACCAACGTGGTGCTGAATAGCGGCGGGTGCTACTCGTCAAACGCGGCACCTGTGTTGGGCTTCGCGGGAGGTGGAGGTTCGGGCGCTGCGGGTACTGCCAATATGGTGACGTCATCGTGCAGCGGCGGGTGGACGGTGGGAAGCGTCACGATGACGAACGGCGGCAGCGGCTATACTTCGCAACCGGCGGCCACCTGGAGCGGCGGAAGCCAAGTCTCGGCGCCAAACGCGATTGCGGAGATCAGCTCCGCGGGCAGCACGAACGACCAGACGGTCTTGAATGCGGCGGGATCAGGCGCAGTGGTGTTGAACGGCTCGAACAATGCGGGCACAGGCGGCGTGGTCTTTGGATCGGGCGGGCCCAGCGAGACGACGGTAGCGACGATAAATAACAGCGGCAATGCGCAATTCAACGGCACGCTGCAGGTGGGTGGAGCTTCGACATTCACCGGATCGACGACGGTGAAGAACCTGACGGATGCGGAGATCGACGCGATCTTGCAGGCGGGGCTTACGACTGCCCAGAAGGAGTCACTCATCTACAGAGACTGGAACGGCGCAAGCCAGTGGTACATGGTGAAAGACCAGTACAACAACTGGGCGCTTAATTCGGCGACGGGAAATCTGGATAGCTTCAAGGCATATCAGAGCACAAACAGCGGAGACACTTATATAAATGCCGCTAACTCGACTGGCGTGGTAAGGGTGAACTACGAGACAGGGGCGGGGACGGCTTTCAATATTTACGGAGGCGGCAGCACCAACCTGTATGCAAGCTTCAGCGGCGCGAATGCCATCAAGCTTCCGGGGTTGGCGGCGGGTAGCGGAACGAATTGTCTGCAAATCGATAACTCGGGTTACATTTCCAACACCGGATTGCCGTGCGGGTCGGGGACAGCGGCGGGGATGGTGGGTTCAGGCGCAATAGGCCAGATCGCTTATTACACAGGCAACGGCACGACCATCGGCGGCCTAAGCACGATTCCAGTTTCTGCGGGTGGAACGGGCGCTACAAGCACATCTGCGGCACTGGCGAATCTTCTTCCCGGCGTGGCAACGGATGGCAACAACGGTGAAACGGTGGCAGGAAGCATGACAGCTAATAATGCTGAGTCAAAAGCTTCGCCGTTGGAGGATATTCGCGCATATGGGGCCAAAATCGATGGGAGTACAGATATCACGACGGCTCTCAACAGCGCTAGCACAGCCTGCAATGCCACCAATGGGAATGCATGCAAGGTTTTGCTGCCATGCGGCGGACCAAACGGATGCTACATGGCGAACGGTGCGGCGCTTCCTACCCAGATTGGAATCATGTACCAGCTTCAGGGCACCCTGAAGCTGGGAAGCACGCTGATCCTCCCTAATGATTCCACGCTGGCCTGCGATGCCGGCGGCGGCGCCGGATCATTCACCTACGTGGGACCGCAATGCAGCATCGATGGCCCGAATGCCAACGGAACAATGGGAACGGCGATAACGACCACCGGTTCGCCCGTGACCTTCACTCCCACGTTCACCAACGGCTCGATCAGCAATTTTGAGGTTCCGTCCGCAATCACCGTGGCAGGGGTGCAAACTTGTTCGGCGACCGCGACCCGGACCTCGGCAGGCAATGGTCCGAATACGACGTTCACGCTTTCCGGATGCACGGATTCCAGCGGGGACAGCGAAGGGGCGCGTATCCCCATCGGCGCAATTGTTACGGTTACGGGATGCTCGGACTCGACTTTTGACGTCACCGGAGCGCCGGTCAATGGCCAGGACTGGCCCAACGGGATCGAGCAAATATACGAATCTGGAGCGACTTCCACGGCTACTGGCTGCACGATCAGCGGGTTTGACGATAACACCTTTGAGACGGAGTGGGTGACGGCGGTTTCAGGAAGCACGGTCACGGCTACCTTTGCGCATAAACACGCGGCTTCGGACCAGTGGGGGATGGTCGCGGTTGCCTTCGCGCAAAATACTTTCGGGCAGCATTCGATTCATGGATTGAGCATCTGGGCGCCCAAAGGGATGGGACTATGGGCGGACAACATGGCTGGAATCGATTTGCGCGGAGTTTCGGTAAACCCTTCTGCGCTGATGACCTCCGGCGCATTCGAGTTCGATGGAGCGTGGCAGGGCCTCTTGGAAAACATCGGAGCCAACATCACCGGACCCACGCCGCAGTACTGCAAAACGGGATGCGGACAGCCGAGTTATCCCTGGGGCATTCGCTTCTCACAGGACGCCAACCGCAACAACGCGATTGGCGGCTCGTTTCTGCCTATCATCCAGAGCACGATCCTGGGCGGAATCAAGGTGGATGGGAACGGGATGAACAGCAGCGCAGGTGTGGGACCAAATATCGGGCCGCTGATTTCACCCACGTTCGAACAAGTTGGCACAGGAGCCATAACTGTCGATCCGCGTTACGGGCTCGGTGGACGCGTCGCGGTGAGTATGACCATGCCCATCAATCAGGATGACTTCCTCGACAACACGCAATACTACCTGTCGGGAACGGACTGCTGCGTGGCAGGATACGCCGATCTGGGCGACCAGCAATCCTTTGCGGCGACCGCGATTTCGAATAAATACTGGCCAAACTCGATTCAGCTTAACGGGACGTATCCCTCGATGGCGAATCCGGCGAGCACGGGTGTGGCGGCTCCTTCGACGGGGATTCTCAGCGATGGCAATACGATCATTGCTGATTTTCGGGGAGCCAATGCGGGGCTTTCGCCAGCCGTGGTGCCGAGCGCGAGCCTTGCCGTGAATTCCCAATCCACCATCCTGGGGGCATGTTCTACATGTAGTGCAGTCACCGGCCCGGATGGTGTAAGCGGCTCTGCATTGGAAGTACAGACGAACGGCAGCGGGACTGCTGAACAAGCTACGGCTGGGACAGTTTCTATCTCAACATACGCAGGGGACTGGATCATCTTCGGGGCGCATGTTGCTCCTGGCGCGAACATGAGCGGCGTGCAACAAGGAAGCAACCACGGGAATAATGCCGTCTACGGCATTCAGACCTCAGGTACCGATACATTCGTCAACGGTGCGGTGAGCGGGACTCTTGTAACGGGGGGCGGCTTGATCCCCCTCGTCAACGACTCATGGCAGCCGGGGATGGCAATCGCGACGGTGGCTACGGGAGAAGCGACTGCGCATACAGTCACGTTCAACCTTTACTCTCCATCGAACAGCGTAGCGAGCCAGGGAGAACGATTTTACGACTGGTTCTGGATGGACGTTCCCGGCCCGAACAACCCCGCGTACTCAGGGGTGACTCAGGCAGAAGTGGTGCGCTGGGCCGAGGAGATGACGCACGGGTATATCCCTTCAGGGGCGACAGTCGGAAGTCTTTACATGAATCCGGCGTATAAGCTCTCCTTTGGGACGGCCACTGATCTCTATTCAGGTCCGAGTGGTTCAGTTAAGACCGATGAGGCTTTCGATGCAGTCAATGGCTATAAGTGCAACGGGAGCTATGGAACGAGCGGCCAGTATCTGCAAACCACGGGAAGCGGGTGCCAGTGGGCTTCTGCGTCGGGAAGCCTGCCTGCGGTTCCCGGATGGCTGCTCTATCAGGGAGACGGGAGCGGGGGCGCTTATAGCTGCACGAGCGGAGACTGTTATTTGCAAGGCGGCGATAACTGGTATAGCTCGGTTACGGTTTCTTCGGGAGCGACACTGGTTGCCGGTCTATATGGCGGAGGAGGCACGTCCTACTCGGCGGTCCCGCTGGTTATACGCTCGACAGGAACTTGTACCATTGCCGGAACCATCAGTGCGAGTCCGAATACGCTGTCAGCGGGCCTGACAAGCGCGGCACTGGGAGGGGGATCTGGCGGCGGAGGGGGAGGGGGAACTGCGGCTGGCTCTAGCGGCCAGACGATTTACTTCGCCAACGGAGGAACAGCGGGCGTGGCGAGCGGAGGCACTGGCGGAAGCGGAAATGCGACTCCAACGCAATGGGAAAACCGCATTCTGGCGGAAGGGCACATTGAAGGGCAGGCGGCTGCAACTCAATATGGAGGTTCAGTCGGAGGCGCTGGAGGGTCTAGCGGTGGCGCCGGAGGCACCGGAGCCGGCGGCATAGTTCTGGACTGCCAAACCATCAACTTTACCGGAACTATCGACGTAAGCGGCAAAGCTGGTGCCGCGTCCACCGGAAACAACATCGGAGCAGGAGGCGGCGGAGGTGGCGGATTCGTGATCCTGCGTTCTCAGAATCTGACTAAT
Organism: Acidobacteriaceae bacterium; assembly: GCA_030038435.1. Taxonomy (GTDB): domain Bacteria; phylum Acidobacteriota; class Terriglobia; order Terriglobales; family Acidobacteriaceae; genus Telmatobacter. The sequence continues at coordinate 26,617 of JASHOY010000143.1, read as the reverse complement.
AGCGGAACGATCAATATATCTGGCGGCGCGGGGGGGTCGTGCGGAGCATTCACTGGATGCGGAACCGGTGGGGCCGGGGCAAATGGGTGGTCGAAGGTATTCACGCAATAATCAGTGCTTTGTGCTGCGGGTTATTGCAGGCCCGCTGGTGGATGCGGAACCCGAGTCTGGCGCCGCAGACGCCTTGAGGACTGGGGCAGCACGTTTTCCCGCGTCGACATACGAACCGGGGACACATGGGAGCTCAGGAAGTGCATGGGAACCGACTGCGAACCGCAGGCGCAGACTGCGGGAAAGAATTGCAACCTGCCGCGCCGGAGGAAGAAATGCGGCCCGCGACTCGCAACGAACTAATGCTGCTCGGCTGCGCGCTCGACATACGGCCAGCGAACTTGGGCGGACCGACCGTGGCCATGATGCTTGCCGAACAACTGCTGCGGGTGCGAACCCGCGAAGGGCGGACGAAGCCTCTTAAGGCCAACGAGATGCAGAGGGCTTTTGAGCGGCGGCGAAGCGCGCGCAACATCGTGCTGAAGGCGCGGCAATTAGGCATGACAACTTGGGCGGCAGGACGGTTTTTTATCAAGACGATGACTCAGCCTGGAACGCTAACCCTGGAGGTGGCGCACACGCAGGAAGCCGCGGAGGATCTCTTTCGCATGGTACACCGGTTTCTGAATTGCCTTCCTGAGAATCTGCGCGAGGGGCCGCTGCGGACCTCACGTGCGAATTCGCGACAGATCGTGTTTCCGGAAATGGATTCTGAGTACCGGGTAGTGACAGCGGGGGACCGGAATGCGGGACGCGGGATGACGGTGCAAAATCTGCACTGCTCGGAGCTGGCGCGTTGGCCGCGGGACGCAGCGGAAACGCTGGCGGGCTTAAGGGCAGCGATGGCGCCGGGAGGAGAGTTGATTCTGGAATCGACGCCGCAGGGTGTGGGCGGATGCTTCTATGACGAATGGCAGAAGGCCGAAGAGACCGGTACGGTGCGGCATTTCTTTCCCTGGTGGATGGAGCCGCGCTATCGTGCCGAAGCTGTGGATACGGCAAGCTTGAGTGACGAAGAACATGAGCTGATGGTGCGGCTGGGGCTGAGCCTGAAGCAGATCGGGTACCGGCGACGTATCCGCGCGGATTATCGTGGACTGGCGGCGCAGGAGTTTGCCGAAGACGCGGAAGGCTGCTTTCTGGCCAGCGGAGAATCCGTATTCGAACTGGCGGCCGTGGAGGCGCGGCTGAAGATCGCGCCGGAACCGGCGGAGCGGCGGCACAACGGCGAAATGGAGCTTTGGCTTCCGCCGCTTCCCGGGCGGGAATACCTGGTGGCGGTTGACCCGGCCGGCGGTGGGACATTCGGTGATTATTCGGCGATGGAGGTACTAGAACTGGAGACCGGGTTGCAATGTGCAGAGTTTGCCGGACACGTGGGCGGACTGGAACTGGCCCGGCTGGCGGCGGAGCTGGGAAGCGAGTACAACGGTGCCTGGATTGTGGTGGAGCGGAACAATCATGGGAGTGGAGTACTGGCGCATCTGGCCAGTGTCTGCAAGTACAAGAGGATCTATTGCAGCGGCGGTCAAAGGGACGGAGTGCCGGGGTGGCTGACCACAACTCTGAGCCGGCCAACGGCACTGAGCCGACTGGATGCAGCGCTGGTGGAAGAGCCGGAGCGGTTTATGAGCCGACGGCTTCTGGGCGAGTGCAGGAGCTTTGTGCGGTTGCCGAATGGGAACTCTGGAGCACGTGCCGGGGCGCACGATGACCGGGTGATGGCAATGGCAATCGGACTGGCAGCGCGGGAAGAGCTATCCGATTCCTGCTTCTAGCTTTCGGTTCCAGCTTGCAACTGGCGATTTAGCGGTGGCGGAAGAAGGGGGCCCGGGCCGACGGTCGCGGCGAAGAAGGAAAGCCTGGGGGCTGAAAGCTGAAAACCGATGGATGGCAGCCGACGTCGCGTAGAATGCGAGTGAGTAGCTGCGCAGGCGGGGGAACGGTTGGCGGTTCTGGCGGTACAGCAGATCCGGCGGATGAGGGGCGGGGCGCAAGGGCAGCTCATGCTGGGCGCTGACGGCAACATGTACGTGGTCAAATTCCAGAACAACCCTCAGCATGTCCGGGTGCTTGCCAATGAGTTTCTGGCGTCGAGGCTGGCACGGGCATCGGGATTGAGCGCCCCGGAGTGCGAGATTGTCGAAGTGTCCCAGTGGCTCGTGGAAAATACCGCTGATTTGGAAATGGACCTAGGCAACAAGCGGGAGCAGTGCCTGGCGGGGCGGCAGTTCGGATCGCGCTTTGCGGGCGGGATGATGCCGGGACAGGTAATGGATTTTCTGCCCGAGGAGAAGCTGGTCGAAGTCAAGAATCTGGATGAGTTCGCTGGCATTCTGGCATTGGATAAGTGGACGGGGAATGCCAACGGACGGCAAGCGGTTTTCACGCGGCGGCAGCGGGAGCGGCGCTACAAGGCAGTATTTGTCGATTTCGGCTACTGTTTTCACGCCGGTGAATGGCGCTTCGAAGATGCGCCGCTACGCGGCGTCTATTACCGGAACGACGTGTATCGGGAGATCGCGGGGTGGGAGTCATTCGAGCCGTGGCTGACACGGATGGAAACCATGCCCGCCGAGATGATTTGGGAAGCCGCCAGCGAGGTTCCGCCGGAATGGTACGGCGGGGACTTGAGCGAAATGGAGGCTCTGATAGAAAAGCTATTAGTGCGCCGCAGCCGTATCCGCGAGCTGATCGAGGGGTTTGGGAAATCGGACAGAAGGCCATTCCCGAAATGGACGGAAATGGAGAAAGAGGCTGCGGAATTGCATTGGAGCGAGACCAAGTGGGGGATTAAGATGACGGGGAGAGTGAATTGAATGTGAGCTTCCGGCTGCCAGTTCCTAGTCTTCAGCTGGTTGGGAAGGAACGATTGTGGGAATCTATGCTTTGGCCGATGAAAGATTTGTGAGCAGCTGGCCAGAGACTTAAAGCGACTGGAATCCAGGCACTGCGAGGCAAAGTCTGAGTTGATTATGGCTAGCGGAACTGAGAGACGCGGCTGCGAATTCCACCTTGTGCGGTATGTGCCGGACGCGGTGCGAAACGAGTACGTGCACATCGGCATCATTTTGCACGAACCGGAGAGCAAGCGGACAGTAGTGCAATTCACCCGCGACTGGAGACGCGTCCGTTGTCTTGACCCTGATGCCGACACGGAGCTGCTGGAGGGGATGGAAGCTGAACTGCGCAGACGGCTGGATTCATCGACGGGCGCAGGCCTGATGCGTTTGCTCGAGGATTCGCTTTCACTGAGCGTGCAGATGACGGAAGGCAAAGCATACCTGGCTGAAAGCCTTCCCGCCGGAGTGGAGGAGTTGATGCGGCTCTACGTCGATCCGCCACCGAGAGAGCGGTTGCCGCGGGTAACCGGGCGGGTGGCGATCCAGATGCAGATGCGGGCCGAATTTGAGCACGCCGGGGTCTGGGATTTGATGCGGAAGCGGATTGCGGTCTCCGAATACACGCGGTCGGGAGATCCGTTGCGCATCGACGCCGGGTACAGGCCGAACGGAATAGTACGTATGTTTCATGCCGTCAGCCTGGAGCCGGGATTGGAAATGGCAAAGGTGCTGGCTTTTTCATCGTTGGGACTGCACGCGGGAGTGGAGCGGGTGGAGAAGGCGAACCTAGAGTTGACGGCGGTGATTGAGCCGGCAGCCAAGCTGGGAGCAACCGACGACGAACCGGAGCGACTGGCCCTCTACCGGTTCGGTGTGGAAACGATGGAGGAGCATCGGATCCGGGTGTTAACGACCTCGAATTTGGGGCGAGTGGCGGAAACAGCGCGGAGAGAGTTGCGGATATAAGTGATCCCGTTTTGATGATATTGCTTTATGGGCTGGAGTTATGACTCATCGTCTATGAGTAAGGACGAAAGAGAGTATCTCCGGATCGGTTCGCCGATAACTCAAGCTTTGTCATAGCATTGTATTTTTCGTTTAAAAAATGACGAGTTAGCGATCGCTGGATGCGAGTTACCGCTCACTTGAAACTCAGGATCAGGAGGCACCGCCCTTTTCAAGGGTCGTGCCTCTTTTGCTTTTCAGGCAATAGAGAAAGAAGGTACGCGTGAGGGCAGCAAAGCAGTTGCGGGAGATCTGGCGACAGGTGACCAGCCACCGCGGAAAGAATGGCGGTAACGCGGACTTGGCAGCCGGAGCAGAGACGGGACGCAAGACGCTGGCGATGCCGGCGATCCTGAGTCCGGTCCAGTTTCCTATTCAACATTTACCCAAGCCCACGCCGGCGAATCTGAGGCGTTTTGCAGAGACTCCCGTGGTGCGTCGGGCAATCAATGTCATTAAGGATCGCATTGCAGCGATGGACTGGCAGGTGCGCGTACGCCGTGGGGCGCGCCCCGAAGACGTGGCCTTCTTGGAGCGCAAACTGCGGGCGTTGCGCCGGGTTCTGGAAGAGCCGAACGATACCGACAGTTTCCGCACGTTGATGGAACAGGCGATCGAAGATGCACTGACAGGCGGATTCGGCGCCATCGAGATGGAGCCGACTGGCGATCCGGAGCGGCCGGCGATGCTGTGGCCGGTAGACGGAGCTTCGATCCGCATCAACGCCAAGTGGGATGGGCAAGCAAGCTCGCCGCGCTATGCACAGGCACTGCCGGGGCAAATGGAATCAAGCGCGGTGGATTTGCGCGACGACCAGTTGATTTACATCCGCATGAATCCCCGCAGCTTTACACCTTTTGGGCTGGGTCCGCTGGAAGTGGCGTTTGAAACCGTGAACCAGTTCCTAAGCGCCCACCGCTTTGCGGGAAAGCTGGCGGCAAATTCGGTGGCGCAGTATGCGTTGTGGCTGAACGAAGCCACGCCGGCACAGCACGACCGGCTGATCCGGTGGTGGCAGGACGAGATCGAGGGGACGGGCAGGGTGCCGCTACTTTCGACCGAGCAGAAGCCGGAGGTTTTGCGTTTTGCTCAGGGTACGGATGCCGATCTGCGCTTGGCATGGCAGGAATTCCTGATCCGTATGGTGGCGAATGCGTTCAGCTTACCTCCGCTGATGCTCGGACTGGAAGCAGACGTAAACCAATCAACTGCTTCGGAGATGGCGGATGAAGCATTTCGCGGGGCAATTTCACCGCTGGCCGTGCTTCTGGCGGGACACCTCACGCGCGATCTCTTCGGGAAGTGCATCGGGTGGCGGGAGTTTGAGTTTGCCTTCAACGAACTGAGCGCCCGCGACGAACAAACGGAATTGGCGGTGCAGGTGCAATTACTGCAGGCCGGCGTGCTAACCGTGAACGAAGTGCGAGCCATGCGCGGGCTGGCGCCGCTAGAACAGGATGGGGCGGCGCATGTCGACCTAATTCAAGAACGGGGTGCCGCATGAGAATAAGTGAACAAAGCGAGAAAAATCAAACGGGCAGAGAACGCATGCAATTAGAGGCGATGGCGGTAAAGTTTCCCCCCGTGGAAGGGCACCCGAACCGGGTACCTTTCGAGGGGGTTTTGACGGTGGTGAACGCAGCCAGCGACCGGGCGCCAGCCGGAGCTCGCGGCCATAGGGTGATGTTGACGCACGAAGCCGCGGAGAAAGCCCTGCCTTCGCTGCTGGGCATGGCCGTGGATTATCGGCCGGGCTGGGACGGCCACGATGCCCGGCGCAAGATCGGATTGCTCACTGAGGCCAACCTGATAGGACAGCGGCTGATAGTGCGCGGTTATCTTTATGCGCGCGATTTTCCCGAGGTTGCCGAAGCTCTTCAGACCTGCGCCGACGCCGATCCTTATGCACTGGGTATGAGTTATGAGGTAGCCGACGCGCGCGTGGAGGATATGCGCGCGGAGATATGGAAACTCACCCGTGTGACTTTCACCGGCGCGGCGATCTTGCTTCGCGAAAAGGCAGCATACCGCCAAACGAGTTTTCGTATGGCAAGTTAACAGATTATCGAGATAGATATCAGTAAGTTAGCGAGCTAACAAGTCAGCATACTGGACGGAGAAGGCTCCCGGTTGGGAGCCTTCTCGTTTCTGTAGTTAGCGGCGAAAATCACACAACAAATCAGACCACGAGGAAAGGAACGGCATGGAACAGGACGAGAGACAAATTGTGGCGCGGCTTGAAGCCGCCGCCGAACTGCTGGAGCGCGCCCTGAGCTGGCTTGAAGAGCGGCAAGGTGCATTGGCCGGAGAGGTGGAAAAGATTTCGGCTACCGTAGAGCAGAGCCACCGTGAGGCGGAGCTGATTGAAAAGCTGGAGGCTGCAGAGCGGGAACTTGCGGCACTCAAAACTCCGGCCGCGCAGCCAGGTCCAGATCCGCTGCGCAAGACGCTGCCGGCGGCAGCCAGCGCAATGCTGGCCAAGCATGGCGTCGGCGAGGGCCCAGTGGATGTTCGGACCCTGGACTCGGCGCTTTCCGGCCTGAGCCTGGAGCAGCGCATCGCAGTCAAGACGCAACTGCTTCGCTCCGGCGCAATCGCATAGTAGCGGCTTGCAGCTACCAGCTTCGGCTGCTAGCGGGTGAGCGCAAATGTGGCCAATAACTGAGTGCGGCCGCAAGGGGTGCATCACGGAATGTGGTCGCGGAATGATCAAGTCAACGCCAGATCTGGCACGAACAAACTAGCAGCTTAGAGTAGCAGCTAGGAATGGCCCCTATGGTGGGGGCGGAAAGAGCCTATGAACGCAATCTTTGCAGACATTCACGCCGCGGCGGACTACATCGGGCCAGGCGCCTTGGAAGTTCCGTTGTATCAAACCGAAATCTTCGACATCTGTCGCCGCTCCAGTCCATTCGGCCAGCGTATCAAGCAGGTTCCTGCCACCGGCCACCCTTCTCGGTTCTTCGAAGAGACAGCCATTCCCAATCCCGGCGCCGCAGGTTTCGTAAATCCACGCAGCATAGCGCCTCAGGTGGTAAGTCCCACTCGCGTGGAACTGAGCGTGCCATTGAAGGCCATCGTGGCGCAGATTAACTACAACTTGTTCGACATCGAACTGGGCAACCAGCAGCAGCAGTTCGCTTATCTGCAGGCCAAGGACCTGGTGGACACCGTGAACGGAGTAATGGTGACTCACGATGTTGCACTGTGGAACGGAAACGACACCAGCCTGAGCGCTCCTACCACCACGCAATACATGGGTGCAATTCCACAGATCGCAGCCGGCGGCAATTCGGTAACTATCGGCACAACCGCCTCCATCGTCGATGGCATCAAGTCCGCTGTAGCGCAAATGGTGGCTAACAACGGTTACTACGTACGGCCCACGGCGATCTATGCAAACCCAGTGCTGCTCGATCTTATTGATCGCGAGATGAAGACCGAGTTCAATGTAGTGCTAAACACCGATAACATTACCGGAGGAATCCGCGTAAAGATGTTGTCAACGCAGGCTGGTGATCTGCCGCTGATTCCCGACTGGAGCTTGAGCTACACGGGCACTCCCGGATCCGGGAGCGCGGTGCTACCCGCTTATATTGTCACGGAGGAACTGATCGAGTATCACTGGCTCGGCGATCCCGCGCCGCGCATCTTTCAACTCGGTCTTCCTAACTCGATGACTTATCAGTACGTGGCCGTCAAGTTCGGCGCCGTGGTGGTAAAGGGCGCCAGCTTCGCGCATTGCCAGGTGCTGGTCGACCGGTAGTAACAATAGTTCATGGCCCGCAGTTCGCAGTTTGCGGTTCAGCTTTGCGTCGACGAGGGGTCCCGAGAGGGCACCGTGAACTGTGAACTAGGGGCTATGAACAGATAACTCAGATTTACCTGGAAGGATTGGTATGGCATATCTGCAGCCAGCGGATTATCCAAATTATGGATTGCCGGCCGGAACTACAGCAGACTGGATCACCGCGGCGACAGCATTAATCAACAGCTATTGCAGACGCCCGGATCTGAATGTGATTCAGTATACCGAGCGTCTGCGGCTGACCAGGGGATCGCAGACAGTGCACCTGACTTATCTCCCACTCGCGCCCCTGGGCGCGGCGACGACGCCGATCGTCGCCACCGAAGGCCGCTATGCGCGGCCGCGGCGAGGTGAGTTGCCCAACGAACCGCTTTTGGAAATCGCGTGGGCATTTTCTCTGCCCGGACAATGGACGGCGATCGATCCCAATTCCATCGACTACGATCCGTCCACAGGCGAGTTGTCACTACCCTGGAATTTGCTGGGACTACCTTACAACGAAGTTTCGGTCACTTATACCGCCGGGCTGGCGACGATTGGTGACGACGTTAAGACGGCTTGCGCACAGATTGTTCGCAACGCCCAGGCAACTCCGGCGCTAAACGCCAGTAAATCCCGGATCGACACTATGCAGATGCAGTATTTCTCCAGTTCGCTGGTAGACGAGACGGTACAGGCATGGCTCCGTCCATATGTGGCGAGCAGGCTGGGGTGAGCGATGAGCGATACAGCACCGCGGAATCCAGTAGGGGCGCCACAGATGCTAGCCGACGCCTTGTTACGAAGTGTCACCGGTACATCAGCGCTCCTGCGCGTCACGGGCGCGACCACGGATTCGAATATGTCCGAGGTAGGATTGGTCGCCACGAACTTTGCTGAAGTAATGATAAGCCCGGTATTGATGCGCAAGCTGCGGCCTAGCCTGTATGAAGGTAGCGAAACCAAGTGGGAGATGTTGGCTTCGGCAACAAGCGTAGAACAGCAAGTAAACGCCCTGGACCTGCCTTCGGCTCAGTCTCTGTTTGCCATGACTCTCGCGGTAACAGTGAGCGAACAGCAATATTTGATAGAGTCTGTCGCCTCCAATGAAGCCTTCGGCCAGGTGTACATGTACCGGCTGCTGTTGCGCGAGATGCAAACGCAAGGGCTGTAACCACATTGCGATGGGTCTATTGAATCGTCCAGCGCTCTTCGGTATGCCCCTTCGAACTGCAGTTATTAACCGGGGTTACTTATGCAAAATGCGAAAGATTCCTTCTATGTGGCGTTACGTATGCGTCTTACGACCATAAACCCGCAGCGGACGATTTTGCTGCGTGGGACGGTGAGACCTGGGATCCTGGTTGAGGAAGCGGAAGCTCCATCTAGTCAGCTTCCCAATGATGTTTTTGTACTGCGTTGGCTGGGCCTTGCCGTCGACACAGATTTATGCTCAACCATGGTAGCTGCGGAATGTCAGATTCTCTTTCAAACATGCGGCACGCAGGCCTTCGGTGGTTTGGATCGCGGCAGATTACTAAGTGAAATGGATTCGGAGCTGACCACAATGCTAAGCCCCTATTGGACTCCCAAGCTTAATTACTCGACAACGCCACCGACTACGATGTTGACGCACGTCTTCTGGGATGAGCCGGTAATTGCGCCGATTGCCACTCAACGCGACTGCCTGAGCCGCTTGGCGAAGGTGATGGTCTATAGCTACCAGGAGCAGGGGGAGTAAATGACGGCAACCTATTATTCGGCTCCTGCACCAGTAACGCGCCGAATCCGCGGATATTTTGCTCCGGTTTCGCGCGCCACGCAGACGCCTGTGCTTTTCGATCCTTCCCAGCAAGGGCACTGCAGCCTCGATGCGCCGCCGGCACCATGGATTGACCTTGGATGGTTGCAGGGATTTACGCGTAAGCCGGTAAGCAAATCTATTCCGGTGCTGACAGGCGTTCCGGCGGCCGCCCAGGAGCAAGTGCGTCAGACCATCGAAGCGCAATTGACAGTGCAATTCCAGAGTTGGACCAAGTTGACCATGGCACTAGCTACCGGCTCGCAGCATATGAACGTGCTGGTTGCCGCGAACGGAGCGTCACCGGCGCCGTTGGGCGCCCAGGCGTCTACCGCGGTTTCCATTCAAAGCGGGTCCACCGCGTCCACGATCCTGCTGGCGTCAACTGATGCTGGGAAATTCTCGGCTGGATCGATTGTGGTGGTGGACGCGGATTATACCGGTCAGACTGGATATGTCGGTTCCCCGGTCTCGGGCGCATATGTGCGCCAGGCCATTGCCGACATTGATTACATCCGGCGGGTTACCTTCAACGTCGCACTCGTATCGCAAGTGACTCCGACGGGACTGACACTTGCTTCGCCGCTAATTGGCGGATCTCCAGCCGCTGGGGCCAAACTTCAGGCTGTATCCGGATTCGTTGATCGCGAGGGCGGATGCTTTTACCAGGAATGGTCCGCTCTATTCGCGATGGAGGGAAGTCAGGGGGAAAGAATCTTCTATCACTATCCGCGTCTGCAGCCGCTTTCCGGCGCAGAGGAAGCAGTTACTCCGCTGGATACAAAGAATAGAAGCGGATCATCGCGAGTACAACTCGTCGGACAGTTTCTAGCTCTGCCGATTACAGATCCGCTGGATGGCGAGCGTGCAGTTTGCTATCGAAGTTTTCTACCCGCGTCGAACGCACTCGTATAGATGTAACCAATCCCCGATCCTCGTAAATGCGGAGCAATCATGAAAGTCACGATCCACGGTCTGGATTACACGGCTGCCCTCGACGCCACAAAGCCGCTGAGTATCGAGCGTAAGCTAAATGAGCCGACTGTCTGCCAACTGTGGTTGAGCCTTCCCTCGGACGGTAGCTTGTCCGCACCACTGCGCAGTCAGTTCATCGAAGTGATGGGGGATGACGGAACACTTTACTTTACGGGCTATATTGCAGTGAGTCCCCTTCCTGAATATGCAGGGATGGGAATGCAAGGACCATTCTATCGAATCGCCATCCAGGCGCTTAGCGACGAGATTCTCCTCGACCAGATACTCATGCCTCCGAGCAAAGGGTCAAGCGGAGAGACGGCCGGGACTTTATTGTCGGCGCTGGTAACACGCACAGGGTCGAGCGCACTGTCAACCCAGGGGTTGACTTTGAGTACGTCGATTAGCAGCTTCGTTCCGGAGCCCGGCGCCCAGTGGAGCACTAGCGCTGGCCAGGTCGCCGACATGGCGCGCGCCGCATATAGCGCGGTAAATGGCGCGATTGCGCTCATCCCCGTACAGACTGCGGTCCACAATTTGAACGAAGCAGATGGCAGTCTCGATTTATCTTCTCTTGCCCTCACTGCCCCAATAAAGCGTGCACTAGCCAACGACATAACTATCTGCGGCAAAGACGAGCCTGTTGCATATGTAACCGAATACTTTCTGGGCGACGGAGTTACAACTCAATTCTATCTGGCGGCCGCTCCATATTTTCCCCCGCCTTCTGATGCAGCTATCATCAGCGAACTCTTCAATGAAGGTCAAATTGACCTTCGTGTGTGGAGTCAATCTGGTACTAGCGGTTACTTCACGTTGGGCAACGGCGGACTAACAATGAACGGTGGGAATGGAATCGACGGCCAGACCCGGCTTTTCTGGCTTGATTCCGTGGAAGTGGGCGGAACGCTGTTGCTGGAAGCGGTCGGAGTTGCTTTTTCCCCCGGAAGCTCCGGGATTGTTGCCGGGTTTTATTCCGGGAGCCCGACGGTTTCCGGTTGCATCGCGGGTTTTCAAGCAATCCCGCAACAAAGTAGCGGTGCAGTAAGTTTGCAGCCGTTCGTCAATGGGGCAGCCGCGGGAGCAGCTTTTGTTTTAAATGCGGCCAATCAGTACACATTACGCATTCGCATTCATTGCCCCGAACACGAAAGAGCGCTGGCCATTTATCGATCCTTTGGAGACAGCGGTGCAATTGTCGCCGGTGGTCAGCCGATCCTGAGTCCGGGAAAGATTCAAATTGAGCTTCAGGAGTTTGTCAACGGAGTAGGCTCGGTCCCCGTAACTCTCTATGACGGATCAATCGCTAATCTTCCCGGAACATGCACGGTGGTGGCTGCCAGCAGCATTAATTTGATCGGCTCCATGCGATCCCTAAATCTGTCAAACCTGGGATCAGGCTGGGTTGTAAGCACTCCTGCGAGCGGGAGTCCTTTTACTAGACGCGTGGGATCGACGGCCGAAGGCGCGGAATGCCACGTGGAGCGCACTGCCAAGCTTGCCTTTTACACCGGATTTACGCCAGCGGCTGGTGAGCAGATTGCGGTTAGTTATCGGACCGCCGGAAGAGCTATAGGGCGCGCGGTCAACGCCGCCAGTCAGCAGGCTCTGGCGCAGGCTGGATCCCCTTCCGTCGCCGCATGGATCGGCACTGTAACAAGTCCCCCGGCCCGCAGCTCGGCCGACTGCCGAAACGCCGCGTTGGTCATGGAACAAGCGGCGGCTGGAGTGAGTGCGCTATGGAGTGGGACCTATAAAGGTACTAGGGCCAGTTTTTCCAGTGATGTGTGGCCGGGAGATGCGCTGGCTCTGAATGCACCTTCGGCGAATCTCAACGCACAAGTAGTTGTGCGTTCAGTGAAAGTTAGCTACAGCGCCAGCTACCCAGACTTAGTAGAGTATAACATTCAATTTGCCAACGATTGGGCAGACGACCTGGCTATCAAGACCAGCGAAACAGTTCCTGCCAACACCTGGTTACCAGCTCCGGTTTCGCCGACTGTTCTCGCGAATCTGAATAATCTGACAGTTGCGACTTTGAATGGAACCACGGTTTCGGTCAACACAGGTATAACACCACCGGCGGGTGGTGGATTTGAGGTGAGACGGCGGGATTTCGCTTTTTTGCCGGGCGAAGATCCGGGCCTGGTGGCACGGGGGACGTTGCCTAATATGACGTTCTCCCGTGAATCCGTCAATGACCGTTTCTATATTCGAATGTATGACGGATCAAATCCACCCAACTATTCAGAATTTTCGACAGCCCTTTTCATTAACTTGCCGCTGGGTGCGTAAAGTTGGAATCTGAGCGGTTCTAGGTGAGTGGACGGAGTCCGGCGGATGCGGATGATGAATGAATTCGAGGCGCAGGTACTGAGCGACCTAAATGTACTGAAATCGCAAATGAATAGCCTAGTGGGCGATGGCAATGGTGGCCGCATAACGGAACTCGAACGGCGCATGGATCGCCACGAGCAGAATTGGCAACGGGCGAAAGGCTTTCTTGCCGCGTTCAGCGTTCTCTTCGCGGTTATCGAGGTGGCGTTTGAGGCGTGGTTGCGGCGGTAAACCGCAGGGGCCGGATTTCTGGAGCTTAGGTCGAGTCATGGGCTACCAGCGCAGGTTGGCTTCGCTTTCGACTCATGCTCAACGTCCCCGTATAATCTCCCCATGACCGAACGGCCGCTGGTTGGCGTGGTAATGGGCAGCAAGAGTGATTACGAAGTGCTGGCCGCTGCAGTGGAGATACTGCGCGCGCTCGACATTCCCCACGAAACCCGCATCGTGAGTGCTCATCGCACGCCGGATTGGCTTTTCGAGTATGCGGAATCCGCCCGCGGGCGCGGTTTGCGCGCCATTATCGCGGGCGCCGGCGGAGCCGCACACCTCCCCGGAATGCTAGCCGCTAAAACGCTGATTCCGGTGCTCGGTGTGCCCGTACCCGCAACGCAGCTCAACGGGCTGGATGCACTGCTTTCCATTGTGCAAATGCCGAAGGGCGTCCCGGTGGGAACTCTGGCCATTGGCAAGGCCGGTGCTGCAAACGCAGCTTTGCTGGCGGCGGAAATCCTGGCCACAGCCGACTCGGCGCTTTACCAGCGGCTGGCCGCATGGCGTGCGGCGCGTACACAGGAAGTGCTTGATCAGGAGTTGCCCGGGTGACCGCACTCTCTGCATCTACACTTGGAAGGCCCAACACTCTACTCCCCGGAGGCACACTCGCCATTCTTGGCGGTGGGCAGTTAGGCCGTATGACTGCGATGGCCGCGCGCACCATGGGTTTTCGCGTGCGCGTGATGGATCCTGAGCCCGCCTGCCCCGCCAGCTTTGTGGTTGACGAAACCATCGTGGGGCGCTGGGATGATGCTGATGCGGCGCGGCGACTCGCCTGCGGAGCCGATGCCGTTACCCTGGAGATCGAGCAAATCGGAGTGGACGCGCTCGCGGCTGTTGCCCGGCTTGCGCCGTTACGGCCTGGCGTAGAGCCGGTACGCATCATTCAGGATAAGATCCTGCAGAAAACATGGCTTGCCGAAAACGGCTTTCCCGTTGGGCCATTTCGGATTATTGGCAGCGAAGCGGATTTGCGCGCCGCCGTGCCTGCTTTGGGCGGTCGAATTTTTCTGAAGATCGGTCGCGGTGGCTATGATGGCCGCGGGCAGGCGCGCATTGGCTTCGAGGGTCGCGCCGGCGACGAGGTGATAACCATGGCCTGGAAGGCCATCGGTGCGCATCCCGCCATAGCCGAGCAGGCGCTGGAGCTTGACTGTGAGATCAGCGTAATGGCCGCGCGCAGTCCGTCCGGCGAAGTCCGGACATTTCCGGCCGCGCGCAATCATCATGAAAATCAGATTCTCGCCTGGAGCATTTTGCCTGCCGGCGTTCCCGCCGAGCTCGAATCCCGCGCCGAGTCGCTGGCCGCGGAGATGATTACAAAGCTGGGCATCGAAGGGTTGCTATGCGCTGAAATGTTTGTAACTCGCGGTGGTGAGTTGCTTGTAAATGAGTTAGCGCCGCGCCCTCACAACAGTTATCACCAGAGCGAGCGGGGATGCGTTACCAGCCAGTTTGAACAACTGGTCCGCGCTGTGTGCAATCTACCGCTTGGCGAAACCTCCTTAATAACTCCGGCCGCAATCGTCAATCTGCTCGGTGATGTGTGGCTCGATGCTGAACCGGACTTCTCCGCGGCCTTGACTATACCCGGCGTGCGGCTGCACATCTACGAAAAGCACACGCCGCGTGCAGGCCGCAAAATGGGTCATTTATCCGCAACCGGCATCACAGCTGATGAAGCACTGTCGCGCGTGCTGGAGGCGAAACGTCTCGCCACTGGCAACCGTCCCGTGGCATGATTTACCCTCAAAAACAGCAATGAAATTGAAGCGCGCTCTTTTGATTCCAGCTCTCGCGGCACTTGCAATTATCGCGATTGCCGTTGTGCTCACGCGCAAACCCGTGACCACGTCGGCGCAATCAACCGGCGAAGTGCCCGAAGCGCCGCAACCCACAGCCCCTGTCGCGATTGCGCCCAACGGCCCGCGCGTGGTCATGGATACGTCGATGGGACGGATTACGTGTCAGTTTTTCCAGAAACAAGCACCGGTTGCAGTTGCCAATTTCATCGGCCTCGCCACCGGCACAAAGGACTGGACGAATCCCACCACTCACCAGGTAGAGCACCACAAGCCCCTCTACGACGGGACCATTTTTCATCGTGTGATTCCTGGATTCATGATCCAGGGCGGTGACCCGACAGGCACCGGATACGGCACCCCGGGATACAAGTTCGATGACGAGTTCGATCCGAACCTGAACTTCGACGTAGCCGGCCGGTTGGCAATGGCGAATTCCGGGCCCAACACCAACGGGAGCCAGTTTTTTATCACTGAGGCTCCTTATCCCACACTCGATCAGCAATACACGATTTTTGGGCAGTGCGACGAGCCAAGCGTGGACGTGGTGAAAACCATTGCTCGGGTACCGCGCGATGACAATGACAGGCCGCTTTCGCCGGTGGTGCTTAGAAAAGTGACCATCGTGCCAGAGGGCGAGCCACTGCCACCTTTACCCGCGTGGGAACAGCCTGCGCCTCAACCACCCGCAGCGCCCGTGCCGCAGCAGTAAGCGCAGATTCTCGCACGGCTCAAGCATCCGGGCATTGGACCGGGAGACTTTCAAACCAAGGAGTATATATGGCACTTGCATCGGGAACCTATGCCGCATTCAACACCACTGAAGGCAAGATCACTGTGCGCCTATTTGAGGCGGAAGCGCCCATCACGGTAAAGAATTTCATCGAGCTCGCAGAAGGCTCGCGCGAGTGGACGCATCCAACTACGCGCGCCAAGTCGAAGGACAAGCTTTACAACGGAACCGTTTTTCACCGCGTGATTCCGAATTTCATGATCCAGGGCGGCGATCCGGCTGGTACCGGCATGGGCGGGCCCGGCTACCGGTTTCAGGACGAGACTAAGGGCTCGCCGCATAAATTCGATAAGCCCGGCAAGCTGGCCATGGCCAACGCCGGACCGAACACCAACGGCAGCCAGTTCTTCATCACGGTTGCGCCCACCGAGTGGCTTACCGGCAAGCACACAATCTTCGGTGAAGTGGTCGAGGGTCAGGACATCGTCAACAAAATTTCCGCGGTGGCACGCAATGCACAGGATAAGCCGCACAAGCCCGTGGTGCTCGAATCCGTAGAAATCGAGCGAGTGGCGTAGGTCGTTTACCCGGGTGTCGATTTCACTGACCCGCAGATGTTCAGAATGGCCCCGCCAAATCTCTCCACTTTGGCGGGACCCATTCCGTCGATGGCGAGCAATTGGTTCGGATTCGCGGGCCGCGCCGTAGCCACCGCAATCAATATGCGGTCGTGCAGTACCGCGTAGGCAGGCACGTGCAACCGCCTGGCTTCTGCAGCGCGCCACTCTCTAAGCTTCGCGGCCAGAGCCTCCGATTCCGGCGCGGACTGCGGCGGGGCAGCAGCTGCCAAAGCTTTCTTCGCGGGCTTTTCCGGAGTTGTCGCAGCCTTGGCTTTGCGCGCACGCGGCACAGCACGGCCGCTGAAATCCTCGGCCACGCCATCGCTCAACAGCAGCGCCAGCGGGGTCATCGGTCCCACATCAAGTCCCAATGACGTCAGGCGCACCTTGCGGTAGCGGCGCATCTCGCCATCTTTCTCGTATTCCGCATCTTCAATTGAAATCAGCCGCGAGCGCACCATGGCGTCGAGAAGATCTACGAAATCATCTCTCCGCAACCGACCGGCGGCGTCCACGCACCGTTGCAGCGTGCCTGTTGGCTTGTAATCTACCGGGCGAAGCTCGCGCACAATGGCATGCGCAATTTCCAACTCCGCCATGGTCGCGCGCCGGAACTGCCGCAACACCGCACCACCGGGATCGCAGACATCGCAAGCGCTGCACGGCCGGTCTGCGTCTTGCTCGTCACCAAAATGCCGCACCAACCCCGACATGCGGCACTCGTTGAGCTTGGTATAGCGGAGCACCTTTTCAAACTGCTCTGCGCGGTATTGCGCCTGGACGGTGTAAGTCTTCTTCCACCCGGGACCGCCGCGGCATACGTTTCCGCCAAAGTCCGCCCGCGCCCCGCCGTGGATTTGCAACTTCTCAAGCGCCTTGCCGAACTCCTCTTCGCTCAGCCCAACCTGCAAGCGCACTTCATCGATCGGCCGCGGCTGGTCCGCGAGCGCATTAAACACCTGCTCCAATTGCGATGCTGGCGGGTAATCGCGAGCGAGAAAGAAATCATGCGTGCGCTGGTCGGCGAAGGAATGCATCAGAAACGTGCGGCTGGGCGCGCCATCGCGTCCGGCGCGGCCGATTTCCTGGTAGTAGCCTTCGAGCGTGCCCGGCAGCCCGGCGTGTATCACGGTGCGAATGTTGGGCTTGTCGATGCCCATGCCGAAGGCAATGGTCGCGACGACGATCTCCAGTTCGCCTGCCTGAAATGCGGTCTGCACGCGTTCCCGTATTTCCGTGTCCAGCCCGGCATGGTAAGCCGCGGCGCGCATTGTGCAAGCGAGTTCTTCGGCGAGTCGCTCAGATTGCTTACGCGACGTGGCATAGACAATTGCGGGGCGCCGCGTCGAATCCGAAAGCAGTTTACATATCACTTCGGCTCGCTCCGGCAGCGGTACCTCCACCACTTCGATGGCGAGATTTTCGCGTCGGAATCCATGAATGAACTTTGCCGGCCTCACCATACCCAGTTGCGAAATGATGTCGGCCTGCACCGTGGGCGTAGCCGTAGCCGTAAGCGCGATCACCGGCGCCGCGTCGGGTGTGCCGCGCAGCGCCGGAAGATGCTGTCCGATCATGCGGTAGTCGGGCCTGAAGTCGTGGCCCCATTGGGAAATGCAATGCGCTTCGTCGATAGCGATCAGCGCCAGCCGCCGCTTGGCAAGCATCTCCGGAAAGCCGGGCACGCGCAATCGCTCCGGCGCGATAAACAGAAACTGCAGATCGCCGTGGAGGTAATCGACACAAGCCTGTCGCGCCAGCGTGCGTTCAAGCCCGGAGTGAATGCGTGTCACGCGCAGCCCAAATGAGGAGAGCTTGGCTGACTGGTCTTCCATCAGCGCAATCAATGGCGAAATCACCAGTGCCGTGCCTCCGCGCGCAATCGCCGGCAACTGATAGCAAAGAGATTTTCCAGCCCCGGTGGGCATCACCAGCAGTAGATCGCGCCCGGAAACTGCGGTGCGGCAAACCTCCTCCTGGCTGGCGCGGAAGCGCGCGAATCCGAAGACCGATCGCAGCAAATGCGAGAGTTGTTCCGGATTGGATAACCCTGCCATTGGAGAGCGCGCATCGGCGGACGCAGCACAAGGCTCCGTCCGCACCTCTCCCAAATTTACAGCAGAGAAACCAGGGGCAGACGGCGCGCGGAATCATCACCGTACTTCGCGTTCCCATTCGACAATATACGATCCTCGTCGCAGCCCCGGTGCGTTATGATGACCGGTTCAGGTGATCACGCGGTAGGCTATCTACGCGCGACAGGCTCGCCCGCACGTGCAAGCCGCAATTCAGATTAGTTCGAGAGGATCCATACGAAAGGCGATCGAGAGTATGCCATCCGGGAAATTTCCGTCTCGCCGCGCTTTTTTGAAAAGCGCTTTATTCGCGACCGCCCCACTCACTGTGAGCGCCAAGGCAGTTACGCCGCAAGGCGCGATGACAAGCGGCGCTGATGCGATAAGCGACCGTACCCGATGGCTTGCGATTCTTGAACGCATCTCGCAGCCGGTGCTTGAGGCCATCAGCCAACAGAAACTGCGCGCCACTATGCCGGTTGAAGCGAGGCCCGGTCTCGTCGAAGCCCGCCGCCAGTCAACATATCTTGAAGCCGTAGGCCGCCTGCTCTCGGGCCTCGCTCCGTGGCTTGAGGCAGGGCCCGGCAACGATTCGGTGGAAGAAAATCTACGCAGCCGCTATCGCCAATGGGCGCGCCTGGCCATTCGCTACGGCACCGATCCGCAATCGCCTGACGCGCTCAACTTCGGCACCAATCAGCAATCCGTTGTGGATGCGGCATTTCTGGCGCTGGCCTTGGTGCGCGCGCCCAATGAGCTTTGGGCTAAACTCGATCCCGCGACCAAAGCTAATCTCGTCCGCGCTCTTGTGCAGACGCGCAAGATTCAGCCGGGCTTCAACAACTGGCTGCTTTTTTCCGCCATGATCGAGGCCTGCTTCTGCAAATATGGCCAGCCCTGGGATACGGATCGAATCGATTACGGGCTACGTCAACTTGACGAGTGGTATAAAGGCGACGGCGTTTACGGCGATGGGCCGCATTTCCACTGGGACTACTACAATAGCTTCGTCATTCAGCCGTTCCTGCTCAACATCCTTGACGCAGTCGAGCCTGTCACCAGCCGCTGGGCCTTTCTGCGCGGGCCCGTGCAAACGCGGGCGCGCCGCTATGCAGCCATTGAGGAGCGCCTTATCAGTCCCGAAGGGACGTTTCCGCCCATCGGACGCTCGCTGGCTTACCGCTTTGGCGCCCTGCATCACCTGGCAGAAATGTCGCTGCGAGGCGAGCTTCCGGAAGGCGTGCGGCCCGCGCAAGTGCGCGCGGCGATGACCGCGGTGATGACGCGGATGATTCAGGCCAAGGGGACCTTCGACAGCAAGGGCTGGCTTACCATCGGCTTCGCCGGCCATCAGCCTGAAATCGGCGAGGGATACATTTCCACGGGAAGTCTTTATCTGTGTTCCGCGGCATGGCTGCCTTTGGGGCTGCCGGCAACCAATGATTTCTGGAGCGCACCTCCACAGCCCTGGACGGCAAAGAAAGCCTGGAGCGGAGTCGATCTTCCCACCGACCACGCCATCGATTGACTCTCCGCGTGCGTTCGCCTGGCGCGTTCTTCTTTGGTAATGGGACACACTGGGTCTCGAGTTTGGCCCCCGGAACCAGCAATCACCGGTACTTTCGCAGCACGCCGAGCACGCGCCCCTGAATGGCCACCTGCGCCGCGGGCACGTAAATCGGGTCCATTTCCACATTGGAGGGCTGCAGGCGCACCATGCTGCCCTCGGGGAAAAAGCGCTTCAGGGTAGTTTCGGATCCCCGCACCAGGGCAACCACGATCTCGCCCTGGCGCGCGGTGCGCGTACGCTCCACCAGCACATAATCGCCGTTGATGATGTGCTCATCGCGCATCGAGTCGCCGCGCACTTCCAGGGCAAATACGTCGCGATTTCCAACTACGTCGTGCAGCGAGATACTCTCAGGCGTTTCCGGGCTTTCCACGGGCAAACCTGCGGCGATGCGCCCAGCCAACGGCAAGCGCAGGCTCGATCGCGTTCGCACTCCCGGCGGCACCACGTCAATCGACCGGCTGCGGTTGTGTACGCGGTCGAGCATGCCCTTTTTTTCGAGGTTGGTGATGTGCTTGTGCACGGTGGCCAGGCTCTTCAGCCCCATCCCGCGTGCAATCTCTTCGAATGACGGCGAATACCCGTTCCGCCCGACAAACGACTCCAGGAAGTCGAGAACCTCTTTTTGCCTGCGCGTGACAGCCATGCGCGCATTATAGCGAATAAAAAGCGAATAGCAACACTTCTTTTTTTGCTCAGGGAAACTTTCTCGCTACCTGCGCTTCAGAATGCGCCGCTGGCCCAAAATGGGAACGGCAACCCACCAGGCGAATGGTGGCCAATCTGGAATCATCAATGACCGACTCACGCGAACGCCAAGTTCACGTTGTCAATGGCTTCATCGACCTCAGCCTTACTCTTGTAACCGACGGTTACGCAATCCACCCCTGCGTGCCGGAAAGCGAAGCGCATCGCTGCCTGCCGCTGCGTGTGATCGAAACGGCCCTCACCGGCCAGCTTCATGCTGATTACGCCGATACCTGCATCTTTCGTCTTTTTGATGTAGCTCACCACTTCCGGCACGTTGCCCAAGCCGCGCGTGGCGTAGTCTTCAGCATCCATGTCCACACCCACCTGGTTACAGCGGATCATGCCAATCTGAAGCCATGGGTCACCGGGAACCTGATGCAGCGCGGGCAGCCCATGCACGGAGGCGCCGCGGCCAATGATTTTTTTCTTTTCCTGCGCTTCCATAATCGCATCCTGCCAGCGTTTGGTGTCGTCCGGCCAGGAGGCGGTGTGCTGCCAATGCAAAAGCATGACGTCGAAATACTCCGCGTCGGAGTTGCTGAGCAACTGATCCAGATGATCGGAGGGATTGCCGGCGTCCCAAGTGGTCACTTTCGACATCAGCCGATAGCTTTCTCTGGGCAAGCCCTTCAGCGCAGTTCCCAGCATCTGCTGCGACTCGCCATAAGATTCCGACGTTTCAAAGAAACGGATGCCGCGGTCATAGGCGTAGCGCACCAAGCGCGTAAAATCCTCCTGCCTCAACGCCTGTTGCACCTTGCCACCGTGGGTGCCCGTTCCAAACGCCAGCCGCGTCACCTTCACGTTTGACTTGCCCAATGTGACCCATTCAGTTGCCGCATCTGTTGCGGCCTGCAGCGGACGACTTCCGGCCGTCGCAAGAGCGCCCGCGACGACGCCGGCCTTGATAAGGTCGCGGCGCGAAAAATCAGACATACATCCTCCTTGATTGGTGTTTGATCGAGCGCAAGTTCCAAGATTCCCAAGCGGAAGCCCGCGTCCTGCGGCCGTGCTATGCCAGCGCCAGGTTCACATTGTCAATGGCTTCATCCACTTCCGCCGGACTCTTGTACCCGACGGTGACGCACTGCACGCCTGCATGATGAAATGCGAAGCGCATTGATTTCTGCCGGTCTTCGTGACTGGTGAATGTGCCTTCCCCCACCAGCTTCATGCTGATGACACCTTTATTCTCCTGGCGCGTCTGCTTCACGTGTTCTACCACTTCGGCCACATCGCCCAGCACATGTTCGCGCGCGTCGGCCCCGTCCATGCGCACCCCGGTGTGATTCATGCGAATCATGCCGATCTGCAGCCATTCATCCTTGGGAACCTGGCGCAGCGCAGGCAGTCCGTGCACCGAAGCTCCGTGAGCAATCGCCATCTGCTTCCTCTCCGCCTCCAGAATGCCCTCCTGCCAGGGACGGCTGTCGGTGGGCCAGGACGGGCCTTCCTGCACATGCAGGAGCACGATGTCGAAGTAGTCCGTATTGGCCTGCTTGAGCAGCGCCGCAATCCGCGCCACCGGGTCGACGCCCGGCCCTTCGTCGGTGGTCATCTTCGTCATCAGCCGGTAATTCTCGCGCGGAATTCCCTGCAACGCGACTCCCAACATGCGATGCATATCTGGATAAGACTCGGCAGTCTCAAAAAAGCGGAGGCCGCGGTCATAGGCATGGCGCACAAGCCGGTTGAAGCCCTCCTGGCCGAGATCACGCTGCACTCTTCCGTTGAAAGTGCCGGTGCCGAAGGCCAGTCGTGTTACCTTTACACCCGACTTTCCCAGCGTCACCCAGTCAGTCGCCTTGGCGCCTTGCGCCTCGAGCGAAAATGCTCCCACGTTCGCCAAAGCGCCTGCGGCTAATCCGCCTTTCACAAAATTGCGTCGGGAAACCAGAGACATTAGACCTCCACCCGAGCCGGGGAACGGCTATTTGCCCGCATGGTAGCACAATTGCGATGCGACTGGCCCGCGGAGCAGCGGTCGTCGTACAACAATTCCGCATGCTGTGCGGCGCTCACACCCCAAACTGCCGCAAATGATGATCGAGATGCTTGTACATCAGCGCCGCCCATTCCTCCGGAGCGAGTCGTCCGAAGAAGCAATGCGGATGCGCCGTGCATCCCGCCGGGCCCGCCGCCATGAAGCAGTCGATCAATTCGCCCAGCCGGGCCTTCTCCTTCTCAAAGTCTTTGTCGTCTGCCGCAACCAGGAGCTCTTTTGCGGTCGAGGCATTGCGCCGCATTGGTTCCTCGTCGCCAAGAACCATTGGCTTAATCACCCAACCGAGAACACGCCCGATCGGCATTCTCCTCGGGCGAACCCGTCCCATGGCCATTTCCAGGCTGACCGAGCAGTGAGCCAGCATCCGGGCTACGCTCATCGTGCCCCACAATCGCTGGCTTCCCGGCTGCAGTTGCAGCAACCGTCGCTTGACTTCTTCCACTCTTGCCGTTTCAAAGAGATTTATCATCGACCGCTCTCTCTATCCCGACGAGCCGGATCTCATCCCGACCAGCCAAACCGCACTACACCGCTTCATTCCCGCGCCGCGCGCTCCAGTACTGCAATTTCCAGCTTTTTCATGCTCATCATTGTCTGCATCGCCTTTGGATTCCGGATCCATTCCGGTAGCCGCGCCGGCACAATCTGCCAGCACAGTCCGAACTTGTCTTTCAACCAGCCGCATGCAATCTCGCTGCCGCCCTCGGTCAGCCGCGACCAGTAATAATCCACTTCCTCCTGTGAATCGCACTGCACGACAAATGAAACCGCCTCATTGAACTTGTAGTGTGGCCCGCCATTCAGCGCCGTGAAGCGCTGTCCATCCAGTTCAAAGGCGATGGTGAGGATACCGCCCTTGGGGCCCGGCGCCTCGCCCGGATTACGAAATTCCGACAGCTTCCGTGAATTCTTGAAGACGCGGATGTAAAACTCCACCGCCTCTTCCGCATTGGCATCAAACCAGAGAAACGGCGTAATTCGGGGCGCGTGCTCCAATGTACTCATTGCAATTCCTCCACATTTCGCTGGAGAACTCCCGGCATGGCCGCGTCATTGCGCCGTTCTTATCCGGAGCGGGCGCGTCGTCATCAGCAAATCACGTTTAACTTGCAATCTGCAAGTTAATTATGTATGGTCTTCCCGTGGCTGCCAGGTCCAGTGCGAAGCAACGTTCCGGCTGTCCTGTCAGCGTCTCTCTCGATCTCTTCGGCGACCGCTGGTCGCTGCTTATCATCCGCGATATGATGGTGCGCGGCTTGCGCACCTTTAGCGACTTCCTGCAATCCGGCGAAAAAATCTCCACCAACATCCTCGCCGACCGCCTCCGGCATCTTGAGAACGCCGGGATCATCGTCGCCGAGCGAGCCGCTGGAGACGCTCGCAGCATCAATTATCGCCTCACGCCCAAGGGCATCGCGCTTGCGCCGGCGATGCTCGAACTGTTCATCTGGGCCGCGCATCACGAGCCCACCGGCGCCCCTGCCGGGTTCGTCATACAGATGGAACAAAATCGGGAAGCGATTCTTGCTGAAACCTACCGGCGCTGGGAACAGCGTGATCCCAGTCCTCTGATCCCACCATTCACCACCCCAGCCAAATCCCCGAAAGGAAACAAGGAACGATGAACGTAAACACCTATCTGAATTTCGCCGGTAAATGCGCCGAAGCTCTCGCCTACTACGAAAAGCATCTCGGCGCCAAGATCGTCTACAAAACAACCTTCGCAGAGATGCCCCAGTCGCACGACCTGCCGCCAGGCTTTGACGCCAACGGAATCCTGCATGCAAGGTTCGACCTCGGCGGCACGCTGGTGATGGCCAGCGACGGTCCTCCGGGAAAAGTGGAACCCATGCGCAGCGCCTATCTCTGCCTCGCCGTCGACTCAGATGAAGAAGCCGAGCGCATCTACAAAGCGCTCTGCGACGGCGGCGAAGTTTTCATGCCCCTCGGGGAAACCTTCTTCGCTCGCCGCTTTGCGCAGTTCCGCGACAAGTTCGGCATTGCCTGGATGGTCATTCACGAACGCCCCATGGGGCCGCCACAGTAGCCGCAACGAAGAGAAACGCTGCAATCCCGAAACCCGCCGGACGCCTAGCACTTCCGCTGGGGTTCGAATCTCAACTTCGGGCCTGCAGGAACTCTGTTTTGAGCCCGCGGCCGATCCTGAAGAAATTCGATGAAGAAAGTCCACAGTGTCGACCAATACATTTCTGCACTGCCGCAACCGGCCAGAGATACGCTTGCAAGCCTCCGGCAGGCGATCCGCCAGGCTGCGCCGCAGGCCGAAGAAGGCATCAGCTACAACATACCTGCATTCAAATGCAACGGGATGCTCGTCTGGTACGCAGCTTTCAAAAATCACGTCGGCTTTTATCCCAAGGCCCGCGCGATCGAGGTATTCAAAACCGATTTGGCGCCCTACAAAATCTCAAAAGGCGCCGTTCAATTCCCGCTTGGACAACCCATACCGTTGAGCCTGGTCAAGCCAATCGTCAAATTCCGGGTTCGAGAAAACGCGGGCAAAATCTGACTTTCTTCATTGGCCACTGATCCATGATCACTGGCCGCTTGATTTACCAGCTATGCAGCCACTCCTCATCTCGCCCGATTCGCACCGGCGTGCGGAATAACTCGCTCAGCCGCGTTTCTGTCAGCATTTCCTGCCGCGATCCGTCGCCAACGATCCGGCCGCCGCGCATCAGAATCACGCGCTCGATTTCCGGCAAAATGTCGCCAAGGTGATGGGTTACCAATACCAGCCCGGTGCCTTCGCGCGCCAGCCGCCGCAAGGTCTCGCGTAACTCGCGCTGCGCGGCCAGGTCGAGGGCATTCGAGGGTTCATCGAGGAGCAGCTGCCGCGGCCGATGCACCAGCGCACGCGCAATCAGGATGCGCCGCTTCTCGCCTGCCGACATGGCGCCCACCAGCTGCCCGGCAAGATGCGAAGCCTCCATGCGCTGCAGTGCTTCGGCGGCGCGCTCGCGCATCGCATCCGTGACATGCAGATTCGGCCACAGCGTCGACGCCGAAAAGAATCCCGCGATCACTGCATCCAGGCCCGTCGTCACCGCTGTCCGCTCGCCGGGAAGGTCCGTTCCCACCACTCCAAAATGCCGGCGCAATTCCGTCAGATCCCACCGTTCACGCCCGAAGATGCAGACGCGCATCCCCGATCGCACGATGGGATAGATCTGGCAAGTCATGGTGAGGATCAGCGTCGATTTCCCGCACCCGTTTGGACCCATGATGGCCACGTGCTCGCCGGCTGCGATGCTGAGGTTCACGTCGTGCAGCACCACGCGCTCACCACGTGCAACATTCACCTCGCGCATTTCAAGAAATTCGGTGGCACAGCCTTCTGGTTCAGCCGCATCGCCGAGTAGATTGCCTGTCCGCTTTTCGCTCATTACGCATCCAGTCACCTGCTAGATTAAATGGGTGAACGTCAAGCGCGATTCCACTCCTATTCTTATTCCCCGCGGCTTTCGATTTGGGGCCGCGAAGGCCGGCCTCAAAGCCAGCGGCCGCACCGATTTTGCTCTGATCGTCGCCGACGCACCGGCCAGCGCAGCCGCGGTATTTACCTCGAACAAAGTTGCGGCTGCGCCTGTGATTGTCGACAAAGAGCACCTGCGCGCCACCGGCGGAAAAATACGCGTAGCGGCAATCAATGCAGGCAACGCCAACTGCGCCGCTGGCCAACCCGGCCTTGACGCGGCGCGCGCTACCTGTGCCGCGGCGGCACGCGAGTTTTCGTGTCGGAGCGAAGAAGTGTTCCCGTCCTCGACCGGAGTCATCGGCGTGGCTTTACCCGCGGAAAAGCTCATCGCCGCTTTGCCCGCTCTGGCAGCATCCATCGGCGACGGTGCAGAGCACTTCAGCCAGGTGGCCAATGCCATTCTCACCACTGACCTGGTGGAAAAGACCGCCTTTGCCCGGCTTGAGGTTGCGGTTCCTGATGGCGTCTCTGGCGAGGTGCGCATTGCG
>JASHOY010000018.1 GCA_030038435.1 Acidobacteriaceae bacterium | reverse complement strand
TCAAGATGGTGTGTCTGCCAATTTCACCACTTCCGCAAACTTGTGCTCTTACAGCGGCTTGCCCGGCAGGCTGGTGAGGGGTTGATGCTGGTCGCCGGACTGGCACTGCCACGGCTGCACGCAGCACGCCGCCTCTCTATACTATCGTGCCGGGCAGTCGGCTGCAATGGACGGCGCCAGACGATGATTCAGCGACTTGCTCAATTGCGGGGCAGGAGATAGGCCCTTCTCGCAAAACTGTTTCCATGCCCGGCGCATTCTTTAGGTAAGAAAATTATGCTTCGGATTGCCCAATGTTCCTTTGGGGATTTATGATCTTGGCGCACGGCGGTCTGACCAGAGTGCAAGTGACGTCATGGTCAGCGCGCGAAGCCATTTTCCCAAAATCAAGGAGCAAAGCAGGCCATGCAGGATGAGGCTAATCCGATTTTTGCTTTTGATCGCCGCACCTTTATTCAAGCGGCCTCTATGACCGCGGCAGCCGGAGCGCTGGCACACCCTCTCGACGCCCTGGCGCAGTCTGCGATGCAGTTTACGCGCATCCATATTCCAGCCAAAGCGCATCCTGCCCTGCGTACAGCCGCGGGAATTCTTGCCGGTAAACTGGGCCTGAAAGACAGCGCGATCGTCACCTACAAGGGCGCAGCAGGGCACCGGCGCGGAGCGATGGTTTTCGCGCTCAAAGAAACACGCGGAGTTCCGGCGGAGCTCTCCGGGGCCATCGCGCGCGACGGCTACGCGGTGCTGGCGGAGAACGGCAGCCTGATGGTTTGCGGCGCTCGTCCGCGCTCACTGCTCTATGCCGCAGGCGAGCCGCATCAGTGGGTCGAGCGCACCAGCGGCGTCTGGGCGCGCAATCCCGATTTTGCCCTTCGCCTTACCGGATGGCATCCGCACCTGAGCGCCGCGCAATTAGCCGCGATGCTTGGCGCCAATACCTTTACCGCGCCGCTGCACGCCAGCGTTTCACTGCGCGAGCAGATGCCGGAGGTTTACGCCAAGTTGAGCCCCGAGGTCCGCCAGCGGCTCGACGCAGGCGTGGATCCGGCGATGAAGCGCAATGCGGAAATTGTCAAAGACTTTCACGACGCCGATCTCACCGTCTTTGCTGAACTGCCCTATGGCAACAACTTCAGCCGCTGGTCGCCGCCGACGTATGAGGCGTTCCTCGCCGTCTATCCCTCGGCCAAAGGCGTCCCTGAGCCGCATTCGTGGGAAAAGGCCGCACTTTGTCCCTCCGATCCGGCGACCTGGAAGCTTCTCGATGCCTATGTCGGGGAGTGCGCACGGCAGTCGCAGGCTGATGGCGTCGCCGCCACATTCTGGGACCGGTACGGGATGTTCTGCCATGATCCGCGCTGCAAGGCCAACGGACTCGATCACTTCAAGAATGAGCTTTACGAATCGATCTCACACTACTATGCCGTGGTCAAGCCAATGGGCAAGCAACTTCACCTGCGCACCTGGTCATCAGGCTGCCCGCATTGGCTGGCTGACGAATATGTGCACGCGCCCGGCTACGGACAGTTCAGCGAGTCGCATTACGAACTGTGGTCGCGCGTGGCGACGGAAACGCCTGGCGAAATCCTGATGCAGACCAAGGTCTACCACTCCGACTGCGAGCCCGATCCGCCATTCAGCACCATGCTGGGTAAGTGCAAGCCGCACACCGAAATTGTCGAGTACCAGGACGTCGGCCAGACCATCGGGCGCCAGTATTTCCCGGCGTCGGTCGTCAATTACATGGCGTGGACGATGAAAAAATCCCTGGGACTCATTGGCCACCAGGGCGGAACGCAGATTGGCATCGGCGCAACCATGCAGACCGGCTACGACGCTTTCGCCGACATTCTGAATAGCTGCAAAGCGTATGCGTGGCGCCAACTCAGTTGGGACGTGAACGCCGACCTCGATGAAGTCTGGGCGGGCTGGGCCGCGCAATTCTATTCGCCTGAGGCCGCGCCGCACATGATCAAGGCCATGCAACTGTCTGAAGACGCGGTTTACAAAACGTTTTCGCCCCTTGGTTTTGGGTCGGCCACCAACTCCGATTTCGCCACGACCATCGCCCGCCGTGAGGAATTGCTGCGCTACACCAATCGCAACTACCTGCCGGAATACACAAAATTCCTTGCGCCGACGAAAGAGAACATTGATCTGATTGTTGCCGAAAAACAGAAGGCGCTCGCCGACATTGATGCCATGTTCGCGTCCTTCGAAGCAGCTAAGCCTTACCTGACGGCGACCCAGCAGCAGGAAATTGAAACTCGCTTCGACTGGCTGCGGCAATTCGCCATTTGCAATGTAACGCTCGATATGAGTTTGTGGCGCTATCGCTATCTGCGTGCTCAGGCAGCAATGCTCACCACCGACCCCGAGCAACTGAAGCCGCTCGCCGAAGCCTGGGATGCAGTCGAAAAGCACGCCCCGCTCCTCTTCCGTTTTGACCCCGGGCAGAAATTCTCCTGTTACGATGTGACGCTGGGCGAATTGCGCCGCAAACCCGAATTGGGCACTCCGCTGCCGCTCATGCACGAGCTTTATGCTGAGTCGCTCAGATTCATGGAGCAATCTGTAGGTCCGGACTATCTGCCCCAGGAGTACATCCGCACGTCGGTCTCTATCGATGTACCTGCAGAAATGCAGCATCCGACGCGGCTATAAAAAATTAGAAGCGAGGCGAAATCGATGACCAGCAAAACAAGCCGGCGTAATTTTCTGAAGGCTTCCGCGCTCTCCAGTCTAGCTCTCGGATCGGCCGGTGCCGGCGTATCCATGCACCAGAGCGGACCCGCAGCCCCCGGCGCGGAGCCGGGAGCCGGGCGAAAGCCGAACATCGTTCTCTTTTGCTCAGACCAGATGCGTTCCGATTTCGTTGGCGCCTACAACGAGAATTCCATGACCCGCACGCCCAACATCGACGGCATGGTTCGGCGCGGCTCGTCATTCAAGTATGCGGTCACCAATCAGCCGCTGTGCTCGCCGTCGCGTGCCTGCATGATCACCGGCCGTTATGCGCTCGAAACCGGCGAGTGGAAAATCGCCGTGGGCATGCGCGACGATTTGCCCACGCTGGCTTCAGTGCTGCGCGAAAACGGCTATACCACCAACTTCATCGGTAAGTGGCACTTGATGAAGGCCGACCACAAGACTCACGCCGGTTATGGCTGGGTCCCGCCGGAGCATCGTCATGGATTTCTCGATCTCTGGGAGGGCGCAAACGAGTTCGAACACACAACGCATCCCTATTACGGAACCATCTGGGACACAGAAGGCAAGGAAATAACTTACAAAGACGAATATCGAATCGACTTCATCACCGGCCGCGCAGTGCGCTTCCTTAAGCAGCCGCACGAGAAGCCGTTCTTCCTTTACGTTTCGCAGCTCGAGCCGCACCAGCAGAATGATCTGCAGCGCGTAGTGGCGCCCAAAGGTTATGCCGAGCGCTATATGAATCCGCTGGTGCCCGCCGATCTACGCAACCTGCCCGGCGATTGGCAGGAACAATTACCCGACTACTATGGCTGCGTCGAAAAAATTGACGAGTCGATGGGAACCATTTTGAAGACACTCGAAGAAGAGAACCTGCTCGACAACACCATTGTCGCCTTCATCAGCGATCATGGCTGCCACTTCAAGATACGCAACACCGAATACAAACGCAGCCCGCACGATTCTTCCATCCGCATTCCCTTCATTTTTCAAGGGCCGGGTTTCCAGGGGCCCATGGTTCGCGATGAGATCGTAAATATGATCGATCTGACGCCCACGCTTCTGGCCGCAGCCGGGGCTCCGATCCCCGCGTCCATGAAGGGAAAGAATCTCATGCCGCTGCTCAGCTCGCGTGAGGCGCAGGATGCGTGGGATAACACTGCGTACATCCAGATCAGCGAGTCTATGGTGGGTCGCGCTATTCGCACCCGGCAGTGGTGCTATTGTGTTGCCGACCGCTCCAGGCGCGGCACAGAGGTTCCATCGAGTACGCGTTACGACGAATACCAGATGTATAACCTGGCAGATGATCCTTATCAACAGGTGAATCTTGCCGGCCGGCAGGAGTACCGCGAGAAAGCTGCGGAGCTGCGCGAATTGCTGCTGAAACGTATGACCGAAGCTGGCGAAGCCCCGGCCGAGATCACGCCCGCGCTTCTTTATCCCTAAGAGGCATGGGCTGGCGCAGCCGGCGATGCTTGACAACGGCACAAGACGGACACTAGCTTTTCAGGCGGGAAATCATTTCCGCATCAGCATTCCCCAAATTGCCATTCCCGTCCGGAGCGATCGCCATGCGTGTGAAGAATCTGTTGCCTTTACTTTTGCTTCCAGCCGCAGCCTTTGTGCTGCAGGCACAGGCGCCGGCAACGGCGCCGGCTACTCCTAAACCTCCTGCCATGGCGCAGCATGCTCCGCCGGCAGTGGTTGCAGGCATTCCCGTCAATTACCAGGAGTCAAAGGTGGGCACATACACGCTGCCCGATCCGCTGCGACTGAACAACGGGAAGCCTGTGCGCACCGCCAAAACCTGGTGGACCAGGCGCCGTCCGCAAATCGTGAAGATTTTCGAGACGCAGCAATACGGCATAGCACCTGGCCGTCCCAAAGATGAGAGTTTCAAGGTCGTGGAGAAGGGAACTGCGTTCGGCGGCAAGGCTATCCGCAAACAGGTGGTCATCTCGTTTTCGAAAGACCCGGGTTGGCCTCAAATACACTTGCTCATTTACCTGCCGGCCGCGGCGCAAAAGCCCGTGCCCATGTACTTCACCATCAGCTTCGCCCCCAACCAGTGCGTAACCGACGACCCTGAAATCATCCCCGGTGAAATCTGGAGTCCGAGGACACAAACAAAGGTGATGCCGCCCAAGCGCTATTGTTTCTTCGGGCGTGTTCCGGTGGAGAAGCTGCTCGATGCCGGATTCGGCGTGGCCAGCTTCTACTACGGCGATGTGGATCCCGATTACGCCGCCGGGTTCAAAGACGGCATTCGCGTGCATTATCTGCCCCCGGGGCAGACCGAACGTGCGCCAGACGCATGGGGTGCGATCGCCGCATGGGCCTGGGGCATGAGCCGCGTGGAAGATTACTTCGAGACTGACCCGCAAATCGATGCGAAGCGCGTAGCGATTCAAGGCGTTTCGCGCCTTGGCAAAACTGTAATGTGGGCCGGCGCGCACGATCAGCGCTTCGCCGCCGTCATCGCCAGTTGCTCGGGCGAAGGCGGTGCGGCGCTCAGCCATCGCGATTACGGTGAGACCATCGCGCTGTTGATGGCGCCCTCGCGCTATCCCTATCAGTTCGCGGAGAACTACGCCAAGTGGGGCGGCTTCCCTGACAAAGCGCCGATGGATGCGAACATGCTGATCGCGCTGGTTGCGCCACGGCCGCTGCTGCTGCAGACGGGTAGCACCGATTACTGGTCCGATCCCAAGGGCGAGTTTCTTGCTGAAGTTGCTGCAGGGCCGGTCTACAAGCTGCTCGGCGCAGACCCGCTTGACACTGATGTGTGGCCACCCGCGAAGACGCCCATCCTGCACACCCTGGCTTACTACATGCACGATGGCGGCCATGGAATGGTGCCGTCGGATTGGGACATTTATCTTGAGTTCCTCAAGATGCACCTGCATCCCGAACAGTGATTTCTGGATTGCGCGCCTGTGAATCATCCGCTCCCCGGGGCCGGATCCCTTGCGGCGGATGGATTCGGGCGCGCCGCCATGCGGAGTAAAGATGAAAACACATTTCGGCAGAATTGCCGCTATTTTGCTGGCCGCCGCGCTGGCCGGCTCCGCGTTGCTGTTCGCGCAGGCGGCCGGCAGCGCGCTTCAAGCCGGTTTCGAGAATCCGCCCGACTCTGCCAAACCGCGCACCTGGTGGCATTGGACCATGGGCAATGTGACTGAAGAAGGCATCAGCAAAGATCTCAACTGGATGAAGCGCGTCGGCATCGGCGGTAGTAACCTGGTCGACGTAAATTTTGGCTGCTGTCAGGAAGTCCAGAAGAAAATCTACTTCGGCACGCCGGAGTGGTACGCCGCGGTGCGCCACGCTGCCGAGTTGAGCCATCAACTTGGACTCGAAATGTCCATCGACAGCTCACCGGGCTGGAGCGAGGCCGGCGGCCCGTGGGTGAAACCCTCCGAAGCCATGAAGAAGCTGGTGTGGAGCGAAACCGAGGTAAACGGCCCGCAAAGCTTCGATGCCAAGCTCGTCGAGCCGCCTTCGAATGAGGGCCCGGTGCTCGATCTCAATGCCGGCGCACGCGCGGGGGCGCCTCGCTTCTATCGCGACGTCAGAGTTATCGCCTATCGCACGCCCGCCGACGAAGTATCGATGGTTTCGCTGCACTCTAAAGCCACGACCAGCAACGGCCCCATCGACGATGCGGCGCTGCTCGATGGCAATCTCAATACATCGGTCAACATTGCCGCGCCGGCGGGCGGCGGTCCGGCGTGGCTGCAATACGAATTTGACAAGCCTTTTACCGCGCGGGCTCTCTGGCTCGGCGCGCGCGGCCGCATTCCTGTCGGCCGACTGCTGGCCAGCGATGATGGGGTCAACTTCCAGACCATCACCGTCCTGCCTGGACCGCAGGGTTATCACGGCGCGGCTATTCGCACCTTCGCGTTCCCCGCGGTCAAAGCCAAATACTTCCGCATCGAGTTCGACGGCGCCGGTCTGCTTCCCGCTGCGGTGGTTCACGGCGGCGTTCCTATTCCCGCTTCGCAATACATCATCACTCAGGCTGTACTTTATTCTGATGCGCGCGTGAACCGCTGGGAAGACAAGGGAACCTTCGGCAGCCTGATGGACCGCTATAACGTGGTTCCCACGCCGCCCGCGCCGGCAGCCGCCAAAATCGCGCTCGACAGCGTCGTCGATCTCACTTCCAAATTCGACCAGGAGGGTGTGCTGCACTGGCAGGTTCCCGCGGGCCGCTGGACGATTCTGCGTATGGGCTATTCGCTGACCGGCGCAACCAACCACCCCGCCATTCCATCGGCCACCGGCCTTGAAGTGGACAAGTTCAACGCGGAGGATGTGCGCGAGTATTTCCACGGCTATTTCGATCCCATCCACCAACATCTCGGCGATCTGGTCGGCTCCTCTCTCAAGTACATGACCATGGACAGCTGGGAAGCCGGCATGCAGAACTGGACCAATGGCATGATTGCCGATTTCCAGCGCCTGCGCGGCTATGATCCTACGCCGTATTTGCCAGTGCTGGCCGGGCGCGTGGTTGAAAGCGCCGACGTCAGCGATCGTTTTCTCTGGGATTTCCGCCGCACCGAGGCCGATCTCTATGCCAGCCAGTACTACGGAACCATGGAAAGCGAGTTGCAGCAGTTGCACATGGGCAGCTATGCCGAAGCCTCCGGCGTGGCGCTGGAAATTCCCGAAGACACACTGCTCAACAAGAGCTACATCGACATTCCCATGGCCGAGTTCTGGGTGCGCGCGCTGCATCCCGAGTCGATGTACTACGTAGATGTGCGCGGCGCCGTCTCCGCGGCCCACGTTTACGGCAAACCCATCGTTGCCACCGAATCGTTCACCGGTGGCGGCTACGAAGCGCCCTTTACGCTGAAGAAAATTGCCGATTACTGGTTTGCGCAGGGCGTCAACCGGCTCGTCTTTCATACTTCTGCCGAGCAGCCGCTCGATACCAAGCCGGGAAACACGATGGTCGGCACCAACATCAACCGCAACATCACCTGGGCGAATCTCGCCAAGCCGCTGATGACCTACTTTGCGCGCGTCTCTTTCCTGTTGCAGCAGGGAGATCCCGTCGTGGACATAGCGTATCTGCTGCCACAAGGGGCGCCGTCAACCATGCCGTTCTGGGGCGCAGGCCTGGTGCCCAAGCCGCCGACCGGCTACAACTACGACTACATCAACACCGATGTGTTGCTGCATCGCACCAGCGTCCGCGCGGATGGCAGCATTCACATGGATGGTAGCTCCGCCATGCCTGACGGCATGACCTACCGTCTGCTGGTTCTGCCGCCAAGCAGCAAAATGACGCCCGAGGTTCTGCGCAAAATCCACGAGATGGTCAATGCCGGCGCGACCGTCCTCGGTCCGCGACCGGCATCTTCACCGAGCCTGGCTGACTATCCGCATGCCGACGCAGAAGTGCGCTCTCTGGCCACAGATCTCTGGGGAGACACCGACGGCGTCACCGACATCCAGCATGCCTTCGGCAAGGGCATGGTGTACACCGGAATTTCGGTTAGTGAAGTGCTGATACGGCTCAATGACCGTCCTGACTTCGCATCGAGCGGTTCACTGCAAAGTCCGCCTGCGTGGATTCATCGCCGCACCGCAAGCGCCGACATTTATTTCGTCGTGAACCAGGCCGATGCGCCCGTCCATCTGCTGGCCCGCTTCCGCGCGACAGGGAAATGCGTGCAAATCTGGCGGCCGATGAATGGCGCCATCGAAACCGTCGCATTAGCCGATCCTGCCAATAACTCCGGCGCGCAGAGCGGCGCGCTTCTGCCCGACTTGAGCGGCAATCGCCAGCCCGGAATCGAGCCCGCGGCTTATGTCGATGAGCCTGGTTTCACCGTTGTGCCGCTCGATCTGGCCGAGCGCGAATCGGTATTTGTGATTTTCCGTCATAACCTCGCCACGGCTCCAGTGCCCACTCCGCCGATCGTCCAAGCCACGTTAGCCACGCTGCAGGGTCCGTGGGCGCTGAAATTCCCGCCGCATTGGGGCGCGCCGGCCAGCATTCAACTGCCCGCGCTCACTTCGTGGACTGCGAGCAGCAATCCCGGCGTGAAGTATTTCTCGGGAACTGCCACTTACGTCAAAAACCTGCGCGCTCCGGCCGCATGGTTCCAAACCGGCCGTCATCTCTATCTCGATCTCGGCACCGTGCGTGACATCGCACAGGTCCAGGTCAACAGCCAATCCGTGGGGCTAGTCTGGGCGCCGCCTTATCTGGTTGACGTCACCAGCGCTCTCAAGCCGGGCATGAATCGCCTGCGCATTGAAGTTACCAATGAATGGACCAACCGCATTGTCGGCGATTTCCATCTACCAGCGGATCAGCGCATTCTGCCCCAGGCATTTCCTCCGCCGGGCCAGCGATTCTTTTACTTTGGCCCACATCAGCCGTTGGAATCAGGGCTCATCGGCCAAGTGACGGTCGTTGCTGAAAGTCCGCGCTGATAGTGCTCCTGGAGCTTGTGTTCCAATGGGCAAATTAAGTCTGCCTTGACGATGCCGGACGCGGTCATCTATGGTTTCCATTGCCGGCATTGACGCCGATCGTTCCCCGCGACTCCGGCCACTCTCATTCAAGAAAGCTGCGTACCGAGCGATGCATTCATCTGTCCAAATCCGAAAGCCGTACTTGATCCAGCCGCGATTGGCGCTGCATGCGGGCAGTGTATTGATGCTCGCGGCCACATGTATCTTCACCGTCATCTCGCCGCGCGCGCAAGCTGCAATGACCGGCCAAACCACCATGCAGAGCCGTTCCGCGGCCAGCGCCATCTCGCCGGAACAGCAAGCCAGCATTGACCGCGACATCTCGCGCCACTTTGGCAGCGCGCCGGCCAATCCCGGGCCGCGGGCGAAGCTGTCCGGCTCGTTGCGGCCCGCGGCCGTTCGCGCGGCGATGAGCAAGGTGGCGAATTGGGAATTGGACCGGGAACAGCCCTATTTTGACCGCATCTGGACGGAGAGCGCGCTCTATGTGGGCTTCATGGCAGCATCGCCCGCTCTGCACGATCCGCGCTATCGCGATGCCATGCAGTCGATGGCCGAGAAATTTCACTGGGAACTGCGCTCGCCGCACCCCAGCGCCGATGATCAAAGCGTTGCGCAAACTTACCTGGAACTTTATTTGCAGAAGCCGGCGCCGGATAAGATCCAGCCCACGCAAACCGCGCTCGACAGCCTCATCGCCGGATACGGTCCGCCGATCCCACCGCAGCAGGCCAAGATTCCCTGGTGGTGGTGCGATGCGCTGTTTATGGCGCCGCCGGTATGGGTACGCATGTATGCGGCCACGCACGAGCAAAAATACCTCGACTATCTCGACCAGCACTTCTGGCAGACATCCGATCTGCTCTATGACAAGCAGCGCCATCTCTACTTCCGCGATGTCACCTATCTGCACAAAACCGACCAGCGCGGCAACCCTGTCTTTTGGTCGCGCGGCGAGGGATGGGTGATGGGCGGCATCGCGCGCACGCTGGAATTCCTTCCCAAAAGCGATCCCGATTATGGGCGCTACGAGACGCAGTTGCGCCAGATGGCCGCGGCGGTCGCCGCGCTGCAGGACCCGAAAGATGGCTTGTGGCACTCTGACATGCTGGATCCGGAGGACTATCCGCAGCCTGAAGTCTCCGGCTCGGCGCTGATGACCTTCGCACTGGCGTGGGGAGTGAATCAGGGCGTTCTGGACCGGGCCAGATACATGCCGGTGATCGCGAAAGCCTGGCGCGGGCTGGTAGGTCAGATCTATGCCGATGGGCGACTGGGCAATATTCAGCAGACCGGTGCGGCGCCGGCGCATTATCTGCCGTCGTCGAGTTACAACTACGGCGTGGGCGGGTTTTTGCTGGCCGGGGCTGAGGTTGTCGATCTGCGCGCGCATGGCCATCATGAGCAGCGGAGCAAAACGAATTGATCAGGAGTCAAGTTATCATTGTGCTGGCTGCGCTGAGCGCGACGACCTTCGTCGTCGCAGCGCAGCCGGAGAGTTACAAGCTCGTCTGTTCCAATCATGCACGCGGCCAGGCGAAGTCGCTTGCCGGCTCGCGCTACGAGGAGGGCAGGCAGGATTTCGGCTTCGATCTGTTGGCATCGCCGCAAGTCGCCGACGGTGCGTGCCAAAGCGATTCGCCATTCTTCGTCTCTGTCACCGAACCCGAGGGCAACTATCGCGTCACTGTGGTTCTGGGCAGCAAGAATGCGGCATCCGTGACCACAGTGAAAGCAGAGGCACGGCGGCTGATGATCGAGCAGGTGGCCACGCGGCCGGGGCAGAGGGCGCGGCGCCAATTCGTCGTGAACGTGCGCACGCCTGAAGTCAAGCCGGGCGAGCGAGTGCGTCTCAAGCCGCGCGAAATCGGCAACCTGGATTGGGACAACAAGCTGACGCTGGAATTCATTGGGCAGCATCCGTCTGTACGCTCGATTGCAGTGACTCCGGTTCGGGTTCCAACGGTATACATTGCCGGCGATTCCACGGTCGTCGACCAGGACAAGGAGCCTTGGGCCGCGTGGGGCCAGATTCTGCCCGTCTTTTTCAACGACAAGATCGCCATCGCCAATGAGGCCGAATCGGGCGAGACCATCGCCAGCTTCGTGGGCGAGCATCGCTTCGATAAAATCTTCTCGACCATCCGCGCCGGCGACTACCTGATGATGCAATTTGCGCATAACGACCAGAAGCCTGGCCGCGGCTTCGTGCCCATTCCCGAATACAAAGGGCTGCTTTATCGCTACGTCCAAATGGCGCGCGAGTACGGCGGGCATCCCATTCTCGTCACTTCAATGAACCGGCGTTTTTTTACGGCAGACGGCAAAATCAAGGCCACGCTTGGCGATTATCCCCAGGCCATGCGCGAAGTGGCCCGCGAACACAACGTGCCGCTTATCGATTTGAATGCCATGAGCAAGACGCTCTTCGAAGCCATGGGCCCTGAGGGTACTCTGAAGGCCTTCGTACACTATCCCGCCAACACATTCCCCAATCAGCCCAAAGCCCTGGCTGATAACACGCATTTCAATTCCTACGGAGCGCTGGAGCTGGCCAAGTGCATCGTGCAATCCATGCGCGAGCAGTACCTGCCGCTGTCCAGGTATTTGCGTCATGGAATTCCGCGATTCAACCCGGCGCACCCCGATCCGCCATCGATCTGGAGCGTGCCGCCCGATCCATTCTGGTCGATAGAAACTCCGTACGCGCGCTGAAACAGCCTCCGTTTCAGGCCGTCGCCTGCATATGGGATACAAAGCTATGCTGCGCAATCCGATCTCGCGAATCCTGACGACGTGGATCATCGCTCTTTCCGCGTGCCTGCCGCTGTGCGCGCAGCCGCGGCAGTCGTTCACCATTGAAGGCAGCCACTTCATGCTCGATGGCAAGCCCTTTCAGATTCTTTCCGGCGAAATGCATTATGAGCGCATTCCGCGCGCCTACTGGCGCGACCGCATGGAAATGGCCAGGGCCATGGGCCTGAATACCATTGCCACTTACGTCTTCTGGAATGTGCACGAGCCCGAACCCGGCGTATGGGATTTCAGCGGCGATGCCGATTTGCCCGAATTTTTGCGCGAGGCGCAGCAGGAGCATCTTTACGTGATTCTGCGCGCGGGTCCCTACTCCTGCGCGGAGTGGGAGTTCGGCGGTTTTCCCGCGTGGCTGCTTTCCGATCCTGGAATGGAGACTGCGTTGCGCTCCAACGATCCAGCGTTCATGGTTCCTGCCGAGCGATGGATTATGAAACTCGGACAGGAAGTGGCAAAATACCAGATTGGCCGCGGCGGCCCCATCATCGCTGTGCAGGTCGAAAACGAGTATGGCGACTTCGGCTCCGATCAGGAATATCTGAAGCACCTGCACCGGATTTTCATCAGCGCCGGATTTGATGATGCGCTGCTGTTCACTACCAATCCCACGCGCGGCGAAAGAAAAGGTTCGATCCCCGGCACCTATGCCGCGGTCAATTTCGGCATGCGCCACGCCGCGCAGGGGCTCGACTTTCTTGCGCAAATGCGCCCGGGGCAGCCGCTGTTTGCCGCCGAGTACTGGCCGGGCTGGTTCGATCATTGGGGTCAGCCGCACCAGACGCGGCCCATTGCGCCGCAAATCACCGACTTGGAAACCATCCTTAGCCGCGGAGCCTCGGTCAACCTGTATATGTTTCACGGGGGCACCAGCTTCGGCTTCATGAGCGGGGCAAGCTGGACCGACGACTCCTACATGCCCGATGTGACCAGCTACGACTACGACGCGCCGCTGGACGAGGCCGGCCATCCCACGCCCAAGTACTATGCCTACCGCAAGGTCTTCGCGAAGTTCGCCGGTCACCCGGTGCCGCCGGTGCCGCAGCCGCCGCCGGTCATCGCCGTGCCTCGATTCACGCTGACCCAGAGCGCTTCGCTCTGGAAGAACCTGCCGGCGCCGGTCGAATCTGAAACCGCCAGGCCGATGGAGATGTACGGCCAGGCTTACGGCTTCATTCTTTACCGCACCGAGTTGCGCGCGCCGGTGCAGGGAACACTGGCGATTCCGGGCATGAACGACTATGCCAAAATCTATCTCGATGGCAAGCTGGTGGGCACGCTCGACCGGCGCCTGAAGCAGGACTCGCTGCTTCTCGACAACACCCAACCCGCTGCGCGCCTCGACATCCTCATCGAAAATGACGGCCGCATCAACTCCACGCGCATGATGCGCCACGCCCAGAAAGGCGCGCCCAACGGCGTCATGCTCGATGGCCGCGAACTGACCGGCTGGCAGGTCTACACGCTGCCCATGACCAGCTTCGGCAAGGTGCGGTTCCATTTCGGCGCGCAGCCGGCCGGGCCCGCTTTTTACCGCGGCCGCTTTTTCGTCACCAGCGTTGGCGATACGTTTCTGGACGTGCGCGATCTGCACAAAGGCGCGGTGTGGATCAACGGGCACGCCATCGGCCGCTACTGGGACATCGGGCCGCAGGACACGCTTTACGTGCCGGGGCCCTGGCTGCACAAGGGTTCAAACAGCATCGTGGTTTTCGATATCGACGGCGTTAGCGAGCCGCATCTTGCCGGCCTTGCCGCGCCGATTCTCGACGGCCCCACGCGCCAGAGCGACGAGTAAGGCGCCGCTGAGGCGGAGGGGTTTTCCCGCTGCCTCAGGCGCGGCAATTGGGCAGGTGGTCCGACCAAAGGATTTATAGTGTATAAAGTGTCCTATGGCTGTCAGGCTGAAAGACATAGCGGACGAACTCGGTGTGTCCATCGTAACGGTGTCAAAGGCGCTGCGCGACCGCCCCGACATTGCCCAGGCCACCAAGCTCAAGATTCTCGAACACGTCAAGCGCATGAACTACCGGCCGAACCTGACGGCGCGCAGCCTGGTTACCGGCCGCAGCTTTCTCATCGGGCTGGTGGTTCCCGATCTTATCCACCCGTTTTTTTCCGAGATTGCCAAATCGCTATCGACGATCCTGCGCAAAAAGGATTATTTCCTCATTGTGTCTTCCTCGGAGAGCGATGCCACGCTGGAGCAGGAGGAGATCGAGCACATGCTCGCGCATCGGCTCGACTGCTACGTGATTGCCTCCTGCCAGCGCGATCCCGAGCCGTTTCGCAAGATTAGCGAGACCGGCGTGCCCCTGATCCTGATCGATCGCAGCTTCTCGGGGTATGCCTGCAATTTTGTCGGGGTGAACGATCGCCGCGCCGGCGAGCTGGCCACCGAGCATTTGATCGAGCAGGGATACCGGCGCATTGCGCATATCCGCGGGCCGGCCACCAACGTGGGCAATCGCAGGGCCGACGGATTTCTGGAAACCATGGAGCGGCATGGACTGGAGGTTCCCGAGGGCTATGTGATTCCTGGCGTCAAGGCGGATGGAACGGTGGGCGAGGAGCGCGGAAAGCGGGCTATGGATACAGTGCTGAAGCTCGATCCCCGTCCGGAGGCGATTTTCTGTTTCAATGACAACATCGCCGTCGGCGCCATGTTCCGGGCCTTCGAGGTGGGTCTTCGCATCCCTCAGGACCTGGCCATCATCGGCTGCGGGAATTATCACTACAGCAGCAAGCTGCGCGTGCCCCTGTCGAGCGTGGATCAGCGCGCCGCAGAAATTGGGGAACGCACTGCGAAAATGATCATCAGCCTGCTGGACAAGCCGGCCACCACGCGTCCGCGCACCGTGGTGCTCGATCCCAAGCTGGTGGTGCGCGCCTCTTCGCAGTTATCCTGACGCGCTCGAACGCGCCCGCTTGATTGTTCTTACAGTTCATGCGCTGGCGTAAACGTTTGAAGGCATGAAGTTTCTCCTAGGGAATTCTCTAGTTAGTCGATCCTGAAAAAGTGATTTTCACATCGTGTGCGACAGCACAAGCTGGTCGATGGGAGCCGAAACCGCCTGGCATTGGCTCCAGGCCGCCAGCAGGCTGGGCAGAAAATAGAGCCAAAAAGCTCTGAGGAGCTTGTGGAAGTTCATGGCGGCGGCCGCCAGCATGGCGTTGATCGCGTCGCCGTAAATG
>JASHOY010000142.1 GCA_030038435.1 Acidobacteriaceae bacterium | reverse complement strand
TACTGGACTCCCAACCCTCCCGCCACGGAAGATCAGTGGCGTGCGGACAACGCGGTGGGAGGGTGGAACGCGGGTTTATTGATGGCGGTGGCGCAGGTTCCCGCGGGGGGCGTTAAAGCGTGGATGGGCGCGGCATCGCCGATGGGCGGCCAGCAAGGCGGGGGTACGCAGCTCTGGGCGCCGCGGGGCGCGCTGGTCCCCAGCCAATTAGTGCCCGCTCCCTGGGCGACGCCGGCCCAGCTTACTCAACTGGCGGCGCAGCAATCGGCACAGGCGGCCACAGCGCTGTCCAACGCCGCGCAGCAGGCAACGCAACAGGCAAAGCGGCAGGCGGAGCAGGCGGCGAAACTCGCTCAGCAGGGAAATACGCAGGCCGCGCAGCAAGCGGCCCAACAGGCGCAGGTGGCGGCGGCGCGGGCGCAGCAAGCCGCGCAGCAGGCGGAATTGCAAGCGCAACAGGCAGCACAGCAGAGCCAGCAGGCGGCGCAGCAGGCCGCGCAGCAGGCACAAAACGCTACCCCACAGGATAAAGCTGCGGCGCAGCTGGCGGCGACCAAGGCGCAGCAGGCAGAGAAGCAAATCCAGCAGCAAACGCAGCAAGCGACACTACAAGCCCAAGAGTCAGCTCAAGAAGCGCAACAGGCCGCGCAACAGGCGGAGAAGCAAAGCCAGCAAGCGGCGCAACAGAATTTACCGAAAAGCCTATGACCTCTCCCGCCACTTCCCCGATTCCCGACTATTACGCCCAGCGCTTTGTGAAGACGTTCACGGCCTTGGTCACCAAAGTGCGCGACGCGGTGGCCGCGGGCGCTCTTGATCCTGCATATTCCTCGACTCCCACATTTCTGATGTGGCAGACCGAGGCGCTGCCCCGGCTTGAGGAAGAGCTGGCGGAGATCGTGAAAGCATACGCAGGTTTTCAAAGCGGCGACTCGCTTCCCCTCGTCGAGCTGGCCCGGGACGAGCTCGGGCTGGCCAAACATCTCGATGGATTTCCGCTTGATTTTGCAGGTTCGGAGCCGGCCACGGAGCTTGACCGTCTGGTGACGGCTGTGGTCATGGCTGCGTATCAGCTTTGCTCGATCGCCAAAGTTACCTGAGGCAATTCATCCGCTGGTGAAGTTGCGGCATGGCGGTTTCATTCCGCCGGGCCGCATGGGAGAGAAGGAGAAACTCGAAGCGCATCGCAAATGAGCAGCAATCCGAACCAACCCGGTATCTCCGCATCTGCGGCCCGCGTCGGACGGTGGGTCATTCCCGCCATTCCGTTTGGGTGGACGTGGAT
The DNA here is from genome assembly GCA_030038435.1 of Acidobacteriaceae bacterium. GTDB lineage: Bacteria > Acidobacteriota > Terriglobia > Terriglobales > Acidobacteriaceae > Telmatobacter. Next base: position 66,975 of record JASHOY010000142.1, on the reverse strand, counting down.
TCCGGAGTTCGGGATTCAGAAGCGGTGCGAGGGAGTGGTGCCGAGCAACGTGTATCTGCGTGAAGACGAGCTGCTGGCTGGCGACAAGCTGGAACTGTACATCAAGGCGCAAATCACGATCATGAAGCGCACGTTCATGGAGCCGATGATCGCGGGGCCGGCGGCGACGGAGTTTCCCGGCGCGGAAGAGGCGGCGATGCTGATGCTGAAGCACCGGCCGATGCACCAGGTCTCGGTGTTCCAGGTGCAGCATTATCTGCGCGTCGGGAAGTGGATCGGGATTGCGACGTTGACCACGCTGGAGTCAGAGCTGTTGAAGGTGCGGCCGGACTTCGACCAGTTTATGAAGCTGCTGCGGATTGACGCCGGGGTTTGAGCTGACCGACGCGGAACCTAAGGCCGTGCTCCGGTTACAAAGCTTCTTCGATTGAGTCTTTCCGCGGCCTGTCCAACTACCGCAATATCTCAATGTCCCGGCAACATACTCCACAGCATCACCAGAGTCATCCCGATCACAATCACGCTTGTCGCCCACGCCACCACATTCCATAAAGGCGAATTTTTGTGCTTGCCCATCAGGTCGGTGCGGTTGATCAGCAGCAGCATGAGGATGATGATCACCGGCAGCAGCACACCGTTGAGCACCTGCGACCAGATGGCGAAGTTGATCAGTTGCGAATTGGGCAGCACTAGCACGGTGACCGCGCCGCCGGCGATGAGCAGCGCGTAGAGCCAGTAGAAAAACGGCGCTTCGCGGAAGCTCTTGTCCACGCCCGACTCGAAGCCCAGACCCTCGCAAACCGTGTAGGCCGTCGACAGCGGCAGAATCGACGCCGCAAACAGCGAGGCATTGAAGAGCCCGAAGGCGAAGAGCACGAAGGCGTAGTCGCCGGCCAGCGGCCGCATGGCCTCGGCCGCGTCCGACGGCACCTGGATGGCGCCCATCCCGTGCACGAAAAGCGTGGCCGCGCAGGCCACCACGATGAACCATGCGATCAGGTCGGTAAAGAAACAGCCCACGATCACATCGATCATCGAGGCCCCGTATTCCTTGACGCGCACGCCCTTCTCTACGATGGAAGACTGCAGGTAGAACTGCATCCAGGGCGCAATCGTCGTGCCCACCACGCCTACCGCCATGTACATATAGTCCTTGCTGCGCCACACCGATCTGGCCGGCGGCACAATTGAGAGTTGCAGCGCTTCGTGCCAGTTGGGATGCGCCAGCACTCCCGCAAAAATGTAGGCGATGTACACCATCGACGCCGCCAGGAACACTTTTTCCGTGCTCTTGTAATCGCCCTTGAACACCAGCAGCCAGACCAGCAGCGCACAAATCGGCACGGAGATGAAGCGCGTCACGTGGAACAGGTGCAGCGATCCGGCGATGCCGATGAACTCGGTCACCACGTTGGTGTAATTCACCAGCACCAGCAGCACCATCAGCACGAAGGTGAGGCGCAGACCGAATTCCTCGCGGATCAGGTCGCTCAACCCCTTGCCCGTGACCACCCCCATGCGCGCGCACATTTCCTGCACCACGATCAGCGCCACGGTCACAGGCAGCAGCAGCCACAGCAGCGTGTAGCCGTATTGCGCGCCCGCCTGGGAGTAGGTGAAGATGCCGCCGGAATCGTTATCCACGTTGGCGGTAATGATTCCCGGCCCCAGCACCGCCAGGAACAACAGTATCCGGGTTCGCCAACGCTTCCACATGCGCGTCGATTCCTAGGGAGGATTCATTGCCGGTTTCCTCACTGACCATAACAGGAATGCCCGCGAATGCGCGACCCGCAGCAGCGGCCAACCTCCCATGCGGCGTTTTGCCGTTGTCCATTCGCCGCAGACCCTCTCCGCGCAGATAAAATACGCTTTCGCGGCAATTTCATTCCGGAGGAATCTACTATGTCAAAACTCGGCAACGATGAGACGTTTCGCGCCCGCCGAAGGCTGCTGGGCGGCATGGTTTCAGCCACTGGCGTTTCCGCGGCAGCGCTGCTGGGCGTGAATGCCCGCGCCGCCGCCCAACCTCCTCCGCCGCAGGAGCGCGCACCCGAGGAACTCTTCACGCAGGCGCGCCTGCGCAATTATTCCAGCCGCCGCTCCTCGAGCTGGGACCGCACCGGCGGCAACGCCGATTCGGTCCGCATAGATCCCGGCCAATCCGCAACGGTGCTCGACGTCACCGGCGCCGGCGTGGTCACCCACGTCTGGTTCACCATCAATTCGCCGGACCGCATGCACCTGAAGAACCTCATCCTGCGTGCCTGGTGGGACGGCGAATCCTCGCCCTCGGTCGAAGTCCCCATCGGCGACTTCTTCGGCCTCGGTTTGGGCGAATACTTCCTCTACCAGTCCGCCCTGCTCGCCGTGGCCAACGTCAAAGCCCTCAATTCCTATTTCCAGATGCCCTTCGCCACCGCCGCCCGCATGACGGTGGAAAACCAGGGCCCCGACCGCGTCAACAGCCTCTACTTCCACATCGACTATGTTGCGCTCTCCGGCATTCCCAACGATCTCGGCCGTTTCCATGCGCAGTTTCGCCAGGCCACGCCCTGCAAAGCCGTCGCCAGCAACGGAAAAAATCTCGACGGCCGCGACAACTACGTCTTCCTTGAAGCCACCGGCCGCGGCCATGTCATCGGCGTCACCCAGTCTGTTCTTCAGAATCAAAATGGCTGGTTCGGCGAAGGCGACGACATGATCTTCATCGACGGCAGCCCGCTGCCCACCATCAACGGCACCGGCACTGAGGATTTCTATAACGGCGCCTGGGATTTCGGCTTGCAGCCCTTCGACTATCAGCACAACGGCGCGCCTTACGTCGTCGATCCCGAGCGCATCGGCGGCCGCTATTCCATGTATCGCTGGTTCCTCGAAGGCCCGCTGGTTTTTGAAAAGTCCGTCCGCGTCACCATCGAGCACGGCACGGCCAACAACCGCTCCGACAACTTCTTCTCCACTGCCTACTGGTACCAGACCGAGCCCCACGCGCCGTTTCCAGCTCTGCCCACACCCGCCGATCGCGTGCCCAGGGTCTTCGAGGTGGAAGGAGGAGTAGCAACTGTCAGCAATTAGCCGAGCGCCGATTCAGCTCTACGCTGAGACCGCCAGAGCCAGCCCTGCAGCATCGCCACTGAGTCCAAGCAGCGACTCAATCACCTCGGCTGCGCTGTATGTCGTACGCCCCGGCTTCAGAAACTGGGCGATGGAATTAAGGTCGTTCCCCACCGTCACCAGCGGAGGCTCGTCTGCCTGTTGATCGCGCTTCTGCGCATACCCGATGTTGGCCATCAGCGCATTGCAAAGACATTTTCGTCCCACCGTATCCTCGGCCTTGCCGCCCTTGGCTACATAATTTGCCACCGGTTCCGCCGAACAACGGTACGAAATCCGGGCATCGTCCGCAAGGTAAGCCTCGCGCAAATAGCCGAGATTGCAAATCCGTCTCCGCTCCTGGTAGATCTCCGGCACCGAACTGGTCCCTTCAAGCCGCGCCACTTTGAACGGAAATCCGGTAGGCGAAGCCAGCGGATCGGTAAACACATCACCCGTTCCCGCCGCCGCCCGCGCCAGCAGCTTCTTCTTCAAATCCGCCCGCAAGCCCGACTCATTCGAAAACGCAAACGCCGTTCCCGCCTGGATCCCTGTGGCCCCCTCAAGCAGCGCCTCCCGCAGCTTGGCCGCGCTTCCATACCCGCCGGCCATCCAGAAAGGGGCGCCCAATGCGCGCAATCCCGCCATGTTCACCTGATCGCGTTCGCCATACACCGGTTCGCCCGCGGCATTCAATTGCATCTTGCCCCGCGGCGGCGCATTGTGTCCTCCGGCCGTCGGGCTTTCGATCACCAGTCCATCCACGCGCCCGCTCGCCCGCCGCAGCATCGTCGACGCCAGCGTGTTCGACGAAACAATCGCCAGGAACCTCGGCCGGACCAGCACCGGCAGCGGCCCTTCCGCATATTCCGCCGGATCGAGGCGCATCGTGGTGTCCATTTCCGCCTCGCCGCGCGACGCGCCGGCCACAGCCAGCTTGTACTCCGCCACAACATGCGCCGCAAAAGCGTCCAGCACCGCGGGGACGTGCAGCGGAATGCCCGCCCCCATCAGCACGTAGCCCACTCCGGCCAGCATGGCGCCATAAATCGAGGGCAGAAGCGGCATCTGCACCTTCTCCAGAAAGTTGATGCCCACCGGATTCCGGTGGCCCTCTCTGGCCAGAAATACCTCGACGAAGTTGCTTACCATGCAAAGCTCTACCAGCTTGCGCGGGCAGCGCCGCTGGTGCATGACGACGGTGGGATAGGACCTGCCGGCAGCTTTGCCGCCCGCGATGAAATATTCCCGCCAGATGCGCCGCGCCATCGCGGGAAACGGAAACGCGTCCAGTCCCCGGCGCATATGCCCGCCCTCATCGCCATCGGCAAGCCGGCGCACAAATACCTGGTCGAGCGCCGTGCCAGAAACCACGCCGAGCTGGCCGAGTTTCGAGACCGCATTGGCCAGGCGCCAATTGGACACACCGACACCCATGCCGCCTTGAATAATCCGCGGTAACTGGAGCATCTATCGATTGTTTCACAATTTCCGCGGAAGCCATGGGTTTTCTCGAAATCGCTACAGTTTCTCCCGCAAAAACGTAATCACCTGGTCCGACTGAACCACGCCGACCATCCGCCCCTGCTGGTCCACTACCGGCAGCGCGTGCAGGTTGTACTTGTCGAACATCTCGGCCACTTCGTTCTGGTTCAGATCCGCGGGACAGGAGAGCACGCGCGGCTCCGCCAGCACCAGGAGCCGCGTATCCGGCTGCGCCATCACCATCCGCGCCAGCGGAATCGATCCGCGCAGGATTTCTTTGTCATCGAGCAGAAAGATTTCGGTCACGCTCTCCGGATCGCCATCGAAACTCCGCAGCGCCTGTACCGCTGTGGCGACGGTCGCGTTTACACTTACGTGCACAAATTCCGTGGTCATGAAGCCGGCCGCAGACCTCTCATCGAACTCGAGCAGTTCCTCCACTTCCTGCCGCTCTTCCGGCTCCATCTCTTCGAGAATGGCGTCGGACCGCTCCTCGGGCAGCTCCGCCAGCAGATCGGCGGCCACGCCCGGATCCATCTCTTCGACGATATCGGCGATCTTCTCTTCGTCCAGCTTTTCCAGCAGCGCCTTCTGCAGCTTGGGATCGACCTCTTCGAGTGTCTCCGCGGCCACTTCTTCATCGAGCGAGGTGAATACCGCCTCGCGTTCCGCCGGCGCCAGGTCTTCCAGAATATCGGCCAGCTCCGAGGGATGAATCCGCGCCAGCCGCTCGTACTCGATGCGTAGCTTGACCCGCCGCGCCGGGTCCACCTCGATCACATCAACGAACTGCCAGGGAATCGCGTGCGCCGCCAGCTTGCGCGAAAGCGCCTCCAGCCGGTGCTTGGGCAGCAGGCCTTTGAAGACGCGCCGAAACGCCCCGCGCATCCCCACTTCCACTTCGGCCACGCGCAGCAGATGCGCCGCACCGTGCCCCATCCACTCCAGGTCCACATCGTTGGCGCGCACCACCTTGCGCCCGTGGATGTCGATGATCTGCCGGTCTACCAGGTCCTGCTGCAAAAAGAGGTAATTGCCGCCGTCCTTCAACGGCGGCAACTCGCCGGCGGAACGCAGCTCCAGCGCGCCCGAGGGCGTCTCCATTACGTCTTGCGAAGGCACCAGCGACAACCCCGTCCGTGTTTTCAGTACCAGACCCGCAACCTTGCCCGCCTCTGGTCCAGTAGCCACGGCGATGTCTTTCAGCCGCCCGCGCAGCCGCCCCGATGCGTCGGTGACCGGCGTGCCTACCAGCGCCGTGAGGCTAATGCGTGCTGTCGTGCGCGCTTCCATTCCGTTCGCCTCTTTCCGGGCAGGGCAGACCACAGACCTTAGGCCCGCGACCGACTCCGCCTGCACCCCGACTCCCCGGGGAGCTGCTTCAAATCAACTTCGATGTTATGCTAACCCAATTGTTGCTTGACACAATCCCTTTCAGCGACGAAACTGCCAGCAGGTTTCAAGGGTTGAGAGGCGGCTTCCGCCGGTTCTGCATCCCAATAATCCAGGCGGATTGTGACCCTTTTGAGTGCACCCAAGACAGGCCGGCGCAGCTTCACGCTCAGCTCCACCATGGACAGCGTGTCAGAAGTGGAAGCCGCCGCAGACAAGCTGGCCGAAGAGGCCGGCCTCGACGAGGATGAGCGCTTTCACGTCACCATGGCCGTGCGCGAAGCCGCCGTTAACGCCGTTCTCCACGGCAATGAGTACGACCCCTCCAGGCAAATCGCTTTCAGCCTCGAAAACACCGGCTCTGCTCTGGTCTTCACCATCGCCGACCAGGGCAAAGGCCTCGATCCCGATACCCTCCCTGACCCGCTGGCCCCGGAAAACCTGCTCCGCGGCACCGGCCGCGGCATCTTCCTCATTCGCTCCTTCATGGATGAGGTCCATTTCCGGCAATTGCATCCCGGCACCGAGTTGACAATGGTGAAACGTCTGGCGCCAGCCGGCAACTAATAGATTGGCGCCTGCGCAGCCGGCCCGCACCTGTTCTCTCATCCGCAGCATCGGGCTTGCTGCCTTGTGCCGCCAGCATGCTATAACCGTATGTACCGAAGAAGGAGGATTCTTTCCGTGGCACTATCAATTGCTTCCCGTGAAGTCGACGGCGTCACCGTTCTGGACCTGAGCGGACGGATCACTCTGGGCGAGGGCAGCGTGCAGTTGCGAGACGCCGTTCGCGACCTGATCGGAAAAGGCCAGAAAAACATCCTGGCCAATCTCGGCGATGTCAACTACATCGACAGCTCAGGCCTCGGCGAGTTGGTCAGCGCCTACACCACCGCCCGCAACCAGGGTGCCAAGCTCAAACTGCTCAAGCTCACGAAGAAGGTCCACGACCTGCTTCAGCTCACCAAGCTCTACACCGTCTTTGATATCTACGACGACGAGGCCAGCGCCATCGCATCGTTCAAGTAGATTCATCCCAGATCACGCTTCACGAGATTCGCAGAAAAGGCCATCCTGCCCGCCGGGATGGCCTTTTCTGCGCTGCCCCAAGGCGCCGCTGGATTGCGCCGAAGCAGTCAGACATCGCCGCCGGCGCTGCGATTCGTCATCCCCGCCTGGGAATGGGGAACGGTCCCCATCTCTCAATCTGGCCGCCGGTATTGGGCGCCGCAATTGAAGTCCCCGTGATCGGCACCCCCGTGTGCCCCTTCACAACAACGTTGGATGTTCCGGCGCCTCGCCCGTCCACATTGAAGATGACCCCGCCCGAAACGCAGGAGTGGTGGGTAATGTCCATTCCATACGACGGGATCAGCAGCACCTGAATGGTGCTGGCATAGGGCCCCAGGCGCCCCGCCGCGCCAGTGGACTGGATATGATCCAGACAAATCTCCATGCCGAATGTAATCCCGTCCATCGTAAATACACCGCCGCCCATGCGCTCGTCCTGAAATTTGGAAGCGATCCGGCTCATGTTGCTGCCCTGCGGTGCAATTGCGTTCAATGTCTTCACAATGCGATTTTTTCCTTTCCCCTCAATCACATTTACCTGGTTGCCCTTGTAATCAATACCCGATATGTATTCCTTCACCACCATGTGCATGTCGGTGCCTTTCTGAATCAACGCCACGTTCTGAACTTCAGCACCGTAAGTTCTCATCTCGATGGGGTGCGCGGGATTCGTCTTGCATACCGCCTGGGTTTTTTTGTGAATCCCCGTCGCACTCAGGCGGCTCGTCGGATCGCGGATAAACTCCACCGTGTTCGGGTTGGGGCCGCAGACCCGGCAGCAGGTGAACTCCTCCTCGCTGGCGGCAATCGCCGTGCCGTATACAAACAGCCAGTGTTCATAAGCATTGCCGCCCATTCCCAGCCCCGTCATCGTGGGAAGAATGCTTGCCACCAGGTCGTGCGAATATGCGCCGTTTGCCCCGCGAAAATAGAATTCCGGCGCCATGAAAATCTTCAGGGTTTCGTCGCTGTCCATGCCTGAAGCGGCAACAAAGCCTTGCGCGCAGCGGATGGCGTGCATCATTTCATCGCATTTCTTGCGCATGTCCACGCCATCGTTGGGCGAATAGCGGAAATACTCATCCGTGACCGTATTGCAGCCCACGCGGAATCCCAGGCACATCACTTGCCTGTACCTGTATGCCGAAGGCGAAAGTTCCCGCAGTTTGCGGGTGATCACCTCTTTCAGCGCGACCACGACGGGATGGAAGGATACCGTCGTGCCGTTGATGTTCTCCCAGTTACGGATGTTGCTGTTGACGTCGGTCAGCAGATTCCGCTTGACCATGGACGAGTAGCTCTTCCAGTAGTTGTCGATATCCGCGTCGATCTTGTTTAACGTGCTGCCGGAAGCCGATCTTCGCAACACTGAGGTATCGTTCTTCCAGGTCGCAAGCTTGGGGATGTCTTCATAACGCATGGCTGCTCCTTCGCCAGGAATACCCGGCGGGGCAGATTTGGGAATCAACACAACCAGTTAGCGCCTGCTGACCGTTTGGTTTTGACAATTCACTGACACGGAAAGATTCAACCTGTACCGGGCTCGACCCCATCCCGGCACCTCGCCTTCCTGCCGGCAGTCGCCGCTTTTCGCACCGGAAAAGTTACTGCGCACAAGGCGTCTTTCAATCTAGCATAGTGTGACGCATCGCGTCAGAACTTCACCGCCGGCACATTCTGCGCGCCCGCGCTCGCCGTGAAGTACGCGGTGTTCTGCTGGAATCCCGCCATCCCCGCCCAGATGTTGTTGGGGAACTGCAGAATAAACGTGTTGTAGTCCTGCAGCGCGTCGTTATACCGTTTGCGCGCTACGGCAATGCGGTTTTCGGTTCCCGCCAACTCGTCCTGCAGCCGCATGAACTGGTCGCTCGAACGCAGTTGCGGATAATTCTCCGTCAGCACCAGCACCTTGGCCAGCGCGCCATCCAGTTGCCCGTTGGCGGCAATCTTCTGCTGCGGCGTCTGCGCGTTCATCAGGCCGTCCCGCGCCTGCGCAATCTCGCCGTAGACTCCGCTCTCTTCCTTGGTAAATCCTTTGACCGTCTCCACCAGGTTGGGAATCAGGTCGGCGCGCCGCTGCATTTGAATGGACACTTCCGACCAGTTCTGCTTTACTGACTGGTCTTTCGCCACCATCTGGTTGCGCGCACTCACATAACTGCCAAACACCATCAGCGCCGCCAGCACCAGCACCCCCAGCACCGCCAGCATCACATAAAGTCCACGTCGCATAAAAAGTTCTTCTCCTCCGGTCCAGGTTTGGGGACCTAAAAAGCCGCGCCGCGCCTCAACTGCCGCCTAACTCTGTGCCCAAGCTTGCAACTTCTTTCTGTCGCAAGGGTGGGACGTCTCAACGCTTCCATCACCAGCACATCCGAGCGCACCCGCGCTCGTTCCCGAGATCCGGACCAGCTCTCAAAATCTCAGCCTGAGTGCTCTACCACGACCCTCCGGCCCCGCCGCCGCCAAAACTCCCGCCGCCGAAGCCGCCGAATCCATCACCACCACCGCCGCCTCCGCCGCCCCAGTTGCCGCCGCCCATGCCGCCGCCCATCCACGGTCCGCCCCACGGGCCGCCCCAGCCGCCGAAGAACAACCCTGCTCCCAGCAGCATGCGGATGATCGAGAACCCGCCAAAAAAGACGAGCACCAGCAAGAACAGAATCAGCTTGCCCAGCGGCGAGCCGTGCGGCCGCTGCTCCACAGGCTCAGGCACCGCCGCCGTGCCGTTCAGGTTCAGCGTCACGCCCCGGTCAGCCGCAATATCCTGGGCAAGCTGGCCCACTGCCAGCATCACCGCGTCGTCGTAGTCGCCGGCCTTCAGGTCCGGCACCATCGACCGCCCGATGTCGCCAATCTTGGCGTCGTTCAGAATGCCTTCCAGCCCGTATCCGTCCTCGATGCGGTACTTGTGCTCGCCCACGTCCAGCAGCACCAGCACGCCGCGGTCCGAGCCTTTTTTCCCCATCTTCCACTTACCTTCGAGCTCGTCCGCGTAGTCATCGATGTCGTCGCCGCCCAGGTTGTTCACCGTCACAATGGCCATCTGCGCGTCGGCCTTGGTGTGGTCCAGTTGGCTGCAGATGTTATCCAATTGGTCAATCGTCTGCGGCGAAAACACATGGGCGAAATCGCTCACGTAGTCGCTGGGTTTTGCAGGAAGGCTGGCCACGCTCTGCGCGCGCAACGGAACCGCCGGAATTGCAAGGAAAGCCGCAAAAAGCAGCCAAAGTACCTTCGATTGGGCGCGCCGGTTGCCTGTCATCGTGATACTCCCATTGTACGCGCACACCCACCACCCGGTTCCCGCGACAAGGGGTGCTCTACGCTCGCCGCGTCTTCCCTTTAGCGACAATGGGTGGAACGTCTCCACTCTCCCCAGCCGGCTCCGTCCGGCCCGGAGACCACAAACCCCACTTGAGAGGCTGGTGTAGAAACATTCGATCAGTTCAGGAATAATGGCATCGCACCAGCTTGCCGCTAGCCCTTTATCGACCGTAAAAACTTGTCGAGAACCCGCTTACGGGGAGTCATCTTGCTGTTGCGCCAGGTGCCCCGGAGCCATCTCCGTTTACTAACATAATTTGGGTGCCCCATCTCCGTTTACTAACATAATTTGGGTGCCCCGTGTCTCGCTTCTGAGACCTGGGAAAGCTGCAACCTCCCGGTTGCCACGGATCGCTCCTGATAAGTCGGCTTCCCGAACCTCAAAAATCAACCTCTCAACGATCCGCCATAAAGCTTTTCCGCGCTCCGCACTTCGACAATCCAGGCAGCGCCCCCGGCCGCTCTGCTATCCTCGTAGGCCTGACGGCGTTTCTGCTTCAGCGCCGCGCCCATCCCCATTCAGTCTCAGCTAGCACGGAGGATTCTCGTGAAGAAAAATCTCTTCTTCGGCCTGGCGATCTCCGCCGCACTCTGCATTCCCGCCCTCGCCGCCCTCTCAGCAGGTGACCGCGCCCCCGAGTTTTCCGCCCCCGCTTCGCTGGCGGGCAGGCAGTTCCACTTCTCGCTGCGCCACGCCCTGCAGAAGGGCCCCGTCGTCGTCTACTTCTACCCCTCCGCTTACACCGGCGGCTGCGACCTCGAAGCCCATACCTTTTCTGAAGACAAGGACCAGTTCACCGCTGCCGGCGCCAGCATCATCGGCGTTTCCGAAGACAGCATCGCGCGCCTCGATCAGTTTTCCGCCGATCCCAAGTATTGCGCCGGCCGTTTCCCCGTCGCTTCCGATCCCAGCGGCAAAATCGGCGCTGCCTACGGCGTCAAGTCCTCTCCCGGAAGGGCGGGCTTGAAAGACGTGCGCGGCGTCGCCATCGACCACGGCTTCTTTGCGCGCACCACCTTCGTGGTCGCCAAAGATGGCAAGGTCGCCGCGGAGTTCTCTTCCGACGCAGATCATTTGACCCCGCCCGAACATGTGCAAAAGGCGTTGGAGGTCGTGCAGCAGCTCGCCCACAAGTAGCTGCGGGTTGCAGCTTTGCCGGAATCGGTCGGGTTCACTCGATCAATTGCAGATCGGGTGGGGCCGGGGCTGTGCTCCGGCCTCGGCGCTGCCCGGATGTCAAGCCCATTACCCGACACTTTTTTCTCAACCCGCGCTTTTTCAACCGCTTGCAATCCGGCCACTTTTGCCGATTATCTCCTGCAAGTGTGTAGCTTTGAATTCATAGCAGATGGGAATGGAGCCTGGGAAGACGATGTCAGCCGGGGCGGTTAGTCGGCCGGCGCGGGAACTTCGTCCGCCACCAGCCGGAAGGCCTTTATTTTCGGCCTGGTCTTGTAACCGAAGGTGTGACCCAAGGCGATGATGGGCGATTCAAGGAAGCGGAAAGAAAGTGCTGCGACGCCAAAAGAGATTGCCGCGCTGGCAGAGATGGCCAGCGGCACCGACACCGGTGCCAACAGCCAGAAGATCGGGGCGTGCAGCAGATAGATCATGTAGGAATAGCGGCCAATGCGGACCAGCTGCGGGTCGCGCAGCCAGCTCCAGCGCTCGGGTGCAAGCACGGTGGCGGCAATAAGAGTCGTGAAAAGCAGAATCAGAAGCGAGCAGCCGAAAACCGCAGCGGGCAGTTTGCGATTTGTCCATCCTAGGGCGGCAAAGACAAGAAGCACGCCGATCAAGGCGGCGATGATCCAGCCGAAATGAGGCTGAATCCGCCTGACCAGCTCGGGCGCAGTGCGCATCAGGTATGCCAGAAGCACTCCGGCGAAGAGCCCGTCCATATGGCCGAAGGGCAGAAAGCGCGCGCCCAGGTAGCCCCACTTGTGCCACTCGAAGTCGCGGATGACTGGCGACAGAACCAGCACGGCGCCGGCGATGACGGGGATGGCCTGCTTCTTCAAGCGGAGGAGCGGTGGCAGCATCAGGTAGAACTGCTCTTCCGCGGAAAGGGACCAGAGATGCCACATGCCCACCCAGATGATTCCGAAGGTGCAGGCAAAGTTGGCGGTGAAGGCATAGGTGTACCAGGGAGTGTGGGGCATGCCGAGATAACGAACCAGAAGTTCGATGGTCAACGCGACCAGCAGATACGGCGGCAGGATGCGACAGGCGCGGCGCAGATAGAAAGTTCGGTAATAGCTTGGTGAATCGAGATGATCGAGCAGAATGCCCCCGATCAGGAATCCGGAGAGAACGAAAAACAGGTCCACTCCGCACCAGCCGAAGGCGAGCAGATGCACGAGGAAGTTATGGGGATAGGTGAGCGAGAGCGGCGCTCCAAAGTTGTGGAACGCCAGCACCATGAGGATGGCGATGCCGCGCCAGCCGTCGAGTGCCACGATACGCTCTTGCATAGCGCCAGATGCTATCGTGCCGCGCGGTCACAGGCAATGTCACGAAAGGGACATCCTGAGAAATTATGTGTCATGAATCGCGCAGCACAGACTCCGCCTGCGCTGCGCGATTCGTCCGGCTCGCCGCAATTTACCCTTGACTCAGATCCAAAAACAGTTCCAAATACCTGAAACCGCCCGAAAGGCGCGCGGGAGTACGTATGCAAGTCAGCGATGCAGGATTGACCTTGATCAGGAATTCCGAAGGCTTTCGTTCCACCACCTACAACGATCCCGCCGGGATACCGACCATCGGCTATGGCCATAAGCTGCTTCCCGGCGAAAGCTACCCCAACGGCATCACCGAGGCCCAGGCCGAGCAACTTCTCGCCTCCGACGCCGCCGTTGCCGGCCAGGCTGTGGAGCGGCTGGTCACCGTCACTCTCAGCCAGAGCCAGTTCGACGCCCTTGTCGACTTCTGCTTCAACCTCGGACAGGGAAGGCTCGGCGGCTCGACACTCCTGCGTGATCTCAATGCCGGCGAATTCGATGCCGCCCGCCAGCAACTGCTTCTCTGGGATCACTCCGGAACCCAGGTCGTGCCCGGCCTGCAAGTCCGACGTCAGGCCGAATTCGCCCTGTGGGGCGCCAATGTTTCTGCGCCTCAGACCGCCTGACGCAAAACCCGCGCATGCTCGTTTTTTGAATGTGCAACTGTGCAACTGTGCGCCCGTCAGCCGCTGCTATCCCGCCGGCTCTCCACTACCACCAGCCGCTCGCCGGGCTTCAGGTAGCCCTTGCGCCGGAACCAGTCCTCCATGGCCTCCTGCAGCCGATCAAGGGGCACACGGATGCCCGCCTCGAGCGCCCCGTCCCCCACCGGCAGCGTGTCGTCGAAGATCGCATCGTTGGTGAAGTTCCGCATAGCAAACGAGTCAATCCACTTCACCGGACAGGTATGCCGGGCGCCCTCGGCATCCACTCGCTCAATCGACAGCCGCCGTGCGAACATGGTCTTACTCTAAACCGGCCGCGCCAGTGCCGCCCGGAGGAAAGACTCTGACATGCTCGCCCTTCTGTTCCAGTGGGTCCTCTACGCCGTCGCCCTGCTCGTTGTTTCCAAGATTGTGCCCGGATTCGACGTCCGTGGCCTGTGGCCCGCGCTGATTGCCGCGCTGGTCATCGGCTTTCTCAACGCTACCTTGGGTTTTGTGCTGAAGATCGTCACTTTTCCCTTGAGCATCCTTACGCTGGGAATCTTTCTGCTGGTCATCAACGGGTTGATGATCCTGCTCGCTTCCAGCATTGTCCGTGGCTTCGATGTGCGCGGATTTTTCCCCGCCTTCTGGGGCGCAATCGTCCTGGCCATTCTGGGTATGATCATCCGCTGGCTCACCCGAGCCGCCTGAACGGCTTTCCTAGCTCACGGCAATGCGGCTATCGCCGTTGCCTCCACGGGATCGGTTCCGGTGGCCGCGGTCAAAGCTGAATCCAGCTTGCCTGCCGTTGTGGTGTCGAAAGTATAGGCCTCCAGATCCGGGCTCCCGCCAAAATCTACCGCCAGCAGGTAACTGCCGGTGGACTCGGCAGCCATGCTCACCGGGTCCACACCGGTGGTTGCCGTGGTGCTCAACGCGGAAAGAGAAGTCGAGGTCCCGGTTGTGGTCACGGCAAAGCCGGCAATATTGCCTGCCGAACTTCCGCTTATCGTGCGGTTAGCAACATACACATAATCCCCGTTGGATAGCGGCAAGATCGAATAGGGACCCAGCCCACCGCTCGCAAACGGCGAGCCTGAAATCTCCGCCATGGTGCTGTAATTGAATACCCGGAGCCCGCCGGTGTTTGTTCCCGACACGGCGGCCGTTTCGCCCACGTACACCAGCCGCTTCTCCGGGTCGACCGCCACTGCGATTGCCGCTCCGGCGGTGTTCTTCACCGCAAGGTTCTTTTCCGAACTGAAGGGTGTTCCGCTGCTGGCATTAAACGTCAACTCTTCCGTACCCGCCGACCCGAGGGTGACAAAAATATTGGCGTTGTCAGGAGCGATGGCCAGTTGTTGCACGGTCGTCGCCGGCAACATTGCTGTCTGCTCCGTGGTCGAGGCCGGAGCGCCGGTGACAGAATTGATGGGAATCGCCATCAGCTCGCCCAAATCCGGCCCGCTCTCCAGCAGCCATGCTCCGGTCGCGTCCACCTGCATCGTGGTCGCCAGGTCGGAAGAAATCACGTTTCCGCTATTGGCCAGAGTCAATCCCCCACCCGTCCCCACGGTATAAAGAAAAATTCCCTGCGCTGTCGCGACATAAAGGAAATTCCCGCTTGGCGCCACCGCCAGCGCCAGCGGCGCCGCGGTCAGCGTGTATGGACTGCCGGAGACCTTGGTCAGCGTGCCCGAAACAATGGAAAACGCCGCCACCTGGTCGGTCGCCTCGTTGGCCACGTAAAACACTCCTCCCGATGCGCCCGTCCCGCCTGATCCGCTCGACGAACTTACCGGCTGCCAGAAGCCCTTACACCCTGCCAGCAACGACGCCATCGCTGCGATTGTTAACCAGCGCCCCATCTTCATGCCGCCCCCACGCCTCACGTCTTCCTACGCCCTTGCTTTGCGGTGCAACTAACAAAGAGCCTATAGCTACAGGACGCCATCTGTCCCGGCCCGCAATTCCAATTCAGGGTACGAATGCAACGTAAAGACGGGGCGGAACGCGTCTTCGCTCGACAGGCGAAGACTGCCCTCGGACAGCAACGTCCGGCGCAAATGAGTGTGACTCGGCTGCGGTGGATCTCTCTCAGGATTGGGAGTGCGGTTGGATGACTTACAGGAACATGCCCCGCGCCGGCGATGACGGTTACATCGCAAGCGCGGAGCAGTAGATCCTTCTTCTGGCATGAGGCTCGTTCCCACGGCTAAGGGATCGAGCATATGTTTCCCCCGCGGAGAATTGATTGCCGCTGGAATCAAAAACCTGTTTGCTGCGCCGTTTCTATCCCTGCTCGGTTAGGCGCCTCCGCCCATCCCCTGCATGGCGTGGGATTCGTGCATTCCGTTTCCGCGTGCTGCGATTGCTAGCGCAAACTCAGTTCCCTGAGCAAACTGTATGTTTTTCTTTGTGGTTCTCAGAACACCCGAGTTATGCGCAGCTATCCGGCTGTGAAGGTCTACATTGTGGAGAGCATTGATCTGGTCCACTCGCAGAGTCTTCGGAGTCCAGTAATTCGGCATCTCGACCTGGTTATAAGTAGCGGTATAGGGATTCACTCCCGCGTAAAGGCCAACGATGGTTGCCTTGATCGGAATCTTGTTGCCGTTTTTCAGATCCGCCTGGGTGAAGCGGAGCGTAAGGATCGAAGGCTGGCCGTTCTGATCCATCTGGTCCTTGATCACTCTGCCCATAAGCTCAGTGCCTTTGGGCAGCACGGGACCGTTTTTCAGCTCTACTTTGCTGGATAACTTAGCTTCGAAAGCTTGACCCGCTCGCATATCTCGGGCGTCAAGCCTTTTGGTTAACGTGGCACGCGCAGGCACCATCTCCATTGCCTCCATGTGTCCAGCGCTTGGAGTGGTTACAGCCGCATTTACGTCTGTGGCGTTTCCGGCCGCGGCAAAATTCGGGCCCAAAAACACCAGGCAAGCCGCCGCAATTGGCAGCACTAGGCTAGATCGATATTTCATGTCTAAGAATCTCCTCTAACTTGAATTACCCATGTCTCCGCGCTTCAGGATTGCAGAGGCACATCGCTCTATTCGGTTAGACGAGGAGCCTTTGACCGGAGATCCCTTTTCTCCGCGCATTGCGAAACGCTCGAAATATTTCGCATTGGGTTTTGATTCACTCAAAAAGCAAACTGACCGGCGCAGGACTTGCAGTAACTCGCGCGAATCTTGCAGGAATGAATGCGTTGCAGGCCGCGCATGGGGAACACGGGAAGAAAGAACCGCTCGCGGCTCTTTGATCGGGCGCAGCCTGCCCGCGCCTGGCATTTCATATTCTCAATATGAAGTTGGCGAACCAACGTCGGTCAGTTTGGCCGCCCGCCCGTCGGCCGCCGGCGAAAACGTTCATCTACCGGGTGGCGTCCCTTGAAACCCGCATCGGTTGTGTGCCAGTGTTCGATCGAGGGTTCGCCCATCTGCCAGCAAAGCAGCACCACCTCGTCGTCAAGACGAAAAGGAAAATCCAGCAGTCCGGAGTCGAGATCTTTTACCTGCACGCCGATGGCGTCGATCTCCGCAATATTCTCGCGCACCCCCTGAAGATGGTTCTCCATCTCGGCACGCGTTTTCGCTACCTTCGCAGTATCTACTTTCATACCGCCTGAGATATAGATCTGCCGCGCCAACTCCGAGAGATCCGTCTCCAGGGTTTCCGCCGCGCGCTTGCTTTCGATCGCTCGCTTGAGCAACGATTCCAGCACCGGCAGCAGTGACTGCGCTTCATCGAGCGTAAATGTCTTCATCGGCGGTTCCTGCAACCTAGGATACGGGAAAAGCAAGGATCAGGGAACAGGATTCAGGTGTTTGTGGACAGGGGTCAGGAGTCAGTGGTCACCGCGAAGATCATCGCTGACCGCGGTCACGCCTGACTCCCCGCGGCTTTAGCGCAATTCCAGCATGCGGTCCAGCGCCACTCGCGCCCAGCGCTTCACCTCGGCACGCACTTGTATCCGGTTCACAACCTGCCCCTCGACAAGATTTTCCAACGCCCACGCCAGATGCTGCGGGGTAATACGGTACATGGTGGTGCACAGGCAGCCGGTGTCGTCGAGGGTAATAATGCGCTTGTCTTGCGCGGCAAAGCGCTTCGCCATGCGGTTCACAAGGTGGATCTCCGTCCCCACCGCGAACATGGTTCCCGCCGGCGCCTGTTCCACCAGCGCAATCAGCCGTTCCGTCGAGCCCAGGGCATCCGCTTTCTGGCAGACCTCGAATCGGCATTCGGGATGCACAATCACCTGAATTCCCGGATACTTGGCCCGCACCTGGTCGACGTGGCCGGGCAAAAAACGTTGGTGCACGGAACAGTGCCCTTTCCACAGCAGCACCCGGCTGGCGGCCAGCATTTCTTTGCTCTGCCCACCCTGCAGCGCCCAGGGATCCCAAACCGCCATTTCGTGCAGCGGAATCCCCATCGCATAACCCGTATTTCGCCCCAGGTGCTGGTCGGGCAGAAACAAAACCCGCCTGCCGCGGGCAAACGCCCACTCCATTGCCGCACGCGCGCTCGACGACGTGCACACCAGACCGCCGCGCTCGCCGCAAAACGCCTTGATCGCCGCCGTCGAGTTAATGTAGGTGACGGGAATCGTCTCATCCGCCAGCCCGGCGCGTTCCAGCGCCTCCCAGCAATCCTCCACCTGGGAGATCTCCGCCATATCGGCCATCGAGCAGCCCGCGTTCAGGTCAGGCAGGATCACCTGCTGCCCATCGCGCCCCAGCACATCCGCGCTTTCCGCCATAAAGTGCACGCCGCAAAAGACGATATACTTGGCGCCGGTCGCCGCTGCATTCTGGGAAAGCCTGTAACTATCGCCCATAAAATCAGCAAAGCGCACAACTTCGTCACGCTGGTAGTGGTGCCCGAGCACCACCGTGGTCGCGCCCAGTTTGGCGCGCGCCTGGGCGATGCGGCCGTCCATCGAGTGGTCCGGCATCGCCAGATAGTTTTCAAGGCTGCAAACGCCTTCGTCCGCCAAAGCGGGCGCCGTCAGCTCGTCAATCGCAAGATTCACTCTGTTCCGCCTTCAGTCCGTTTCCGGACGGGGATGTTGAAAGCAATCACGGCCGCAGTGGATGCGCTGACCTCGCCGAATACCGCTCGGCGATTTCCCCACCCACGGGGATGTTGCAGCCTGTCCGCAGCCATGCCGCCAAACCGTCGTCCTGAGGGAGATCCCTCACCGGTTTCCGTCACGGCCGCTAGCCTTATTGTAACCCATTCGTAATATATGTTCCTCCGCACGCCGGCCGGCCTTCGCCCATCTGCCGCGGTACACTTTTGAGCGAACGGTTCGTGCCATATGGGACGGCTGCGGCCTCGTAGTGCGTGTTTGTGAGCGCGCTGCGGGGAAAGGTATCATGGAGCTTCATGGGCATACACCCGACAATCGAGGTCGCCACGCTAAGCATGTGGGACACCATGATCGTGATGATCATGGCGCTGGTGGTATTCGGCCCGCGCCGTCTGCCCAAGATCGGCCGTCAGATTGGCAAGCTCATGTACGAGTTTCGCAAGGCCTCGAACGATTTCCGCTTCCAGATGGAAGAGGAATTGCGCAACGCCGAGGAGGCCGACCGGCGCCAGCGGGAAGAGGCCGAGCGCCAGCGTGCGCTTGCTGCCGCCTCTGCCGCCCCGCCCGCCCAGATTGCCGCCTCCACTCAGCCAGCGGAAGCCCCCGCTGCTGAGCGACACGAGGATTACCCAGAGACTGGCGAGCCCGACATTCCCTGCTCTTACGACGAAGCCGCCTACGAGCATTATCACAACCAAACCCCCGCCTATGAAGCTGAGGCTGAACCGCCAGGGCTGCGGGTGCAGCCACCCGAGACCGGCGCCCCGGTTCCCGCCCAGCCGCCCACCAGCCGCGCCGCGGCCGATCCCGCTCAGTCTGCCGAACCTGAAGAAGAAGCCGCCCTGGAATCTTCGCCCTCCGGCGACGAGGCCGCAATCTCTCATTCCGAAGCGGTGAGCGCCAAGCGTCCGGCGCCTGAAAACCCTGCGGCAAGCGAAGCCGGCGCGGAAACGGAGCCGGCCACACACCATGGTTGATCCCGCTGACGCAATTGAAAAGGCGCGGGCAGCGGTAACCGAGCGCGCCGAGCTGCCGGGCATGAGCCTTATGGAGCATCTCGACGAGCTCCGCAAGCGCATCGTCCACTCAGCCATCTATCTGGCCTGCGGCTTCGGCATAGCCTGGGTCTTTCACAACCGGATCGTGGAACTCTTCCAGGCGCCGCTGATCCACATTGGCAAAACACTGATGTTCACGCATCCTATGGATGCGCTCAATCTCTACCTGCAGGCCTCGCTTGTGGCAGGAGCGATCCTTGCCTCGCCGTTCATCCTTTACCAGGTGTGGCTCTTCATAGCACCCGGACTCTATCAGAGGGAGCGGCGCTTTGTTATACCGTTCATGACGGCGACCGTGGGTCTATTCCTCAGCGGCGCGGCGTTCGGCTACTTCTGGGTGCTTCCCGCAGCCATCAAAATCCTTGTCGTGGATTTCGGCCACAATTTCACACCCATGATCAGCATCGAGGATTACACCAGCTTTTTTCTTTCTGTGATCCTCGGCCTGGGCATCAGCTTTGAGCTTCCGATCCTCATCTTCTTCCTGGCCCTGTTCGGTATCGTCAGCCCCAAATTTCTGTGGAAGAATATCCGCTACGCAATTCTGGCGGTGTTCATTGTGGCCGCCATCATCACTCCCAGCCCCGACCCCTGGACCATGTGCATCTACGCCATCCCCATGCTTGGTCTCTACTTCATCGGCATCGTGGTGGCCTGGCGGGTGCACCCCTCGCACAAAAGGAAGAAAGAAGAAGCGGCCGTTTAACGCGCCGCCGGCGTGGATTTAAACCCACGACCATCTGAAGGAAACAAACGCGAAGCTGACCAACTACCCAACAGGAGCGAAACTTGGCGGAAGCGGAAATCGGCATTATCGGAGGCAGCGGACTCTACGCCATGCCCGGATTCACCAGCGTTCACGAGCAGCGAGTCGAAACTCCCTTTGGTGAGCCGTCGGAAGTCTTCGTGCTGGGCGAACTCGAGGGCCGCAAAGTGGCATTTCTTGCGCGCCACGGCCGTGGCCATCGCATCCTTCCCTCCGAACTCAACTTCCGCGCCAACATTTATGCCTTCAAAAAACTTGGCGTCGAGCGCATCATCTCCGTCTCCGCCGTGGGCTCGCTCAAGGAAGAGCACAAGCCCACAGATTTCGTCATCCCCGACCAGTTCATCGACCGCACCTTTCAGCGCATCTCCACATTTTTCGGCGAGGGCATCGTCGGCCATGTTGCATTCGGAGATCCGGTTTGCGCCACGGTGGCCAAAGCCGCATCCGGCGCGTGTGCGGCTGCGGGCGTGACCGGCAAGACCGGCGGAACCTACGTCTGCATGGAAGGCCCCCAATTTTCCACCAAGGCTGAATCGAATCTTTATCGCAGTTGGGGCGCCGACGTGATCGGCATGACGAATCTGCAGGAAGCCAAGCTCGCCCGCGAGGCCGAAATCTGCTATGCCACCATCGCCATGGTCACCGATTACGACTGCTGGCGCGAAGGCCACGATGCGGTGACCGTGGAGCAGATTGTAGCCGTGCTGCATCAGAACGCAGAGAACGCCGCCAAGGTGGTCAAAGCCGCCGTTGCCGCCATGCCCCGCGAACGATCGTGCTCCTGCGCGACGGCGGCGAGATACGCTGTGCTCACCCAGCCGGATGCCATTCCGAAGGCGGCCCGGGAACGTCTGAAACTGCTCTTTGGCAAGTACCACGGCTGGTAAACTACAAATCGGCCGTGAGAACGCGATGATGATGACAGCACAATCTGCGCCGCTTACGGATCAGGAGCTCGCCACCTGTCTGGCAAAGCTCTGGCCGCATCGTGAGCATGAGGCGCCGTCGTTAAGCGGCTTGCTTTGCAAAGCAGGTTTGCACCGCTGGCGCTCGCTCGACACAATTTCGATCGCACCTCAAAAACAAGTGCGATTCTGCTTCTGGTGCTCGGTCGTGAAAATCGACGGACACATTTACACACCCTGAGCCGCGCGAATATGAGTTCAGTCTTTGAGGAGGTCCATGTCCATCACCGTAGTCGGCAGTGTCGCTTACGATTCCATTGAAACCCCCGCCGGCCGCCGCGACCGCTGTCTCGGCGGCGCAGCTACCTATTTTTCTCTCGCCGCCAGCTTTTTCACCGACGTCCGCGTCATCGCCGTGGTCGGCGAAGACTTCGGTCCCGAGCAGGAGGCCGTCTTCGCCGCGCGCAACATTGATACCCGCGGCATCGAGCGCGCCGCCGGCAAGAGCTTCTTCTGGGAAGGCTCTTATCTCGATAACCTCAACGAAGCCAAAACCCACAATACCGAGCTGAACGTTTTCGCCGCATTCGAGCCCAAGATTCCCGCTGCCTATCGTGACTCGCAGTTTCTCTTCCTCGCCAACATCGATCCCGTTCTGCAGCGGCGCGTACGCGAGACCATGCCCGACGTAAAACTGGTTGCCGGCGACACCATGAATTACTGGATCAAGGACCACCGCCCGGCGCTGCTGGAAGTGCTCAAGGGCCTCGACGTCCTGCTCATCAACGACACCGAGGCACGCATGCTGGCCGGCGACAACAATCTCGTCCGCGCCGCCCGCGCGGTCATGGCCATGGGGCCACGCGCGCTCATCGTCAAGCACGGCGAATATGGAGCGACATTGTTTCACGGCGCGGGTCCAAAAGGTGGAAGCGCGGAGCGCACTTTTCGCGCCCCGGCGATGCCGCTCGACGAAGTGGTTGATCCCACCGGCGCCGGCGACAGCTTTGCCGGCGGCTTCTTCGGCTACCTCGCCTCGCAGCCGCAGCTCACGCCTGGCGTTTTCCGCCGCGCCATGTTCTACGGCAGCGTGATGGGCTCATTCGCGGTCGAGCGCTTCGGCACCGAGCGCCTGCAGCAGCTCTCGCGTCAGGAGATCGACGGCCGCTTCAATCTATTCCGCGAGCTCACTCACCTTGACTGAACCGCTCACCCTCCCGCGCCGCACGCAACCGCAATCCATCGCCAAATCCGTGCCCGCGGGAGCGCCCGCATGCCGCGAATATCTCGTCGTGGCGCTGGCATGCGCTGCGGCCTCGCTCGCCGCGCAATTCTGGAGCTGGCAGCACCACGCCATGCTCAACTACGGCGATGCGGTTGGCCATCTCCACATTGCCCGCCGCATCTTCGATTCGCATCGTCCCGGACTAAGCCAGCTAGGTTCGGTCTGGCTCCCGCTGCCCCACCTGCTCATGGTGCCTTTTGTGCAGGTCTATGCCTGGTGGGCCAACGGCATTGCCGGAGCCATCCCTTCGGCATTTGCATACCTCGCCGCCTGCCTCGGCTTTTACCGCCTGGCCCGCCGCTGGCTCTCGCCTGCGCCGGCATCCCTCGGGCTGGCCTTCTTCGCGCTCAATCCCAACCTGCTCTATTTGCAAACCACGGCCATGACCGAGCCGCTCTTTCTCTGCGAGGCGATCTGGATCGTGGTGCTCACCGCGGAATGGCGCACCAGCCTCGACGCTGCGCCGGCACGCTCCGGCCGTTTGCTCTGGCTAACCTTTGCCACACTCATCGCCGCCGTCTTTACCCGCTACGACGGCTGGGTTATGGCATTTGTCGTATGGATCGCAATGTTCGTCACCCTGGCCCGCCGCGGCCGGCTTCGTTCGCCCGGGTTCTGGATGGCCAGCGTGCTGCTCGCCGCCGCACCCGCCGCATGGTTCGCTTACAATGCGGCATTTTTCGGCGATTGGCTCGATTTCGCCCGCGGCCCGTTTTCCGCCAAAGCCATCGAGCTGCGCACCGCGCCACCCGGTTATCCGCCACATCCCGGATGGCACAATCCCTGGCTTTCGCTGCTTTACTTTCTCAAAGTCTCCGAGCTTGATTCCGCTGCCGCGGCTTTTGGCAATTTACTGCTCGCCGTCAGCGTCCTCGGCGCCGCCTGGGCGTGGATCTTCCATCGCCGCCGCGCCTTCAACTGGGCCTTGCTGCTCTGGATCCCGGTTCCGTTTTATGCCTACGCCGTCGCCTACGGCTCCGTGCCCATCTTCATTCCGCCGTGGTGGCCGCACTCCTGGTACAACACCCGCTACGGCATGGAGCTGCTGCCCGCGATTGCCCTGGGACTGGCTTTTGCTGCCCATGTTGCCCTTGCCCTGGTGCGTGAATTCAAACCTTCAGCGGCCGGACTGCGCTGGCGCAACGCAGCCATTGCGATCTTCGCCGCGCTCATCACCTTCAACATTGCGCAGATGCTCCGCCAGCACCCGCTTGTCTATGTGGAGGGCACCAAGAATCTCGCCGCGCGCCGGCCGTATGACCTCGCCATCCCCCCCGTTTTACGCTCGCTGCTGGCTGCACACCCGGACGGCATCATCCTTATGAACACATCGATCTATCCCGAACTCGTCTCCCGCACCCGCATTCCGCTGCGCCAGACGCTCAATGAAAGCGACAAACAGTTCTTCACCGCGGCGCTCGCCCATCCGGCAGTGCACGCCGCCATCGTGGTTACCTTTAACGGCGACGCTGTAGACCGCGCCGTCAAAGCCCATCCGCAGGGACTGAAGCTGGTTGGCCGCTTCACCGCCAAGGGGCAGCCTACGGCCAGCGTCTATGTTTCGCACCTGGACGTAAGTGGGCAGGCGCGCGCGCACCGCACCACAACGCAGCCGGTGTTAGCATCGGGCTAAAGCGTGTAGTAGAGAACATGCGCGGCGCGACCGGGAGCCGCAAACATCGCCTAATTTACCAATCCCGTCCTCCGGAGGATGTTTGATCCCCTTCACCAAAGCGCACGCCTGCGGCAACGATTTCCTCATCGTCAGCGAAGAAGCCGCGGGCAATCACGACCGCGCTGAGCTCACCCGCCGTCTCTGCGCACGCAATACCGGCATCGGCGCTGACGGCATCGAGTTCTTCTCCTGGACCGGCCCCCGCGCCGGCCGCATCCGCCTCTACAACGCCGACGGTTCCATTGCGGAAATCAGCGGCAACGGCACGCGCTGCGTCGCCGCATGGATGGCCGAAGCGCTCGCCTCGCCGCCAGGCGACACACTGGAAATCACCACCGATGCCGGGCTACGCATCTGCCGCGTCAACGGCATCCATCGCACCGCCGGTTTCTCCGTCGACATCACTACCCGCATGGGCATTCCGACCATCGCGCCGCGCACCGTAAAGCTCGCCGCTGGACTCGAAATTGAGGGCGCAGAAGTCTCCACCGGCAATCCTCACTTTGTAATCGCGGTCGATAACGAGATGTTCGATGTCGCCGGAAAGGCGTGGCAGCTTATCGGCGCGCAAATCTGCGCCCATCCTGATTTTCCCAGCCAGACCAATGTCGAATTTCTGCGCGTGCTCACGCCATCTGAAATTGAAATCCGCATCTTCGAGCGCGGCGTTGGCCCCACGCTTTCCTCCGGCACCGGCACTTCGGCTGCAGCCGCTGCGGCCCTGGCCCTGCACGGCTGCAAATCTCCACTGAAGGTTGTTGCCCCCGGTGGCCCGCAAACCGTCGCCTGCAGCGGCCCTGGCGATGAACTCCAACTTACCGGACCGGCTGCACTGATCGCGCGCGGCGAGGCATGGTCCGCATGACGCGTTTGCTCAAGCCTCCTGCCGTTGCTGCCGGAGCCGGTGTCAGCATCATTGCTCCCGCGTCCTTTGCCCTCTCCGAGCGCACCGAGCGCGGCATCCAGGCCTTGCGCAATCTCCAGTTCACGCCGCATATCGGGCGCGGCACCCTTAGACACGGACCCCTCTACTTCGCCGGCCCGCCGGCGAGGCGCCTCGCCGAACTGCACGCCGCGTTCTCCGCAAAATCTACGCGCATGGTCGCCTCGCTGCGCGGTGGCTACGGCTCAAACTATCTTCTCGAGAAGCTCGACCTGCGGCTCATTGCGCGCCATCCCAAGCCCTTCTTTGCATACAGCGATCTCACCGGCCTGCAACTGCTCCTGCTCGACAAAATCGGGCTGCCGGCTTTCCACGGCCCCATGGTCGCCGCCGATTTCGACTCCCAAGAGGGTGTTCAATGGGACAGCTTCCGCGCCGCGCTGGCCGGCGAGCCCTACGCCGTGGGCCCCGCTGAGGGTCTGCGCACGCTCAAGCGCGGAACCGCCCGCGGCATACTTTACGGCGGTTGTCTCAGCATTCTCGCCGCCCTGGTGGGCACGCCTTATGAGCCGCAGACCGAAGGCAAAATCCTCTTCCTTGAAGACACCGGTGTCAAACCCTACCAGGTCGATCGCCTTCTCTGGCAGTTGCGCCAGGCGGGCAAGTTCAGGCGCGTACGCGGCATCGTCTTCGGCGAGATGATCGACTGCGTTTCCCCCGGCGCCGCTGCCGATCTGCTCGAGCAAACAATACTGCACGTCTTTCGCGACCTCGACATTCCCATCGGCATCGGCCTGCGCAGCGGTCATGTATCGCGCCAGAATGTCACTCTGACCTTTGGTGTGAAAGCAGAACTCGACCTCGGCAAGGAGCCCCAATTGCGCGTGATGGAACCGGCGGTCACGCGATAGGAGTCAAAGGCCTTCCCTGCCCGCCCGAGAAACCGTGGCGGCGCTGAGGCGTTCTTCCAGTGCCGCCTTCCATGCATCGAAAGCCTCAAGCGCCCGCTCGCACTGTATTCGGTGGCGCTCTTTCTTGTCGCGCACCTTCCTGCGCGTTTCCTCTTCCAGCGGTTCAAGCAGATCAAAGGTGATATTCGCAGGCTGAAAATTCTTTTGCTCGGCGTGTGTAATGTAGTGCATCAGCGAGCCCAGCGCCGTAGCCCGCGGCACCGGCACCGGCTCCTGGCCGCGCGCGATTGCCGCCGCATAGATCCCCGCCAGCATGCCTGCGGCGATGGATTCCGTGTATCCCTCCACACCGCAGATCTGTCCGGCGAACATCAGCCACGGGGCTTGCTTCAGGCGCAGCGTCTCATCCAGCAGCGCCGGCGCGCATAGATAGGTGTTGCGGTGAATCTGCCCGTAACGCAGAAACTGCGCATTCTCCAGCCCCGGAATCAAACGCAATACCCGGGCCTGCTCGCCGAATTTGAGGTGATTCTGGAATCCCACCAGGTTGTAGCTCAATGCGCGCAGATTTTCCTTGCGCAGTTGCACCACCGCCCACGGTGTCTTCCCGGTTCGCGGATCGCGCAACCCTACCGGCTTCATGGGCCCGAAGCGCAGTGTGTCGCGCCCGCGCGCGGCGAGCACTTCGATGGGCAAACAGCCCTCAAAATAATCCAGCTTCTCCCATTCCCGGCTCTCCGCCGGCTCCGCCGCGAGCAGAGCATCCACAAAACGGTCGTACTCGCCACGGTCCATGGGGCAGTTGATGTAATCGGCCGTCCCTTTGTCCCAACGCGCCGCAAAATACACCCGCTCCATGTTGATCGAATCGGCATCCACGATGGGCGAGATCGAATCGTAAAACGCCAGGCGCCCCGCACCCGTAATGCGCTCGATCTCTGCGCTCAGCGCATCCGAGGTCAGCGGCCCCGTCGCCACAATGGTTAACGCTGCGTCACCCGATTCCGGCGCATCCAGTCGCGTCACCTCTTTGCGAATTACGCGAATCGCCGGCTCCGCCGCGATCTCCTCGGAGATGCGCCGCGAAAACTCTACGCGGTCCACTGCCAGCGCGTGCCCTGCCGGGACCGCGGTTTCATCGGCGAGTCGTAAAAGCGCGCAGTGCCCGCACCGCATCTCCTGCTTCAGCAGCCAGGGAGCCGTATGAGGCGATTCGCTCTTCAGCGAATTCGAACACACCAGCTCGCCGAATTCCGTTGTCTGATGCGCGGGCGTCAGCCGTGGCCTGCCATCCACCACCGCACGCATCTCGTAGAGATCCACCTGGCAGCCCAGCCGCGCCGCGGTTAAAGCAGCCTCCGGCCCGGCCAACCCTCCGCCGATCACGCGAATCCTCAAGACGCCGTCTCCGCGCTCACCGCATCGCCAGCCAGCCGCGCCAGGGCCTCGCCCGTCACTCGCATCGATCGCCACTCGTCCATCAATTGCGCGCCCATCGCGCTGTAAAACTCGATCGCCGGGGTATTCCAGTCCAGCACTTCCCATTTCAGCCGCGCGCAGCCCTTCTGCACGGCAATCGCCGCCACGCGCTGCAGCAGCGCCTTGCCGATTCCGCGGCCACGAAATTCCGGATAGACAAAAATATCTTCGAGATAAATTCCCGGCCGTCCTATCCACGTCGAGTAGTCGAAGAAAAAAAAGGCAAATCCCGTCGGCCGTCCGTCCTCTTCGGCAATCAGGCACTGATAGAACGGATTCGGACCGAATCCGTGGCTCCGCAGGTCCCCCTCGGTAGCTGTCACCGCGTCGGGGGCGCGTTCATATTTCGCCAAAGCACGTATAAACGCCAGAATTTCAGGGACATCGGCTTCAATTGCGTTGCGAATTGCCATTGCCATGCGTTTATTCTAGTGTGTGATACGCGCCACACCGGGCATCAGGCACGCCCTCTTACGATCGATCGTGAATGTGAAAGCGGGTCCGGCGTCCGGAGATCAGCGGCTTGCCGTTCGGCGCAACATGGCATTGATCTGGCGAAGGTTAGCCGGCAAACCACGGTGATTCGAGCACGGCCCTTGTGCCCGACGGTGGATTGGATTTAACTTGGGTCTGCCAGCAGAGGAGCGGAGGAACGTAGCGCCCTAAGCGTCGCGAACCTGCGCAGCCCTTTCCGGTTGACCTCATGCGCAGTCGTCCATGCGCCGATTCCGGCGCCCCCAACGGCGGCAAGCCGACAAACGGGGGGACGGCCGCAACGATTTATTCGAGCGCGCGAGCGGTACGTCTCGCGCGGCTCTTAAGGAGAGAAGAGGATGAAACGTAGATTTTCACTTTGGCTGAGCCTGCCCGTCGCGGCGGGCCTGCTGGCATTTGCTGTTTTGCCCGCGCTTGCGCAGCAAAATGCCGCTTCCAACGCCGCCACGATGGGCAAAATCCACGGTCAGGTGACGAATCCGACCGGCCAGGCTCAGCCTGGCGGCGAAATCGGCCTCTCGACCGACGGCGGCAAGACCCTCAAGTACACCTTCCCCGTCGACGACAACGGCCAATACTCCGGTCAGGCGCCTCCGGGCACGTACACCGTCATTTATCGCGAACAGAACACGCCTGAGGGAAAGATGGTCGACGATCTCGAGAATGTAAAAATCGTCGCCGGCCAGGACACCACTGCGGACATCGATATGTCGCGCGCAGCCTATATCGCCAAGATGTCGCCGGAGCAGCAGAAGCAGCTTGAGGAGCTCAGGAAGCAGAATGAATCGGCACTGGCCGCCAACAAGGTTATCGCCTCGCTGAACGCCGATCTGAAAAGCGTGAACGCGGATATGACGGACGCGGAAAACGCGCGCGCAACGGCGATTCAGCAGCTCGGGTCTTCGGCAACGCCTGCCGCCGTGGATGCCAAAGCCGGCGACATCCAGACCGCCAAATACACCGACGTCGTCACCCTCATGAAGAAAGACACGGCGCTGAAACCCGACGAGCCGTTGCTTTGGACGGAGCTGGCGAACGGGCAGAAGGGCCTCAAGCAATACAGTGACGCTGAAGCCAACTATCAGAAGGCTCTCAGTCTCGAACAGGCATCGAAGAAGCCCGCACCGGAGATCCTGGGCAGCATCGAATCGGGTCTCGGCGAGTGCTACGCGCGGAGCGGCCAGGTTCCCCAGGCCAACCAGGCCTTTGAGGCTGCGGTAAAGGACGATCCGACGCACGCTCAGATGTATTACCGCAACCAAGCCGTCATCTTCTTCCAGGAGCACAATGGCCCGGCGCAGGTAGCAGCGGCCGACGAGGCGATTAAATCCGATCCCAACCTGCCTGACCCGGTCAAGGCGCTACTCTACTACATCAAAGGCCAGGGCTTGGTGCAGAACGCCACCATCGACCCCAAAACCCAGCGGATCGTTCTGCCGCCCGAGTGCGAAGATGCCTATCAGAAGTACCTTCAACTCGCGCCCGACGGCCAGTTTGCCGCCGAGGTGCAAGGCATCCTGGCCCAGGCCGGCGAAAAGGTCAGTTCGTCGTACAAGGCTGGTAAAAAGCGCTAAGCGCGGCTGGTAAAAACAAATGCGCCTCATCTTGCCGGTGAAAGTTCCGGTGAGATGAGGCGCGTTTCGTTTTGCGCACCTCTGAACGTCTGTCAAGATCCCTGGTTCGGCGTTGCCCTGTGTGCGCCCCGGGACAAGATCAGTTTCCCCGCCGGCAACTTTTCGTTTCCTACCTGAGCAACCCACTACAATCCAATGCATGAGCGCCGATCTGCTCACTTATCAGGAAGCTGCTGCGCTGGTTGCAGAACATGCCGCGCGCCTGCGCAATATCCCGCCGGCAATTGAGCGCGTCGATCTGCTCGCCGCAGCCGGTCGCGTCCTCGCCAGCCCGCTCTACGCAGATCAGGATCAGCCGCCCTTCGCGCGCTCCACCCGCGACGGCTTTGCCTGCCGCGCCCGCGAAGCCTCAACGCACGCAATGCTCCCTGTGGCTGGCTCAATTCGTGCCGGCCAGCCGCCTCCGGGCCCGCTGCCGCCCGGCGCCGCATGGGAGATTATGACCGGCGCGCCAATCCCCGACGGTGCTGATGCCGTAATGATGGTCGAGCACGTCGAAGCTTCCGCCTGTGGGGTGCGCCTTCATGCGCCGCGTAAGCTCGAAGCCGGGGAAAACGTCGTGGCGCGCGGCGCGCAGGCTCGTGCCGGCGACGAATTGCTCGCGCCCGGAGTGCTGATCACCGCCGGCCAGATCGCACTTGCCGCCTCCTGCGGTAAAAGTGCTCTTGACGTCTTCGCCCGGCCGCGTGTAGCCATTCTTTCCACCGGCGACGAGCTTGTCCCCATCGACTGTGAACCTGGTCCCGGCCAAATCCGCAACTCCAGCAGTCCCATGCTCGCCGCTATGGTTGCCGCCGGCGGGGGGGGACCCTGGATTCTGCCCATTGCCGCCGACTCCGACGCGGCACTCGACGCGGCAATTCACCAGGCCGTCACCGCCGATCTCCTCCTCATCACCGGCGGTGTCTCGGCGGGCAAGTACGATCTTGTCGAGCCCGCCCTCGCCCGTGCCGGTGCTCACTTTCATTGCACGGGTGTCCGCATCCAGCCGGGCAAGCCCCTGGTCTTCGCCGAAATTCCAAAGCATAAGAGGGCTGCGCATTGGGAAGCCGACAAGAGGCCTCTGCCGGTCTTCGGCCTTCCCGGAAATCCCATCTCCTCGGCTGTAACCTTCCTGCTTTTCGCGTCGCCCGTTCTCGACGCGCTCAGCGGTCGCGTCCATCTCGGTCCGCGGTTCGCACTCGCCCGCCTCAGCGCCGCGCCTGATCGCCGCCCCAAAGCCGGGCTCACGCGTTTCCTCCCCGCCTTTTGCACCTTCGGTTCTCACCCCGAAAGCCTGCCTGAAGTCGCTCTGGTTTCCTGGCAGGGCTCGGGTGACCTCGCCGCCCTGGCACGCGCCAACTGTTTTCTGGTTCTGCCTGATGACGCCTCCCAGGCTCTCGATGCCGGTACAACCGTCCGCATATTGCTTTCGTGAGGATGCCATGACCAAAGCCCGCAGATCTCAGCTCTCTCATTACGATCAGTCCGGTCGCGCGGCCATGGTTGACGTCAGTGCCAAGCAGCCCACGCGCCGCACCGCCGCTGCTTCCGCCTTCGTCGAACTTTCCGCCGCTGTACTCGCCGCCTTGCCCGCCAACCCCAAGGGTGACCCTCTCGAAGTCGCGCGCATCGCCGGCATTCAGGCCGCCAAGCGCACTTCCGACCTCATCCCCATGTGCCATCCTCTCCCGCTCACGCACGTTGACGTTCGCGCCGAGATTGTCGAAAGCGGGATTCGCATCGAAGCCAGCGCTGCCACCACCGGCCCCACCGGAGTTGAGATGGAGGCTCTTACCGCAGCCGCGGTTGCGGCACTTACTGTCTATGACATGACCAAGGCCCTCGACAAAGCCATCGTCATCCGCGACCTGAAACTCGAATCCAAGTCCGGCGGTAAAAGCGGAGACTTCGTCCGAGCCGGCGAGCTTGGCTGATTCGCGCTGCGCACAGGGCAGGTCCTGCGCCTGCTTCTGCGCGCAATCGCGCCCCAAGAGCGCCACCCGCGTCCGCAAGCAGCCGGCCAAATGGATTATGATTCTCAACCGATTGAGAGGAGTGCCCATGCAGCGCTCTTTGCTGTCTATCGTTTGTCTTGTTCCCTTCGTTTTTGCCGCCCCCCACGCCCTATCGCAAAGCATCGCCGCCTACCAGACAACTCCCGATCTGCTCGAGTCCATGACCCAGCTCGCCAAGCTGCGTTTCCGCTCTGAGCGCCGCAGCCAGACGCAGATTCCGTTCATCACCGTCCAGCCCTCCAAACGCTACCAGCAAATCGACGGCTTCGGAGCTTCACTGACCGATGCCGCAGCGTGGCTGTTTGCCAGAAAGCTCCCCGCTGAGGTTACTGATTCGACCTTCGAATCTCTCTTTAGCCGCAAATACGGCATCGGGCTTAGCTTCCTGCGCCAACCCATCGGCTCTTCGGATCTTGCCGTCACGTTCTACTCCTACGACGATCTCTGTAGGCAAACCACCACCGCCTGCGCCACGCCCCCGGGCATCGCTGATCCTGACTTGACCCACTTCTCTCTCGCCCACGATCAGGAGTACATTCTGCCCCTGCTGCGTAAAGCCCTAGCCATCAACCCCCAAATCAAGATCATGCTTACGCCGTGGAGCCCTCCGGGCTGGATGAAGACTTCGGGTTCTATGCTTGGCCTCGACCCTGTGACCAGACGGCCTTCTACACTGCTGCCGCGCTTTTATGGGGCCTACGCCCATTACCTGGTCAAAACCATTGAAGGCTATCTGGCCGCCGGCGTACCCGTGTATGCCATAAGCGTGCAGAACGAGCCCCTCTACGCCGCGCCCGATTACAGCGGCATGTACATGTCCGCCGCGCAGCAGGCCGCGTTCCTCGGCAACGCGCTGGCGCCCGCTATGGCTGCGGCTCACCTCAAAACCAAGGTCCTGGTTTACGACCACAACTGGGACCACCCCGAGTATCCCGCTGCCGTGCTCAAGGATCGCAGGGCCCGCGCGCTCGCCGCCGGCACCGCGTGGCACCACTACGGCGGTAATCCCTCTGTCATGACCGCATTTCACAACCAATTCCCCAGTAAAGGCGAGTGGGAAACGGAGGCCGGCGGCGGAACCTGGCAAACCGGCAGCATTGTTACCCAGGAAGCTGCCGAGCTGATTGAAGTCATGCGTAACTGGTCAAGAAGCTACGTGCTTTGGACCATCGCCACCGACCAGAATCACGGTCCGCACGTCGGCGGCTGCAACGCTTGCCGCGGCGTGGTCACGATTGATCTTGCAAACCCGCAAAATCCCATCGTCCATCGCGAGCCGGATTTTTACGTGCTCGGCCAGGCCAGCGCTTTCGTCCTGCCCGGCGCCGTCCGCATCGCGTCAAACCAGCCGGCCGGCACGCAATTGAAAAACGTCGCTTTTCTTAATCCCGACGGCTCCGTCGTTCTCTATGCATTGAATGCCGCCAACCACGGCCAGACCTTCGCCATCGTCTTCCATCACAAATCAGCGACAACGATTCTGCCCGCAGGCGCAGTCGCCACATTTATCTGGAAATAGCCGCCCAGGCTCCCGGCCTGAGCAAATCCCCTGCACTGCCGCAATGCCGCTTTCCACCGTCGCGCCCACTCAGGGATGTTACCCTGCAACGCTCCGCTCTATAATCGCCGCATGCCGTTCCTTGGCGATTCCCGGCGGCGATCGGTAGCTCTGCTTGCCGGTGGTGCCCTCCTGTTTTTCGCACTGCTGGGCGCGCTCCAGGCATTCAACATTCACTTTCTTAATCCCAACACCTCAGGGGAAACGCTGGCCTTCACCGGCTTCACGGTGGTCATCTTCCTGCTGCTTATTGTGCTGCTGATGATGTTGCTGAGGAACATCTTCAAGCTCTACGCCGGACAGGCCAGCACCGCCCTGGGTGCACGATTACGCAACCGCATGGTCGCCGGCGCCGCGCTCATCGCGCTGATGCCCGCGGTGTTCATGTTCCTGTTCAGCTTCCAGTTGATGAACCGCTCCATAGACCGGTGGTTTTCACCGAACGTGTCGGAACTGCGCGACGACTCACGCAGTGTAGTGCTGGAACTGGTGCAATATGTCGCCAGCAATGCGCGTGTGGAGGCCGAGTCGATCTCGGCTTCGGGGGCGCCGGAGTGGAACCAGCGCAAGTTGGAAGCGGAACTGAGCTCGCATCGCATCACGCTGGCCGGGGGCTTTGTGGTGGTTTACGATCGCCAAGGACGGGAGTTGGCGGGATTTCAGGCGCCATCCCCATCCAGTCCCGCCATGCTGGTTACAGGGATCGAGAACGGCATGGAAGGCCGCCTTCCGCTCCATGGCACCCTCGCGGAGATTCTGCTTTCCGCTGCACGGCGCGGCGATGCCCCCGTGCTCAAAGTTGGAGGACAGGAATATGCTCTGGGCATATCAGCTACTTCATCGGGAAAATCGGTGGTAGTGGCGCTGCCCATGCCACGGGGCCTGAGTCAGACCACAACCCGCATCCTTTCGGGAGTGAATGAGTATTGGCAGCTCTTCCGCACCCGCAACCGCGTGCGCACCACTTTCTTCCTGATGCTATTGATCATCACCGTTGTGATCTTCTTCTCCAGCGTGTGGCTGGCCATGTTTCTCTCCAAGCAGATCACGCGCCCCGTCGAAGCGCTTGCCGATGCCATGGATGAAATTGCCGCCGGCAAATATGCGCAGCGGGTGGCATTGGTTGCGACTGGCGAAATGGCGGACCTGGTGTGCTCGTTCAATCACATGGCCGCGGATCTTGAAGCCAGCCGCCAGTTGGCGGAGAGCACGCAGGCGCAACTGACCGCCGCGAACCGCTCCGTTGAAGAGCGGCGCCGTGAGCTGGAGACCATCGTCGAGACCATCCCCAGCGGCGTGGTTACGCTCGACGCTTCCGGTGTGGTGCTGCAATGCAATCACGCCTTTGCTGAGCTGATCGGGCATGGCGACAATCCGGTGGGGCTGAAAATTGAAACGCTGCTTCCCGCTGACTGCGCGGAAGACATCGCCGGAGTCATCCGGCGCAGCCGGCGGATGGGAGCCGCATCGACCGAGATCAACGTTTACGCGCGGGGCCGCACCATGCATCTGGCCGTCACCAGCGCGCGGCTGGAACTGGAGCGCGGCCAGCCCGGAACCGTTCTGGTGGTCGAAGACACCACCGACCTGCTGCGTGCGCAGCGCCAGCTCGCCTGGAAAGAAGTGGCGCAGCGTGTCGCTCACGAAATCAAGAACCCGCTCACCCCGATCGCGCTCAGCGCTGAGCGCATCGGCAAACACCTTGACCGCGCCCAGCCCGACTCGCCCGGCGTGATCCGCAAATGCAGTGAAGTCATATTGTCGTGCGTGGGTTCGCTGCGCAGGCTGGTCGACCAGTTCTCCGCGCTGGCTCAATTTCCCGCGCCGCAACCGCGCCCCTGCGACATGAACCGAGTCGCGGAGGAGGCGTTGGCCCTGTTTGCGGGCAGACTTGACGGCATCACCCTCCAACTTGATCTCGATCCTCATCTGCCCACGATTCTTGCCGATCAGGATGCGATCCGGCGGGCGCTGGCTAATCTCATTGACAACGCCGCCGAAGCCATGCAGGGCAGCCTGCTGCGCGTGCTCGGCGTGCGCAGCGCATTGAGCGAAGACGGAGAAGCAGTTGAGATCACCGTCTCCGATACCGGCCACGGCATTACCGACGAGATACGCGAGCGCCTGTTTCTGCCTTTTTACTCCACCAAGCATCGCGGCACGGGGTTGGGGCTCTCCATTGCTGCCAAGATTGCGCAAGAGCACGGCGGCTCAATCCGTGCCGAATCCAACAGCCCCAAGGGCGCCTGTTTTCTGCTGCGCCTGCCATTGATGGAGATGGCACATGCGGCACCGGAAGATGATTCCGTGCGTCTCAAGGAAATCCATTCATGAACCACATCCTGGTGGTGGACGACGAAGCGGAGATTCGCAGCTCGCTCGAGGAAATTCTTGCCGAGGAGGGCTACAGCGTGGCCGGAGCGGGAAGCGCGGCTGAAGCCCTGTTGCTCTTGCAGGACGTGCCTTACGACGTGGTTCTGCTCGACATCTGGCTCCCTGACCGCGATGGCCTCGATGTTCTCGCCGACCTGCGCCGTCTCGATCCCGAGCTGCGGCCGGAAGTGGTAATCGTTAGCGGTCACGGCACCATTGAATCGGCGGTCAAGGCCACCAAGCTGGGCGCATACGACTTCCTCGAGAAGCCGCTTTCGCTCGATCGCACCCTGATCGTCATCAAAAATGCCGCCGAGGCGCGCCGTCTGCGGGCGGAAAACCAGGAATTCAAGCGCCAGTTCAGCGCCGCCTCTGTGCTGACCGGCGAAAGCGTGCCGGTAAAGGCTTTGCGTCAACAGATTCGCCTCATGGCGCCTACCAACGGCCGGGTGCTCATCTACGGCGAGAGCGGCACCGGTAAAGAGCTCATTGCCCGCTCCATACATGCCGAGAGCTTGCGCCGGGAACGCGTATTTGTAGAGTTGAACTGCGCCGCAATTCCCGAAGCGCATATCGAAGCCGAACTCTTCGGCTTCCGGCATGGTGCACCGCCGGGCGGTTTGCCCGAACAGCGCGGCACGCTCGAACGCGCCGACGGCGGAACTCTGTTCCTCGACGAGGTCGGCGACATGAGCCTGAAGACCCAGGCGAAAGTGCTCAGCGCCCTCGACGAGCAACTCTTTACCCCGGTGGGCGGCACCCAGCCCCTGCGCGTCGATGTGCGTCTCATCGCCTCCACCAATAAGGATCTGGAAGAGGAAATCGCCAAGGGTAATTTTCGCGAAGATCTTTTTTACCGTCTCAACGTCGTGCCCTTCTTCGTGCCGCCGCTGCGCGAGCGCAGGCAGGACATCCCCCTTCTGGTGCGCGAATTCCTCTCCGAGTTTGGGCGCCAATACGGCCGTCCCCGCATGGAGATCGGCGAAGACGCGCTCGATGCCCTGGCCCACTACCACTGGCCCGGCAATGTGCGCGAGCTCAAAAATGTAATTGAGAGGGTGCTGATTCTCAATCCCCGCGTGCTCCGCATCGAGCGCAAGCATTTGCCTCCGCTGTCGCAAAAGCCGCCGGCGCGCGCCGCCGAGGAATTCTCCTCCCTGCAGCAGGCGCGCGACGCCTATGAGCGCGAATACATCCTGAAGAAAATTGAAGAAGCCCGCAACAACATCAGTCACGCCGCCGAGCTGCTCGGCCTCGAGCGCAGCCATCTTTACCGCAAAATGAAGGCTCTGGGCATCGGGGTGCGGGAATAACCCCGGCATCGCTTGCGGAGATCGAAGGGCGGGACTCAGCCGCTGCGCGATCGAGGGGCGAACTATTGCACTTCGTGAGCCCCGTATCGCACATTGCGGGCGTCGGTCTGGCTTCGGCGTCGATCCCTCTTGTTGACGCGACGCTCCGTCTTGTCGACGCGTTCGTCGGGAAGGTTCATGCGCCGGTCCCGTTGTTTGACCCTCCGCTCCCCGTTGAACGCACTGGCGCGAAGATGGCCGCTGGTCAGCAGCCGGTTGAGAATAGGCAGGTTCGCGCGCTGGCTTTCCACGTAATCCACGCCGGCAACCGTCAGCGTGAAATCGGCGTTGTCTGCGCGCGTAATGTATCCCTTCTTTGACAGATACCAGGTGGTGAAATCCAGATAATCGCGTGGAAATCCAAGATAGGTTTCCACCTCCGTCAAAGAGACTTCGGGGGCGTGCGGGCTGGTGCGGCGCCGCGTGTAGAGCACCGCCAGAAGCGCGAGCCGACGGTTCATCTCGCCTTCGATGTCATCCATGAAGTCAATGGTGGAAGAAAGCGGGGTGGATGCCTTCATCTCTCCGCCGCGCACGCCGTCGTAAGCCGCCCGGCGTTCGGGGTTGGAAAGCACATCGTACGCGGTCTTCACCTGATGGAATTTGTCCAGGTCACCGGTGTCAGGGTTGTCTGGGTGGAACCGCGCAGCCAGGAATCGATATATGCGATGAATGGTGTCAGGCGCGGCGGAAGGACTGATCTGAAGGAGTTCGTAGTAATCAGGCAACTCCGTCGCACAGTGGTTTCCGCTCGCAAATTCCATTTCCCCACGAACCTCTGAGCGTTGTGCCCTTCAGATGTGCCAACGCAGCTTTTCCACTTCCACCATAAGACTTTGCCGATCTTTTCGCATGGCGCAAAAGTTGCAACCTCAGCAAACGGCATCATCATCCCCGTCTGCCGCCGAAAGACAAGCCGCCCGCGCCTAACAGGGCAATGGCGATAAGGCCGAAAAACATGCAGAAATCCGTGCGCGCATGGTGCATGGCACCCCAAAAGCCATGCCTTAGTAACGGCACTTTGGTTTTGAAAATCGCAACTGCAATATCGATCAGCAACGCAGTGACGGCCACGCCCGTGGCCAGGCCGAGAATTAACAGCGCCCCGCAGACAATCTCCACCACGCCCACAAACGGCCCGGCAAACCGCGC
This sequence comes from Acidobacteriaceae bacterium, assembly GCA_030038435.1. GTDB lineage: Bacteria > Acidobacteriota > Terriglobia > Terriglobales > Acidobacteriaceae > Telmatobacter. The sequence goes on along the minus strand of JASHOY010000142.1, from coordinate 28,828 downwards.
CAGGGGGATGCCGATCCTGTGAAAGCGGCCGGCACCCAGGGCTGCGGGGTAGAGAAACTTCTGTATGCCCTCGGAAAGAAAGATCCAGCCAACCATTACGCGCAGTAAAAGCAGGCCCAGCGAATTACGCATGTTGCCGCCCGATGCTGCCATGGGATTATGACCTCGAAGTGAGTTATCGAAGTTCCTATCATACGAAATCCGAGAGGTCCCCGAACGCCGCAGATCTCCCCCGGAAGAGGCGCTTGGCTTCAGTCATGCATTCCTGGCTTTGCGTTCACGAGGATGTGGCCGGAAGTCTGCCGCCTACCGCCGGCTGGAGTTTTCCAGAATCGGCCCCATGGAGCCGGGGTTGTCGCCGGTCGCCGGATTCACTTCGAAATCCCACACCGATGGATTCATCTCCGTGGGAGAAAGTATCTCCACCAGCGCATACTCGCCGATCATGAGAGGACGGGTCGGCTCCACGCGCAGCCAACGCCCGCCGGTCAGGATCTGCACCGCGGCTGGGATAACGTTGGGGTCTGCCACCACGGCACCCGATGAACTCACTTCCACCGGACCCACAAAGCGCATGGCAATGCGCTCGTCGAGATGTACGATGGCAAAGTGAGAACTGGCCGAGTGGGCGCCCCAGTCGCGACCCTTGATCGCCTGTTCGCTGACCGTCTGCACGGTAACGGGATTGGTCAGCACCGGTTCCTTATCGTCAGCTGCGTGCGGCGTGTCGAGGGAAAGATAGAACACGGGTTCATCTACGTGCAGATGAACTTTGGCGTGCTCGCCATCCAGTTCGAGCCGTGTTCGCGCCCCGGTCATCGGGTTCAGTGACTCGACCCCGTGGTGCGCCTTGGCTCCCATATCGATGTCGCTGGGATTCAACTGCACCAGTTCCGGAGTGCCCTGGTAGGTGTCCAGCACGAATACCCCGTCCTGGTCAGGAAGATTCAGCCCCGTGGCTACCTCCGGCATGCGCGCTTTCTGGTCGGCGCGCTCCGCGGTCTCCTCAGCGTCCAGCGTGGCCGCCTCTTTCATCCCAGGCGAGATCTGATTCGCACTCAATGGATTGTGGTCCTGCTCCCATTTGCGGGTTGCAGCCCAGTCCACCAGGCTCACGGGGATCTCTTCCCAATCCTGGCGATCCTGCGAGAAGTAACGCACGCGGTCGCCGACGATCTGGTACTGGGTTACTACCTGGTAGCTGCCATCCTTGAGGATCAGGCGGTGGTTTCTGTGCAGCCCGTTCAGATCAGGACTGAGGGGCAAGGGAGTCTGGCCCGCACGGCTTTGGTCCTGCATCGTCTGGCTCTGATTCTGCGATGCATCCGGCTGCTGGCCCTGGCTCTGATTCTGCCCGGCGGCAAAAGATGCCGTCAGTCCCAGCAGCACCGCCAGAACCGGAAGCGAAGAATGCCGCAGATGAGGAATTCGCCTCATGGCATCCCAGTTTAGACGAAACCCGTGCCCGATGGGTGGGCGTGCGCGCAGTGGATATTCGGTTTGGGCGCAACCTGCGCCGGACCTGGTACGTCCAATTGTGTGTATTCTTGTTGTAAGGGATAGTGTGATCGAAGACCAGCAAGATTCGCAGCCGAGAGGGTTCCCCAAAGGACGGATGAAGCCGCTCCTGGGGGTTATCTGTGTGCTGCTGGCTGCGCTGATAGCCACAATCGAGGTCACACACGTACACAAGGTCGGAGCCGACACCAGCCATTGCCCCTTGTGCATTGTGCTGCACACGGCCGCGCCCGTTGCCCCCACCGCGGCGATAGTCGTTGTCGTTCCCATCGGTCGGCCAGCCCAGCTTTTCAAATCGCGTGCGATCATTCGTTTCTGGCGCCCCAAGTTCTTCACCAGGCCTCCTCCAGCCGGCTGCTAGCCACTCTTTCCAAGATCCCGATTCGCAGCAAAAGCCCGTGCTCGCTTCTAAACTCGGCACGGCACACCCGCATTCATTCCCACTCCCGGGCTGTCTGATCGGAAAGAGTTGCTCCTTCGCACTGAAGATGCCGTCTGGCCCCCGCGCCGCGGCTCTCCACCTCGCGCACTTCAGCCATTTCAGGAGTTCTTTTATGAGGCATCATCTCCGCACCCTCGCGCGTATCCTTCCCCTCTCCATGCTGATGCTCGCCACCCTTCCCGCTTTCAGCCAGGCCGGCGCTGCCGGCGCCGTGGCGGGCACAGTCACCGATCCCACAGGAGCAGTGATTCCCAATGCAACGGTGACCCTGAAGAATGCGATGAGCGGATTCACCCGTTCCGTGACCAGCAACTCTACCGGTCAATTCGCGTTCAGCAACATTCCCTTCAGCAGCTACACCGTGAACGCCCGCGCGGTGGGCTTTGCCCCCCTGAGCCAGACCGTGGTCATCCAATCTGCGGTCCCGGTCAAGGCTACGTTAGTGCTGCACATCGCCGGTTCCACTTCTACTGTGACGGTCGAGTCTACGGGACCGCTGGTTGAAGACACGTCCACTTATCACACTGACATTTCGCGCGATATGTTCATCAAAGTTCCGCTGGAGAGCCAGTCTTCCAGCCTCAGCTCGCTGGTTACTATGACAACTCCGGGCGTTTCGGCCGACTCCAACGGTCTTTTCCACGGTCTCGGCGACCACGCCTCCAACTCGTTTTCTATTGATGGCCAGCCCGTCACCGACCAACAGAGCAAAGTCTTCTCCAACCAGCTCCCCTCCAACGCGATTCAATCGATCCAGGTGATCGAAGGCGCGCCCCCGGCCCAGTACGGCGACAAGACCAGCCTGGTGATCGTGGCCACCACCCGCTCCGGCCAGGGCGTGACCAAGCCCACCGGCTCCGTTTACGCCTCCTATGGAGCCTTCGGCACCGGCACCTCCGGCTTCAATATCTCCTATGGCGGCACGAACTGGGGTAACTTCTTCGAGGCCGACGGACTGGATACCGGCCGCTTTCTCGATACGCCTGAATTCAGCGTCTTTCACGCCAAGGGAAATGAAGGCAATGTCTTCGATCACGTGGATTACGATTTCAATCCGGCCAATTCCATCCACACCGATCTCAACTACAGCCGTTCCTGGTTTCAAACTCCAAATGCCTTCCAGAACCTGAACGTGCAGAATGTAATTGACAACAGCGGCGCCAGCGCAGCACCGGTCTTCGGCGATGTGGGAAACACAGACCAGCGCTCCAAAATCGACACCTTCAACGTCGCGCCCACTTACACGCGAGTCATCAGCACTTATGCGGTTTTCAACATGGGACTGTATCTGCGTAAAGACGATTACGATTATGTTCCGAGCGGCGATCCGCTGGCGGACCTCGGTCCCGCCAATCTGCAAACTTCCTCGATCGGGCAATATCGCACTCTGACCAACTCTGGAATCCACGCCGATTACACCTACGCGAGAGGAATACAGAACCTGCTGATCGGGTCCGATTACGAGCAGACCTTCTTGCGCGAACACGACAATCTCGGGATAGTGGACAACACCTACAATTCGCCGTGCATGAATCCCCTCACCGGCGTTCCTTTGCCCGGCTACGGTAATCAATCGCAGTGCCCGGGCGGCGCAGCAGGCCAGAACCCGAACTTTCTTTCCGTGCTGGCGCCCTACGACTTGACCCGCGGCGGAAGCTTCTATAACTTCTTCGGTCACACCGACGTTAAAGAGCTGGCGCTCTATGTTGAAGATCAGCTCCGCATTGGCAACTGGCACTATAGCCTCGGGCTGCGCGAAGATGTCTACAACGGCTTGACTGACGCCAACCAGATAGAGCCACGCCTGGGCATCGCCTACCGGGTCGAACCCACCAAGACTGTGTTAGGCGTCTCCTACGCACGTACGCTGGAAACACCCTTCAACGAAAACCTGGTGCTGTCCAGCAACGGCTGTTCGAACGAAGTGCTCGCACCGCTGCTCAATTGCGCGTCGGGAGTATCGAGCGTTATGGCGCCCGGTTATAGAAACGAATTTCACGCCGACGTGCAGCAGGCCTTCGGCAAATACTTCGTCTTCAGCGGCGAATACATCTGGAAGTACACGCACAATGCCTTCGATTTCAGCGTGCTTGGCAACACGCCGATCACCTTCCCCATCGACTGGCATAACTCGAAGATCCCAGGGTACGCATTGCATCTGGAAGTACCTAACTACCACAACTTCAGCGCCTATACGGTCATGTCGTCGGTGGCGGCGCGCTTCTTCCCGCCGCAGGTGGCAGGCGCCGGAGCGACCGGCGGCCAGGTGGGACTGCCTTTCCGCATCGATCATGATGAGAAATACAACGAAACCACGCATTGGCAGTACACGCTACCCGGCTCCAAGTTGTGGAGCGGGATTTGGGGCGGATTCAACTGGCATTTCGACTCGGGCCTGGTTGCCGGATCGGCGCCCTGCTACAACGTAACTGATCCCAATACTGCCTGCCCCGGCACTTCGACAACCCTCAACGGCCAACCCGCTGTGGCCATGGTCGACGATAACATACCGCCCACGACTAACCCGGTCACAGGAGCTGCGGCATATCTTCCGCTGACTGCGGACGAGGAGTTTCAGGCCGGTTTTGAGTGTAACGGAGTGAAGGCAACTCCAAACAGCCCGTTGCCGTCAGTGTGCCCGGCAAACGAGTTTTCCTCGTCCCTGATCAATGTTCCCGCGCCGGGTACGGGCAACAACGACCACAACCCGCCGCGCATCGCGCCGCGCAATCTGTTCGACGTCTCCGTGGGCATGAATAACATCTTCCACGCCGACCATTACAAGGTTGATCTTGACCTTACGGCCATCAACATAGCGGATAAGTACGCGCTATATAACTTCCTGTCGACTTTCAGCGGCACGCACTATGTGACTCCGCGGACAATGTCGGCCAAGCTTACATTTAACTTCTAACTCGTAGTCGGAAACCCGAAAAGCTTGATCATCAAACCACGGGCAGGCCCGATCGCCTGCCCGTTTTTGCATTAGATACCGCGATGGAATTCATGCGCCCTTCGGCGTACGCAAATAACTTCGATAAGCCTCATAGGTATCCTCTCCAAAACATGCGAAGATCACCTTTTCAATGTGCCCGTTTGTCTTCAGCGCCTCCTGCGTTTCGCGCAAGGCGATTCTTACCGCTTCGTCCACGGGAAAACGATAAACGCCGCAACTGATGGCAGGAAAGGCAATGGTCTTGAAGCCCCGCTCGCGGGCAATCCTGAAACACTCGCGATAGCAGCTTGCCAGCAGATCGCGCTCGCCGCGATCGCCGCCGGTCCACACCGGACCGACGGTGTGAATTACATAGCGTGCCGGCAGCCGGTAGCCTTTGGTCAGTTTGGCGCCGCCGGTTTCGCAGCCTCCCAGCCCGGCGCATTCGTCGTAAAGCTCCGCTCCCGCAGCGCGATGAATCGCCCCATCCACCCCTCCCCCACCAAGCAAAGTGGTATTGGCTGCATTCACAATCGCGTCCACATCGAGCGTCGTGATATCCGTCTTCAGCACTGAAATCCTGTCCATCGCCGCCTCCTGCGCATCGGTTGGCTGCGCCATTTCGCTCTCCATCCCAGAAAGGGTACCGCTGCCTGGCTGAAAGTGTAATCCTGTAAGAGGCGACGCTGTGATCACGCTGAAGGTCAAATTCGACTGGGAATGCGCCAGGCGCATTTCCCGCGTCCTTGCCATGGTGTTGTCGATGCCCCTCACCGCAGCAGCGCGAAGCTCCATTCCGCCGGGAACGATTCTTCCCGTCAGCCTTGATGGAGTGCTGAACTCCGCCAAGGTGCGGGCCGGCCGCCGGATCCAGGCCACCGTGATGCAAAACGTCCCTGGCACGCCGGTTCGCAGAAGGACTAAAGTCGAGGGTCGCGTGGTGGAGGCAAGCGGTGCCGGCATCGTGCCGGCGCGTCTCGAAATTGTCTTCGAGGCAGTGAAAGTGAAAGGAAGGCTGATCCCGCTGCGCTTCGACCTGCGTGCGCTGGCTTCGCCAATTGAGGTAAGCGAAGCACAGACGCCCGAGGAGGAGGCTTCGCGGGGATTGCCGCCGGAAGTGGCAACCTTCAGGCAAATCGGGGGCGAAGAGGTTTACCGCGGAGGCGGCCCGGTGGCAATCGGAATCAGAACCGTGGGCCGGCCGACGCCTTACGGAATCCTTGGGCTCCCGCTAACCGGGCCCGGCGACCCGTGCCGAGGCGTTGTGGAAGGCAACCGCCGGCTGCAGGCCTGGTGGCTCTTTTCCACGCAAGCCTGCGGCGTTTACGGTTACACCAGCATCCGCATCGATCACGCCGGTAGAAGTGACCCGCTTGGCATGATCGTCCTCAGCTCAGACAAAAGCAAGATTGTGCTCTACAGCGGAAGCGGACTGCTGCTCCGCATAATGACGGCCGGGTATACAAAAAGCGCCAAGCCGTAGCCTCTGCCCTTAATATGTTTCAATAGAATAGATGGCCAGACCCAGGAGATCGACAATTCGCGGCCGGCTCAAAGCCGCCGCGCGCAAGGTGCGCGAAGTTGCGCTGGTGGGCCGGGCTCTGCTCTTCACCGATCATCCGGTGATGGCGCAGATCATCCCCATGCGCTTCTGCAACCTGAGCTGCGCTTATTGCAACGAGTTCGACAAGGTTTCGCCGCCGGTTCCCATCGACGAAATGAACCGGCGCATCGACCACCTGGGGCGCCTCGGCACCAGCATCATCACCATTTCCGGCGGCGAACCGCTGACCCACCCCGAGCTCGATCTCGTCATCCGCCGCATTCGCCGTACCGGGGCGCTGGCCGGCATGATCACCAACGGCTATCTGCTCAACCGCGAACGCATCGAGCGGCTCAACCGCGCCGGCCTGGATCACATGCAGATTTCCATCGACAACCTGGAACCCGATGATGTGTCGATGAAAAGCCTGAAGGTCCTGGACAAGAAGCTGCAGATGCTGGCCGAATACGCCGAGTTCCACGTTAACATCAATTCCGTGGTCGGCGGCGGCATCCGCAATCCCAACGACGCGCTGGTGATCGGCAAGCGCGCGCTGGCGCTGGGATTTACCTCGACCATCGGCATCATTCACGATGGCGACGGCCAGCTCAAGCCTCTCAAGCGCGACGAAGCCCGGGTTTATTTCGAAATGCGGCGCATGAAAAAGCGCAATTACTCGCGCTTCAACCAGTTTCAGGAGGCCATCGCCCAGGGCCGGCCAAACGATTGGCGATGCCGCGCCGGCTCGCGCTACCTTTACATCTGCGAAGACGGCCTGGTGCATTACTGTTCGCAGCAGCGCGGCTCCCCTGGCGTGCCCATCGCCGAATATACCCGCGCCCATCTCCAGCGCGAGTTCGTCACCGCCAAAAGCTGCGCGCCCAACTGCACCATCAGTTGCGTGCACCAAGTCAGCCACATTGACCATTGGCGCGCCCCGCAGACCAGCACCATTTCACCCGGTGGCGACGGGGTTCTGGTCAACATCCAGACCGGCGACTGAGGTGCCGGCAGCCTCTCAAAATTTCATCCGCAGCCCGAATTGAATCTGCCGTTCCCGAAAGAAATTCGTGGCGTTGATGGTCAGCGGCTGCCCGAATGCCGTGGTGTTAGCCTTCAATCCGGTGAAAAAATTCAGCGTTGGGAAACCGCCCGACGCGCTGCCTGGCTCAATGTAATAACCTGTGGTCTCGATCCGGGTCACATTCTGGTGGTTGAACAAGTTGAAGCTTTCGGCCAGCAACTCAAGCTGGCGCATGTGTCCCAGGTCAAAGCTCTTGCCGAGCCGCGTATCCGCCTTCCATGTCCACGGATAGCGGTAAGTGTTCCGGCCCACGCCGTAAACCCGGTTGTCGCCGCCCGAGCCGTTCATCCCCGGTCCCAGCGCCACAATGGCTTCGCCGCTCGCGGTGAATTCTTCGGCCAGGGACCCTGAGGTCCGCATAGTGTATGGCAGCCCGCTGCGAAAATACCCGGTGCCCGAGAGCCGCCAGCCATTGGCCAAGCGGCCGGCCTCCCCGTGCAGCTTCCAGGGCGCCTCCAGCGCCAGCATAGCCCCGCCGGAGTGCCTTATATCGAGATTGCTGGTGCCGTATTCGGCGCTGAAATCCCCGGGGTCAAAAACCCCGCTGCCACCCAGGTAAGTACTTTCATCGGGATTCCAGTCCATGGCGTGGGCGTAGGTGTAATGGGCCGAAAACGAAAGGCCGCGCCCGTACCTCGCCAACCGCACCACAGCGGCATCGTAGGTTGAATTTGCCCGGCTTTCTACCTGGGAAATCTGCTGGTAATCGGGATTCAGTCTCCCGGTTGCACCGGCCGCCGAAGGCCAAGTGGCATAAAACGGCACGGTGATCTGCGGCGTCTTGATCGGTCCTTTCCCCGATCCGTCCACGACTGCGTAGGTGATTGTCTTTGGGTTCACTGCCGGATCGAAATTTGTATCCATCTCCACGGGCAGCCGCCGTCCCAGGCTCACCAGCGCGCTGGCGCTCAGGTGCAAATGAGCCGGCAACTTCTCTTCGATTGCGGTCACCGCCTGGTGCACTTCGGGATTGCGGAACCCCGGCGCAAATTCCACCGCTCCGGGCTTGATCACATTCAGGGGCTCGCCCTGGAGCACATAAGGAAACAGCGGCGCGCCGCTGCTTGCGGAAAATGAATTGAAACCGTCTGTGGGCCGGATGAAAAAGTTTAAGTCGCCGTTCATCGAGCCCGATTGCGTCAGTGCGCTCTCCAGCGTGGCGTTCTCGCTGCGCCCGTAGTACATCCCATAGCCGAGCCGAAGCACCGGCCATCGACTGTCGCCGTTGCCCACGGCCATGCTTATCCGCGGACTCCACTCATTTCCCGGGTCTGGCAGCTTCTCCGCCAGCGGAAGCTCCGGATTCACCAGCTTGGCTATCGGCGGCGGCATCTGCTCGCGCTCCCCGCGCAGGCCGGCTGACACTACCACCAGCTTCTTTGGCTGCCATTGTGCGGTCGCGTAGCCGGCCCAATCATTGGTGCTCAAATGCCAGTTTGCCGGCCCCATCGTCTGCGTGTAGTAGGAGTAGCACGGCAAGTTGCCCAGGCCGCGCAACTCGCCCGCCGAGTCGCGCCAGACCTTCCCCGTTTCATCGCAGCCATGCGGACTGGCCGGGTTCAACAGCCCCGGGAGCCCATACCCGCCAAAAGCCAGCGCATCCGAGGCAAAATTGTAAACGCTGGCGTAATGATAAGTTCCCGTCTGATTGCGCAGCAGGCTGGTGGAATCGGCGTTGTGCTCTAACTCAATACCCGCCCTCGCCAACAAGTCATTGTGGGCCCAGTCCACCATCTCCTGTGCGTGCAGAATGTCTTCCGCGGGATAGCTGCCCTGCCCGAACCGCGCCGGATTGCCGATGGTGAACCCATACCGCGAATCGGCGACGATCTGCGGCAACTGCCCCCAGGCGCTTTGCACCAGCGTCTGTTCAAAGCTCGAAGGCGGCTCCGGCCGCGCGTTCATCTCCGCGCGCCCCGCCGATCCCTGCGTCACAGCCAGCAGATTCGGTGTAACGAAGGCTTCCCAGCGTGCCAGCAGCCACTCCTGGCTCGCCGCGCTCGACCCGAAGCTGTGGTTGCCATAGGTTTCCGACACGCCGCGCATGCCCCCGCCCGGCGCGTTCCAGCTTGCGCCCACGCCTTCCAAGGTAAACGTCTGCCGCTCCGTCGCTTTCCAGTCCACTCGCCCAAACCCGACCCATTCGGCCGATGTGCGCGGCGCCGGTCCCAGCAATCCATCCAGCGTTTCCAGCATCTGCGAATACGCGCCCAGCCCTTCGGCAACGGGGTTCACGCTGCTCATGCCCAGTCGCGCGCTCAATACCTGCATTTCATCATTCGAGGGCTGGGCAAAAAACATATTCGGAAGCTTCACCATCGCAAGTCCCGGATCGTTGCGGTGGTTGGCGTCGAGCGCGGCAAACCAGAACAGCCGGTCGCGGCGGATGCGCCCGCCTGCGCCAACGCCCAGCGTCGTCTCGTGATCCGGCGGCGTATAGGGCTCCGGCGTGAACACCGGCGTGGTGGAATTGGTCGCCGGCGCCGTCTCTTTCACCCACTGCGTGAACGGGTTCTGTGCTCCCCATGTATTTTGCCGGTCGAAGGCGAAGGCCTGCCCGTGCAGTTGATTCGAGCCGCTTTGGGTGGTCACCTCCACGCGTCCACCCGCGCCTCGCGAAGCCTGTGCTTCCACATTGCCGGCAACGGTCTGCACCTGGTGGATGGCGGCTTCGCTGAGCGGCGCGCCGCGCCCGCCCCATGCCTGGCCCATGTTGTTGGGACCATCTCCGCTATCGCCGGAATCCGCGCCTCGATTGCTTCCGGTATTCCCGAATGCCAATTGCATATCGATGCCGTCAACCGTCGTCGCGACGGGGGCGGTGGCTGAACCGCGGATCGAAGTTTGCGCTGCGCCTCCCGCTTCGGTCGACGCGGCGGGCGAATCGAGGACAAAATCCTCCCAGCGCCTGCCGCTGACCGGCAAGGACTGAAGCTCCGCTCCGCTCATGGTCGTCGTCACCGCCGCAGCCACAGGATCGGGTTGCTGCGCCGCGGTCAGGATCCGCGGCGGCGGAAGCTGGCTGAGCTGCATGGGCAGGTTTAATCCCTCCACCGCCAGCTCGCTCGCTGCCCGGCTGCCGCCCATCCCGCCCGCGCCACCCATCCCAATTCTTAATACCGCCGGAGATAAGGGCTCAAAGGACAGAGCAACCATGGGCAAGTTCTGCGCCGGCGCCTCAGACGGTGCGACTTCGGGTCGCGGAGCGACCACTGGCGATGGCCTGGCAGCGACTGCAGGCGTGTTTGCGGAAACCCGTTCCGCTTCAGCCGCCACACCCGATGGCTGCGATGCGGCGTTTGAAGGCCAAGCCGGCTCACGCGGCGAAGCGGCAGCAGGCGCCGCCTGCATCTCGGCCTGACCGTGCGCAGAGACTTCACCCCGGTTTACAGCCAGGACTCTCTCCACGGCCGGCGGGGGCGTCTCAAACCGCATGGCCGTCTCAATCCTCGCCTCCGCACCGGCATCAATTTCAATCCCATCCAGGCTGCCGTGCCCGCGCCTTGCCGAGTCGGCCATCAGCGTATACTCGCCTGGCGCCAGAGCCGTAAAGCGGTAGGCCCCGTTCCGCGCCGTCGTCGAGCGCACCTCCGCACCGGTCGCCTGGTTGCGCAGAATCACCGTGGCGCCGCCCATCGGCGTGGAGTGCAAGTCAGTCAGTTTTCCTGAGAGCGAGCCCGTTCCGTCCGATTCGACAACGTGACCTTGCGATCGGGCAGACTGAGTCACGACCGCCCATGCGAGCAACACGGCCGCCATAAGCCATTCCGTCCGGCTCCGCCTTCCCACAACCATGCCACATCCACCCTGCAGCAGATTCTGGGAAATCGCAGGCGCCAAACTCCGCCGGTCAGCTCTTACGGCGATCCGGCCCTGAAAGAGACAACACCCCAAACCGTGCGTTGTACCTCTTTCGCTCGCACAGAAGTTGAGTTTTCACGGATTCTAGGACTTCGCAGCGGACCGCGAATGTAAGCTGCGTCACGTTAGATTGTTCTAAGAAATGTCCCTGTTGCCCTCAACGCGTGACTACCTGATCACTCCGCGCTCGCTGCGTTGAACGAATGCCACCAGTTCCGCGACGTCTTCATTTTCCATCCCCCGCAGCTTTTCCAGGGCCTGGGCAGTGTTCTGCTTCGATGAGAGCAGTACACGGAATGCCTTTTGCAGCGCATTCAGCCGGTCCGGCGCAAAGCCGCGGCGCTCCAGGCCAATTTTGTTGATGCCGAAGGCCTTGTTTTCGCGCCGCGCCGAGGTAAGCGAGAACGGCAACACGTCCTGAGTGACGATGGTGCCGCCGCCGATGAAGGCATAGCGGCCAATGACGCAATGCTGATGCACGGGGCAAAACGCGCCCAGCGTCACATAGTCTTCAATGGTGACGTGGCCGGCCAGCGTGGCGGCATTGGCCAGTATGCAATGGTCGCCAATCTGGCTGTCATGGCCCACGTGGGCGCAGGTCATCAACAGGCAGTTGGAGCCGATGCGCGTGGCCCCGCCGCCACCTACCGTGCCGCGGCTGATGGTGACGCTCTCGCGGATGGTGTTGTCGTCACCGAGGATGGTTTCCGTGGGCTCACCGCGATATTTCAGGTCCTGCGGCGCCACGCCCACCGAGCAGAATGGATAGAAGACATTCCGTGCGCCGATGCGGGTACGGCCGTCGAGGACAACGTGCGAGATAAGAGTGCAATTTTCGCCCAGCAGCACCTCGGGGCCGATGGTGCAGAAAGGGCCAACGGTGCAGGAGGCGGGAACCTGAGCGCCGGAAGCGATCACCGCGCTCGAATGCACGCTCACTCGGCGATCTCCGCCGCGGCTGGCGCGGACCCGGCTTCGGACTGCGAAACGGAATGGTCTCCGGAGCTCTCTTGGCGCCTGCGTGGCACCACCTGGCAGGTTAGCGTGGCTTCGCAGGCCAGCTTGCCGTCCACCAGGGCACGGCCGGCGATGCGGCCGGCGCGCGGACGAAAGGAAAGCACCTCGATCTCGATGCGCAACTGATCGCCTGGGGTCACAGGACGGCGGAACTTGGCACGCTCGATGCCCGTGAAAACCACCAGTTTTTGATGACGATCGGCCAGTTCGTGCATGAGTATGATGCCGCCGGCCTGGGCCATGGCTTCCACCACCAGCACACCCGGCATGATCGGATAGCCAGGAAAATGTCCCTGGAAAAATGGCTCATTGATGGTCACGTTTTTGATGGCCACCAGCCGCCTGGCCCGTTCGAACTCCACCACCCGGTCAATGAGCAGAAACGGGTAGCGATGGGGCAGGAAATCCAGGATTTCCTGGATGGTAAAGGTCATTCTCTCGACTCCGGCGAGCTGCCGGGACACAGACGCCCTCGCGCTCTACCGGATTATAAATAAGGCGCTTGTCCTCTCCCATCCCTTTTAGCCCGGCGCCTCATGCCGCGCAGACGCCGGATTCCTCACGCTCCGCTCACGCGGTGTCAAGCCCCTCAACTTCAGGAACTCTTCTAACCGCATGACAACAAAGCGCGAAATCGCTGCGCCGTTTTGCCGATTAATTCTTGCCTTTGGCTACTCTTGATATATGCACCCGGAAAGACCCGCAAATGCGCCCCAGAACCACGGCTTCGACCACGGCTTCAGAGGACTTTACCGGCAATTCAAAGCCTCGCGCGCGGCCCAGCATGTCGCAGGTAACCTCCAATGATTGAGACACTTATCACAAATCTACGCGCAAGATATTTATTTTCATACACTTGCAAAATGCATCCTTTGCAACCCATCTGTTTTCATACACTTGTGATTTACGCCCCCCCCCAGGGGTATCTCATCGCACAGGTACTTCTTTCCCGCCGCCCGCGCACCGACGGATGACGGTATCTTTGCGCCCCCAGTGTCCGCCACGGCCGGCGATGCACTGCGAGATTCCAGCCCGGCAAGACTCCGGCCAACCAGGCTTCCCGGCCTTTGATGCCGCTATCTCTTGATCTTCCGGGCGGCGGCGTCCGCATCCCAAAAATTGGCGGGCAGATCCTGGTTGTACCTCACGCGAACCAGGTAGAGCTGCTGTGTGGTCTCGCCATTTTTGATTCGGGTGAGGGTAAAGGCGGTGGGAAAGCCGTCCACAGTGTGGTAGTCGTCGTACTCCTCGGTTTCGGTATCGAGGTCGTGATAGACGGGGTCGCGGTACTGGTATTCGCGGCGCAGCGGAAGGTGGGTATCGTTGTCCATCACGATGGTGAGGGCGTCGTTGTTAGCCGCAACCAGCGACACCTGGATACCCAGATGGCGTTCCACCATGCGCGGACCTTCGTAGATGAGTATGGTCCGGGGATCCTTCATCCACACTTTGACGGCCGTCTCGATGGAGTGGGCGCGGTCGCGAAGGAATTCGTTCAGATCTTTGCTGGGGAGCGCCTTTTTGCCGCGATAGGTCACTTCCCATCCCTGGTTTCCGATGTAGAAGAGGACGTCGTCTTTGTGCTTGGTGAACTCAATGCGGTCGTGATCGGGCCACTGATGATAGTCGAAGAAGGACTCGGTGCCGAGGTCGGGATTGCCATGAAAGAAGGCGGCGACATGGCCGTCGCGCTCAGAATTTTTCATGTCCAGCCAGGCCTGGCCGCCCAGCGCCTGCACCATGGCGTTCAGGGCTGCGCGCGCCTGGTCGGCGTTCTGGGTGGCAACCGCGTTGCCGTTGGTCTGGCTTGTGATGATCGCCGGAGCGGCCAGCAAAAGGACCCCCGACATCCAAGGCAAAATTCTGCGCATCAATTTTCTCCCGCTCAACCCACCAACACCGCGCCGCCGTTCACGTTCAGCACCTCGCCGGAGATAAAGCCGGCCAGCGGCGTACATAGAAAGAGTACCGGACCGGCCACCTCACGCGGGTGGGCCACGCGGCCCACAGGAATACCGGCCAGGATCGCCGGCCCGCGTTTGCAGTCGGCGAGCGCGTCGGCAGACATCTCCGTTGCCACCCAGCCCGGCGCCACACAGTTTACCCGAATGCCCCGCGGAGCCAGCTCCGTGGACAGGCTTTTGGTGAGACTGATCAGCGCGCCTTTGGTCACGGCATAGTCGGCATGGAAGGCTTCGCCGCGCTGGCCGGCCGTGGAGCTGATAAGCACGATGTGGCCGCGTGGCTGATCCTCGGCCGGGGCTGCCTGCTGCTGCATGTGTCCCGCGGCTGCCTGGACCAGGCCGAAGACGGCGTCGAGATTGACGGCCAGTGTGCGCCGCCATTGCGTTTCTGCCATCGATGCGATGGGCGCGTCGTCCGCGAGCCAGATGCCGTGATTGGCCACAAGAATATCGATGCGGCCGAAGGCGGCGACAGTCTTTTCCACCAGCGCGCGTCCATCGGCCGGAGAACTGAGCTCATGCTCGAAGGCCAGGCAGCGTGGAGGGTTTTCGTAGCCGCCGCATTCAGCGGCGAGAGCATCGGCACGGTCGCGTGACTGGCGGTAATTGAAGGCCACACGCGCGCCCGCCTGGCAGAACAGGCGCACGGTTTCGGCGCCGATGCCGCGCGCGCCGCCGGTGATGAGCGCGGCTTTGCCGGCTAGGTCTAGTGACACACCTTGCATAGGGTCACGCTAATGGCTTCGGCCAAAGATGTCGAGGGCGGCGGGCAGAGCTAGTTATTCGCGCCGGAAGCGGTTGGCCACTTCGAACTCTTCGCGCAGCGCCGGGGTACGGAGGTTTTCGCGGATGTAGGCCAGGCGTTGCTCGAGCGCGAGCAATGCGCGCTCGACAGCCTCGGTGTTGGTGTGGGCGATGTCGCGCCACATGGAGAAAGGACTGGCGCCAAGTCGCGTCATCTCGCGCAGGGCGCGCCCGCCCACGTCCTTGAGCTCCGGCGCGGCGCCCACTTCTTCTTCGAGAAGCGCGCTTAACGCCGTAGCTGTGAATTGCGGCAGGTGGCTGACCCAGGCAACCAGTTCGTCGTGGCGTGCGGGGTCGAGATCGAGGATGCGCGAACCCATGGCCATGACCAGGTCGCGCCAGGCCTGAACCAGCTCCTGGCCGCGAGCGGAACGTCCAGCTCCGCCAGCGTCGGTGAACAGCCACACCGCGCCGCGAAAGAGGCCGGCGTCAGCCAGCGCTGCGCCACCGCGCTCTTTGCCGGCCATGGGATGGCCAGGGAGAAACGCGGCGCGATCGGGCGTGTTGTAGAGTTCGGCGGCGGTTTCGGCGATCATGCGCTTGGTGCTGCCCACGTCGGTAACCAGATGCTCAGGGCCGAGCGCTGGCGCGAGCTTCTCCATGAAGTCGAGGGTGGCGAAAATGGGCACGGAAAGAAGCACCACCTGGCTGCTGCGCGCGGCTTCAATGGGGTCGGCGGCGACTTCGTCGATCGCGCCCATCTGATGCGCCAGGCGGGCTTGCTGCGGGCTGCGGTTCCAGCCAGTGATGCGGCCCTCGAATCCGGCCTGACGCAGCGCTAATCCAGCAGATGCGCCGAGAAGGCCGGTGCCGACGATGGAGATGCGCTCGATCATGGGTCCTTTCAGCGGGGCAACGGGTCGGCAAGGCAGCGAGTCAGCAGGGAAGAGAGTCGGCATACCTGCGGCGTTTGATCGCTCGGGTTTCGAGTGGAGGACTCAACGGTCGCATGAACGTTGTACTTTGAATTCGCTCCAAATTGACTCGGCCGACATGCCGACTCGCTGACCTGCTTCGTGACTGACTCGCTTCATCTTACAGCGTCCGTCCCACCGCGGTTGCGATCAGCCGCAGATCCTTCACCAGCTCCTCGAACTGTTCCAGAAACAGTGTCTGCGCAGCATCGGAGACGGCCTTATCCGCGTTGGGGTGGATTTCGACGAGAATCGCATCCGCGCCCGCGGCGACCGCGGCCTTGGCCATGGGCGCGACCATGTCGCGGCGTCCGGTGCCGTGCGACGGATCGGCCACCACCGGCAGGTGCGAGAGCTTCTTCAGCACCGGAATGGCCGCGATATCCATGGTGTTGCGCGTCGCAGTTTCGTAGGTGCGGATGCCACGCTCGCAGACGATGACCTGGTAATTGCCGCCGGACATGATGTATTCACTGGAGAGCAAGAGCTCCTCGATGGTTGCCGCAATGCCGCGCTTGAGCAGCACCGGCTTGCGTATCTGGCCGAGTTCGCGCAGCAAATTGAAATTCTGCATGTTGCGCGCGCCCACCTGGAAGCAATCGACGAAGGGCAGCATGGGCTCGATCTGCGCGATCTCCATGACTTCGCTGACCACCAGGAGGCCGTGCGCGTCGGCGGCCTCGCGCATCAATTCCAGACCCGGAATGCCGAGGCCCTGAAAGGAATAAGGCGAACTGCGCGGCTTGAATGCTCCGCCGCGGAGGAAGTGCGCGCCGGCGGCTTGAACGCATTTGGCGATGGCGAAGATCTGTTCGCGATTCTCGACCGCGCAAGGGCCGGCGATGACCTGCACTTCAGCGCCTCCCAGGTGCACCTCCTTGGCAAATTCAACCACCGTGCCTTCAGGGCGAAAGGCGCGGCCGGCGAGCTTGTAAGGCGAGCTGATGCGATGTACGTGCATCACGCCGGGAAGCACCTCAAATTTGCTCAAGTCGAGACCGGCCGTGGGTCCCACGGCGGCGAGGATGGTTTGCATCTTGCCGGTGGTGCGGTGCACATCCACTCCGGCTTCCGTCATAGCGTCAATTACGGCGTCGATCTGGTCCTCAGTGGCCGTTTCCAGCATGGCTACAATCATTGCTTCGTCCCTGTCTCGGGCGTCGATGCGCCCGCGGCATGGCCCTCGGGATCGCCGTGGCGGCCCTGGGCGTTTCTTTCCGATGCCAACTCGTCCCTCTGGATGGCGCGCATCACGTCGATGATGCGTTCGTAGATATGCGTCAGCTCGCTATCCGGCAACGGACCCTGATTGGCCGCGCAGATGTTCTGGTAGATCACCTTTTCGCGGTTGGGTTCGTAGACCGGCAATGACGTGGCGGCTTTCAGATGCCCAATCATGACGGCGGCACGCGCCCGCTCGCTGAGCAATTCCACAAGCTGGCGGTCCAGCACATCAATGCGCTTTCGCAATTCTTCGATTGTCATGCCATCCTCGGTTGAGCTGGTTGAGCGTTCCGCTCTCAGCCGTCAGCCATCAGCTTTCAGCTTGATTGTGTCGATGCGAGCCTAAATGCTCGATTTGCGACGGAACAAGCTGGCGGCTGAAAGCTGATGGCTGGCGGCTATCTTCTTTATCGGGCCAGCGCCTCATGGGGCAGGCGCAGACCCTTGATAAATCGGGCGACTGCGTCTGGCGCAGTTTCCGGAGCCGAGCGCTCGATCAACTCTACAATGGCGCTGCCGATCACCGCGGCATCCGCGAACTCTCCAACCTGGGCAAAATGCTCCGCATTGGAAATGCCAAACCCGACGGCCACCGGCAGCCCCGTTCCAGCGGGTCCAGACCATCGCCGGATGCGCGTGACCAGGGCCGCTGCGTCAGCGGTCACACTTTGCTGCGTGCCGGTGATGCCGACGCGGGAAATGGCGTAAACAAAACCTTTGGAGTGCTCGGCAATCGCCTGCAAGCGGGAATCGGGGCTGGTGGGCGCGGCGAGGAAAATTGGCGCCAGACCAACGCGGTTCATCTCGCCGAGATACTCGCCGGCTTCTTCGACAATGAGGTCGATGACCAGCACACCGTCCGCACCGGCGGCTTTGGCATCATCGGCAAAATGAGCGAGCCCGTAGCGCAAAATCGGATTCAGATAAGTGAAGAGGATCAGGCCGGCTTCGGGGCGAGCGGTGCGGATTTCGCGTGCCACAGAGAGCACGTCGCGCAGTCGCGTACCGCGGGCCAGGGCGCGCTCGCTGGCGCGCTGGATGATCGGCCCGTCGCCAAGCGGATCACTGAAAGGCACGCCGAGTTCGATCACCGAAGCGCCGGCGTCGATAGCGGCTATCGCGATCTCGCGCGTGGCCTGGAGCGAAGGGTCGCCCGCGGTCAGATAGACGACTAACCCCGGTTTGTGATCGAAACGAATCGGCATCTTTCTATGAACCTCTAAAGTTTCAGCTCGCGCGCGAGTATCCCCATGTCTTTATCGCCGCGTCCTGAAAGGTTCACCACCAGTATGTCACGCGGGTTCATCGCCGGCGCGATCTTGAGCGCTTCGGCCACGGCATGGGCGCTTTCCAGCGCGGGCAGAATGCCTTCGGTGCGCGCCAGCCTCACCACCGCATCCAGGGCAGCCGAATCGTCCTGCGCGACGTATTCTGCACGGCCGGAATCATGCAGAGCGGCATGCTCAGGCCCGATAGAAGCATAGTCCAGGCCTGCGGAAACCGAATGCGTCATCGCGATCTGACCGTCTTCGTCCTGGAGGACGTAAGAGAACGTACCCTGCAGCACTCCGGGCACTCCTCCGCGGAAGCGCGCCGCGTGCTGGCCCAGCTCGCTACCGCAGCCGCCGGCTTCCACGCCGATCAGCCGCACCTGGCGCTCGGGAATGAATTCATAAAACGCGCCGATGGCATTGGATCCGCCGCCGACGCAGGCAATCACCGCCGCGGGCAGGCGGCCTTCTTTCTCCAGAATCTGCTCTTTGATTTCTTTGCTGATCACGTGCTGGTAGTCGCGCACCATGGTCGGATAGGGATGCGCCCCAAGCGCGCTGCCCAGCAGGTAGTACGTGGTGCGCACGTTGGTGACCCAGTCGCGCATAGCCTCACTGATGGCGTCTTTCAAGGTCCTGGAACCCGAGGAGACGCCGCGCACTTCGGCGCCCAGCAGGCGCATACGCTGCACGTTCAATTCCTGGCGGGCCATATCGACATCGCCCATGTAGACCACGCACTCGAGGCCAAGCAGCGCACACACGGTAGCGGTGGCCACGCCGTGCTGGCCGGCGCCAGTCTCGGCGATCACTCGCTTCTTGCCCATGCGCCTGGCGAGCAATCCCTGGCCCAGCGCGTTGTTGATTTTGTGCGCGCCGGTGTGCAGCAGGTCTTCGCGCTTCAGATAGATTCTTGCGCCGCCGAGTTGTTGCGTGAGACGGCTGGCGAAGTAGAGCGGCGTGGGACGGCCGGCATAGTCGTGCAGCAGCGTATGCAGCTCAGCCTGAAACTCCGCATCGGCCTTCGTCGCTTCATACTCGCGCTCGAGTTCCACCAGCGCGGCGACCAGCGTCTCCGGTACGTAGCGGCCGCCGTACACGCCGAATCGGCCCGGCCGCGACGGCGACGGATTTGCGGGAAGAATGACCGATGCCATGGAGAGCTCCTGCAGTTCTGCCCGGAAAGTCGGCGAACCTCTTAGTGTACAGGCAGGCGCCGCAGATTTCCGGCGGCCGAGATGCATTCGCGCCTGGAAAATCTTCAAATAATCTCGCCGAATCTCATGGATTTCTGATGTCCAATCGGCGCAGTTTCTCGAATCCCAGCCGCATTCTGGAACATCTCATTGCCACAATTGAAATCCATTCGGATTTCTATTCGGCTAACGAGGGGCACCGCGGTTTCCCGTCCCTTCGATACAGCCGTTGCACTCTTCAAGCCGGGAGCGCCTCTGTCATGGGTAGGAGATCATTCGTCCTTTTTGTCATCCTCGGTATAGTTGTCTGCACTTCGGGTTGGGGACAGCAAGTGCCGGCGCGCGGCGCGCAGTCAGCCGCCAATAGCGCTCAGTCGGCGACCATCAGCGGCACAGTTGTCGACACTGAGAGTGAGATCGTTCCCAGCGCGCGTGTGGAGCTTGATGGACCTGCGCCTGCCGACACACAGAGCACAATTGCGAACGGCGATGGAGGCTTCGCGTTCAGCAATCTAAAGCCGGGAGTGCCTTATCACGTCACCATCAGCGCCGATCATTTCGTAAGCTGGACGTCGCCGGCGATTGTGCTGAACCCCGGCCAATTTGAAATTCTCACCGGCGGCGAATTGAAGCTCGCCGGCGGCGCGACATCGATTACAGTCTCTGCAGCGTCGTCCGATGTGCAGCTTGCCACCGAGCAGGTGCACATGGAAGAGCAGCAGCGCGTGCTCGGCTTCGTTCCCAACTTTTACGTCGTGTACGACCACCATCCGGCGCCCCTGACCACGAAGCTTAAATTCAAATTGGCGTGGCGCGCCGAGACCGATCCGGTCACTTTTCTGGGAGCTGGATTTGTTGCCGGACTGGACCAGGAAGGCGCAACGCCGAATTATGGCGAAGGCGCAGCAGGTTTTGGACAGCGCCTCGGCGCGCTCTATGCCAACGGGTTCACTGACATCATGTTTGGAGGCGCTATTCTGCCTTCGCTTCTGCACCAGGATCCGCGATACTTCTATCAGGGTGAAGGCACAACCCGATCGCGCCTGATACACGCACTATCAAGTCCGTTCATCTGCAAAGGCGACAACGGGCACTGGCAGCCGAATTTTTCCAGCGTGGGCGGAGATCTGATCTCCGGCTCCATTTCGAATGCATATTATCCGGAGACGAATCGCGGGGCGAAGCTTGTGTTTGTCAATGCCGGTATCACCACCGGCGGCAGGATGGTGAACGGAATCGTACAGGAGTTCTTGTTGCGGAGGCTTACGCCCGCCAGCAGAGATCGGGCAGACTGAAGCGTTCAGTGCCGGAACGCGGACGCTGGCCGGGTTTCTAATTCGCTGTCTGCCTGGCGTGCTGTGGCGATGAAAGCGCGCAATCGCTCCGGATCTTTTTTCCCCGGAACGGACTCGACACCTGAAGCAACATCCACGCCCCAAGGCCGCAGGGTGGTAATCGCCTCGGCCACGTTAACCGCATTGAGCCCGCCGGCAGCGATGCATCTGTTCGCCTTGGCGTCGCGAAAGACGGTTTTGGCGGCGAGGGTCCAGTCAAAGGTGACGCCGGTGCCTCCGGCCCCTGTTTTGGAGCAGGAATCGACCAGGGTGGCGTCAGCATTCGGATCGGCGGTGAAGGCAAACAATTCACCCCGGTTGTCATGACCGATGCGCAGCACGCGGAGAATGCGCAATTCGCTGCCCAGCGAATTGCGAAGCCGGGCGGTGAGTTCTAGCGGCGCGTCAAAGTGCAGTTGCACGCCGGTCAGCGCGGAGCTGCGAGCCACCGCGGAAATCTCGTCGAAATCGGCCTCGGCGAAGACGCCGATTTTTTCCGCGAAATCCGGCAGCGCTGGGATAATGGCCGCAACCTGCTCGGGCGTAACCTGCCTCGGGCTTGGCGCGAAGACGAAACCCACCGCGTTTGCGCCGGAGTCGATAGCCAGTCGAGCGTCGGCAAGTGAAGTGTTGCCGCAGATTTTGATCCACAGGCTCATCGCGTCACCGCGGAGCCGGCGAGCAGTTCAGCCAGCGCTGCGCCGGGATCGGCCTGGCGCATGAGACTCTCGCCAATGAGAAACGCATCGAAGCCGGCATTGCGCAGGCGGACAAGGTCTTCGGCGGTGGAAATGCCACTTTCGGTGACGCGCACGGGACCGGCGGGGATGCCGTCGACCAGCGCCAGCGAGGTTTGCTGCGTCACCTCGAAAGTTCGCAGATCGCGGTTGTTGACACCGATGGCATCGGCGCCGGTCGAGCCGAGTGCATCGAGGGCGCGGTCCAGCTCGTTGGCCGAGTGCACCTCTACGAGAACATCAAGGGAGAAGCCGTGGGCAACCTCGGCGAAGTGGCGGAGTTCGCCGTCGGTGAGGGCGGCAACGATGAGCAGGATGGCATCCCCGCGGTGAGCGCGGGCCTCGACCACCTGGTACTCATCGACGACAAAATCCTTGCGCAGGCAAGGCAGCGGAGTGGAATCCGAGGCAAGCTCCAGGTTGCGAAGGCTGCCCTGGAAATAGGGTTCGTCGGTGAGGATGGAGAGCGCGGCGGCGCCACCGGCACGATAACGGCGGGCCAGCCACTCCACCTGAAAATCAGCGCGGATCAGGCCTTTTGACGGCGATGCTTTTTTAATCTCGGCAATGATTGCAGGCCCTTTGGCTGCGTGGCGCCGCAGAGCTTCCGCCCAGCCCCGCGGACGGTGCAGGGCGGCGCAGCGCTCGAGTTCCGCCAGTGGCGTATGGCTCTTGCTGGCGGATATGGTGGTGCGAGTGGCGGCCAGAATGGTGTCGAGGCGATTGGTCATGCTCTTCTGTTGAGTATACGGTCGGTTGCGCCTGAACGCACCCGTGTTACCACAGCTCAATGCCGCCGGTCGCCGCTAAGAGCGACGTGGATGAGCCTCACCGCTACCGACATGGCGCTCTACTCGCGGTTCTTCGCCGGGTTCCCGGATTTGCCTCGATTTGCGATACACGTTAGCCACGGCCAGCGTCCAGAGCGGGGCCAGATCGGCGCCGGGGACGAGCTTGGCGAGAAAAGACGGCGCAAATTCCCAATGCCAGCCCAGCAGCCAGGTAAGCGCTCCGCCTACGCAAAGGTCCAGCAGATCGGCGGCTGGAGAATCGAATCCTTCGACAAAGAACGGGAGGATGATCATCTCCAACACGTCGGCGCCAACCGCCAGCAGCATTGCGGTGCGAAGGCGAGCGCCGGGAGAAATTGTGATGTCGCGGTTATTCATGTCAGCCTGCCGCTTGCACGTGCCCGTAGCAGTCATTTTACGGCGAATGAGCGTTCGGCTTCACCTTTACGGCCCCGCAACGGGGTTAGATTCAGGCAGGCGGCGGGAACTGCGCACCGGGGTTGCCAATGACTTTGCCGATCAGCTTTGGCCCATCATGCATTCTGCTTGTTGGTCAGCCGTGCTGTGGAGAATTGTCCGCGAATCTGATTCAGGGCAACGATCCAGGGAACGGCGACGGAGAATGCGAAGCGGGCGAATATGGCTTTCACTCCGAAGCGCGGCAGAAATCGCCAATCCCGTTTGAATGCGAACCAGCATTCGAGCAAGAAGATCAAGGCGAGCGGAATCCAGGTCCAGGGTAAAGTGGCGAAGGCGGCAAGTTCGGCGAGGCAGCGAGCGCCATTACGGAATAAGCGCGCCCAGCGCACGCCGGCCTGCCCGTCGCTGATGGCATAGCGAGCCAGTTGATGCGCGGCTGAGTGGAGAGTATTTCGCGGATGATAGAGGGCCTTGGCTTCGCGGGCGAAGCAGGGCCGGGTACGACGGCGGGCTTCGAGGTCAAAGAGCGTGTCTTCGCCCACCAGAACGTTCTCGGGAAAGCCACCGATCTCCCGCCAGAGTTCGCGGGTAAAGGCCATGGAGCGCGCGGTGCAGGATTTTGTGGGCTCCGTGGCCTCCAGCTTGATGCTGAAAAACGGGGCCGATGCCGCGTCCCAGACGGTGTAGTCGTCGGGATCAAGACAGGTGCCGCCGAGGGCGTAACGGGCGTGGCCGGCCGCCAGCGGCCCGGTCAAGTTGGCGAGCCAGTTGGGAGCATAGGTGCAGCCGGCATCGGCGGTGGCGATGATTTCCGATTGTGCGGCGGTGATGGCGACGTTGCGCCCGCGGGAGACAGGTCCGGGAGAGAATTTGAGGCTGCAGGACTCATCGCGGATCGCAACCAGGCGGTTGGCGGTGGTGGATCCGGAGACCTGCGCCGCGACCAGCCACTCCCAGGTGCCGTCAGAGGAGCCGCCGTCGACGATGACCACCTCGGCGGCCGGTGGTTCCTGGGCAAGAAGGCTCGAGACCATGCGGCCAATGTCCTGCTTTTCATTCAGGACCGTGGCCACGATGCTAACGGGCTGCATAGGGCAAGTATAGCGGGCGAGAATCTCTGCGGATCAGGTACGCGCGCCAGGCACTTCGGGCCTCGCTGGCCGGATCGGAGCCCGGGCCGCAGATGCCGGTCCGGACCTGTCGGCGCCACGGTGGCCGGCAGCCGGCCTTTCGTGCCGTTTGATGCTTTCCTGCTCGCGTTGCATGATTCCCGTCAGCATGAAATGAATATCCTGCTTCTGGATTTTGCGGCCCCCAAACAGATCTTGGTAGTGCCGCGGGATAAGCTTGAGGATTTCTCCGCTTTTCGCAAGATTCCCGGCAAGAAGTTCCAGCGCGGACTCTGACCTGCGGCTCGTCTTCCATTTGTAGTACTCGCCCATGGTTAGTGCAGCTTCCAGCCCCTTGTAATAGGACCAGCTCCGCCGCAGGAAATCGTCGTAATCTGTTGAGTGCACGAGCACCACCGGACCATTGGAATCCCGCCGTACGGAGATGACAAGACCGCGAACTTGCCTGCCGCGGCACTTTTCCAGGAATGATTGAACAACGCGCCTCTTGGCTTCCTTCCAGGGCGGCCAGTACACATAGCTCTCAACGCGCCACTCTACCGGCAGGCTGTAACTCGGGATGCAGAGAGAACATCGGCTCCAGGCGTCGTTCTGTTGCGCCATGTCGCGGCCTTTGCCGTGCAAAGCACGCGGGAGTGTTGGGTAGACCGGCCGGGAGATCGCCGCTTTGCTGTCCCAAATTGCGATGGAGGCGAGTTTCGGGTCCTGCCAACTGGTTGAAAGCTTGTCAGCAAAGGTCACGAGAATCGGTATCTTGGGTGCCAGTTCGTCAAGTGATGCCTCTTCTTCGATGCAAGCATTTGCGCCCTCCACGGCCTCTCGTGGTTCCCAAGTCGGTTGCCATAGGAAGCTGGCGGGATACTGCAAATTTGAGTCGCTGTCCTCAATTTGCTTACGCTTTTGCGCGGCCCAGAGGTCCTGGACCATTTGCATAAGTTTGCGCTGCGCTTGTCGGTCTTCACGCCGGTTCTCATCAAGCCTTTGCATGACTTCGTAAAGCTTCGGGAAAAGCAGCTTCTGGTTCGTCTGGCATACCCGAGCGAACCGCTTCGCCAGGTTTTGCAGCTGAGGCTTGACTTGGGGCAGTTCCGCGGCAAAAAACGGCTGCACTTCAGACTGCCTATGCACCCGCTCCCAACTCTCGACGAGTGCTCTGGTGAAGGTTTCGACGGCTGGAATTTGATTTTCAGCGAGCTGCTCCCGAAGTCGGAGGAGATGCGGGCTATCGGCTTCGGTGACGGAGGTAATCGAAAAGATGTTTGTCAGCGTCGCCTTACATGAACCCGAAACCTGCTCCTGCCATTCGTTCAATTCGCGGTCCAGATCCCGCTCCACATCGGAACCGCGCAGGGCATCGGCAGCCTTGGTCAAGGTCTGTCCGACAATCCACGAGATCGCGGCGGAGCTTAGGGGATCCATAGCGAGTCAGCAGGAGAGTTTTCCTAATAATGACGGTCCGAATGAGGGAACGAGGGTATCCCCCGAGGATGCCAGAACCGAGTCAGGATTGCAAATTGACCTGGATCGTCGGTAGACGATAAAATCAAATGGTTTGGCGCTGTGGTCCCGCCGGTCGGGGGCGCAGAATGGTGTCGGGTTCACCGCCGTGAGCGGCGGATGTGCGGCCCGCTTCCGATGCAGTCGCAGTCTGTATCCGCCCCAATCGAAGCACACGAATAATGGTCGCGCTCGGATGTGCAGCGCTGGAGGATTTGTTATGTACGCAGTGATTCGTGCCGGAGGCAAGCAATACCGGGTGACGCCCGGCGACGTGCTGAAGATCGAGACCGTTAAGTCATCAGAGAACCGGGAAGTAGAGTTCAGCGAAGTGCTGGCGGTTTCAGGCGAACCGGGGAAGCTTGCCAAGCCCTCGAGCGCCAAGGTCACCGCGGAAGTATTGGGCGAAGGTCGCGGCGACAAGGTGCTGGTCTTTCATCTCAAGCGGAAGAAGCAGTACAAGAAGCTTCGTGGACACCGGCAGAATTTGACCGAAGTGCGCATCAAGACGATTGTGGCCGACGGCATCACCTATGCGGAGACGGCGGCCAGCTAGGGCGAGCGGCAATTCTGAGACGCGCCACGATTTTTGAGCTCTTGACCTTCAGCTTTCATTAGGAATGCGCGGGAATGGGAGCGTTGCGATATACGCTGTCTGGCGGAAAGCCGACGGCCCAAATGAGGATTCGGCAATGGCACATAAGAAGGGTGGAGGCAGCTCCACCAACGGACGTGATTCCAATGCACAGCGCTTGGGCGTGAAGGCCTTCGCGGGACAGGTGATCAGCGGCGGCTCGATCATCGTGCGGCAGCGTGGCACGCGCATCAAGCCGGGCCCCAACGTGGGGATCGGCTCAGACGACACCCTGTTTGCCAAGGTGACTGGGCGCGTCAAGTTCAGTGATCGAGGCAACAAGGGGCGCTTCGCTTCTATTGAGCCAGTGGCGGCCGAATAAGCAGCCAGCGGAACACCGCTTCGGAGAGCGTGGTACGCGCGAGATGGTGCGCACATGCTCCTACACCTTTGATTGCGGTCCCGCGGGAGAGTTGATGCGCTTTGTATTTGCATCACGGTCTGGCGTCAGCTTTTGCCGTGCGGTTGGCAGGCCAATCCCACCTGTGTTCCCCAATCCATGGAATCCATTGCGCCGCTCCCGAATCAAAGCGGCTGAGTCTTTTTTGGGAGGAGCGCGATGGACCTGAAACTTGGCGGAAAAACTGCCTTGGTGACAGG
Source organism: Acidobacteriaceae bacterium (assembly GCA_030038435.1). Lineage (GTDB taxonomy): Bacteria > Acidobacteriota > Terriglobia > Terriglobales > Acidobacteriaceae > Telmatobacter. The sequence continues at coordinate 1,912 of JASHOY010000142.1, read as the reverse complement.
ATCGACGGCGGGAATCGGCCTGGGAATTGCGCGGGCGCTGGCTCGCGAGGGCGCACACGTTTACGTCAATGGACGAACCCAGGAGCGCGTGGATGCTGCGCTGGTGGCAATACGCTCGGAGAATTCTGCGGCCAAGGTCGACGGCATCGCGGCGGATTTTTCCAGTTCCGAGGGTGCGGGGAAAGTGGTTGCCGCACTGTCCGCGGTTGACGTGCTGGTAAACAACGTGGGCATCTTCGATGTCAAGTCCTTTGGCGAAATCGACGACGCGGAGTGGCACCGATTCTTCGAGGTGAACGTGATGAGCGGGGTGCGCCTGTCACGACACTATCTGCCCGGGATGCTGAAAAAGGACTGGGGCCGAATCATCTTCATTTCGAGCGAATCGGCGGTGCAGATCCCGGTGGAAATGGTGCATTACGGAATGACCAAGACCGCGCAAGTGGCCATCGCGCGTGGCATCGCAGAGAGCGTGGCGGGAACGGGCGTCACTGCGAACAGCATATTGGCGGGACCGACGGCGTCGGAAGGCGTAGGCAAATTCCTCGAATCCATGGCCGGCCAGCAGAGAAAGAGCAAGTCAGAAGTCGAAGAGGAATTCTTTGAACATGCCCGCCCTTCGTCGCTGTTGAAGCGTTTTGCGACGGTCGACGAAGTCGCCGCGCTGGTAACTTACGTTGCCGGCGAGCCGTCGTCAGCTACCAACGGCGCCGCCTTGCGCGTGGACGGCGGCGTAGTTCGGGCTATCTTATAGCTCCCGTCGCGTACACTGCCATCATGGGCATGCCCGAGCTTTTGCGGGCCGCGCAGTCGGCTGCACCCGGACACCTCGCCAACTGGCAGATCGCAGCCGCGTACATCGTATTTGCTGTCAGCTACGTGGTCTTCGCGCTGGGCAAACTGCCCGGCATGAAAATTGACCGGCCGGGTATGGGCATCATCGGGGCCGTGCTCATGGTCGCGTTCGGTGCAGTCACAGCCGCCGAGGCGGTGTCCTTCATCGATTTTGGCACGCTTGTGCTGCTCTTCTCGATGATGCTGGTAGTGGGGTGCCTGCACCTGGCCGGATTCTTTGACTGGATTGCTGGTCTGGCAGTGGCCCACCTGCAGCCCGGTTATCTGCTGCCGGCCATTATCTTTCTCACCGGCGCCCTGTCGGCATTTTTTGTCAACGACATTGTCTGCCTGGCCATGGTTCCGCTAACGCTCAAGGCGGCGCGGCGCATGGGAATCAAGCCACTGCCCTATCTACTGGCGGTGGCGACCGCTTCAAATATCGGCAGCGTGGCTACGATCACCGGCAATCCGCAAAACATGCTCATTGGCTCGTATTCCGGAATCGGCTATCCGGCGTTTCTCGAACGGCTTGGGCCGGTGGCGCTGATCGGGATGATCCTCGACTGGCTGATCATTCGAGTGATTTTTGGTCCTGCCATGCCCGAGGAGCCGAAGGAACACTCCGGCGAAACGCCGCGCATCGCGTGGCGCGAGCTACGCAAATCTGCGATTGTGATCGCTTTGGTGCTGGCTGGTTTTCTTGCTGGTTTTTCGCCTCCCATGACGGCCGCCTTGGGTGCCGCGCTGATGCTCATTACGCGCACCCGCGAGCCGCGGCTCATCTACGACGAAGTGGATTGGGGCGTACTGGTATTTTTCGTAGGACTTTTTCTCATTGTTGGCGGAGCAGAGAGTGCGGGATTGACGCACTATCTTTTAGCCGCCGCAGACCGCCTGAACATGCAAAATGCAGGCATGCTGACGGTGGTTACAGCGGCGCTTTCAAATTTGGTCAGCAACGTGCCGGCGGTGATGTTGCTCAAACCGCTGGCAGCGGGTTTTCACGATGCGCATAACGGCTGGCTGGTGCTGGCGATGGCCAGTACATTGGCTGGAAATTTAACCATAACCGGCT
>JASHOY010000141.1 GCA_030038435.1 Acidobacteriaceae bacterium | reverse complement strand
ACGGTGTTTTTGGGCATCGCCACACCGGAGAGTTGCTGGAGCAGATCGGGGTGACGGCAGAGCAGATTGTCTTCACCCCGCATTTGCTGCCCATTCCGCGCGGAATCCTCTCCACAATCTATGTGCGTTTCCTTGCCCCGCAAACCCAGGAGAGCGTGGCGCGGGTATACCAGGACTTTTTTGCCGCTAGTCCGATGGTGCGGTTGTATGGCAAGACGCTGCCGCAGATTCAATATGTGGCGCGGACCAATTATGCCGACATTGGCTTCCATCTTTCCGCCGATGGGCGGCGGGCAGTGATCGTCAGTTGCCTGGATAATCTGCTGAAAGGCGCGTCGTCGCAGGCCGTGCAGAACATGAACGTGATGCTGGGCTGGAATGAGGCGGAGGGGCTCGCATGAAGTACGTTGTGAAACTCGGTGGAGCGGGCCTGGAGAATCCCATGCTTCTGGCCGGCTGCACGCGCGCCATTGTTGATCTGGCGCGCGACGGCAACCAGGTGGCGATTGTGCATGGCGGCGGGGTGCAATTGACGCGTACCCTGAAAGCGCTGGGGAAGCAAAGCGAGTTTATTGACGGCCTGCGCGTGACCGACGCGGAGACCCGCGACGTGGCGTTGATGGTTTTTGCCGGCCGTGTGAATAAGAGCCTCGTTGCCGCGCTGGGCGCGCTGGGCCAGCCCGCAGTGGGCCTTTCCGGGGGGGACGGGCTGCTGTTCCGCGCGCGCAAGAAACGCACTGCCCCCGATCTTGGATTTGTGGGCGAGATTGCCTCGAGCGATCCGCGATGGCTTGAGGCCATCTGGCAATTGAACGGCGTGCCGGTGCTTTCATCAATGGCTCTGGGATTTGACGGCGAGTATTACAACGTCAACGCCGACGAGATGGCGGCGGCATGCGCGATTGCCTGCAGGGCCGACGCGCTGGTCTTCCTTACCGACGTCCCCGGCGTCAAAGATGCTAACGGTGATGTGCTGCGCTGGCTCTCCATCGACCAGATTGCGGAGATGGCGAAGAGCGCGGTGATTTCTGGCGGGATGCTGCCCAAGCTGGGTGCATGCCGCGAAGCGCTGCTGAATGGCGTGAAGCGCGTAAGGATTTTGCCCGCGGAAGCCGCCGGCGTGCTGCCGGATCTGTGCAGCTCGCGGGTGGCGCACGGCACCGAAGTGATGGTGGCATGAGGAGGTCAACAGAGACGATGAAACTCGAAGAGGTTCGGGCCGCGGAGGCGCGGCTGCTGCTTTCCACCTACGACCGCAGCCCCATCTTCTTCACGGGCGGCGAAGGCGTACACCTGATCGACGAGAGAGGCGAGCGATACCTGGACCTGCTCAGCGGCATCGGCGTCAATGCGCTGGGCTACGGGCATCCGGCGATCGTGGAGACAATTGCGCGCCAAAGCCGCGCGCTGATCCACATTTCAAACTTGTATTATCACCAGGGCCAGGCGGAACTTGCGGTTCGGCTGACCGAGCGGACCGGGCTGGAGCGCGTCTTCTTTTGTAACAGCGGGACCGAGGCCTGGGAAGGCGCGCTGAAACTGGCGCGCGCGTATGCCGGGCTGCGGCGCAGCGAAGGTGCAAAGCTGGGAACCAAATTTCTCGCTCTCGAACAAAGCTTTCATGGCCGCACCTTTGGATCGGTGTCGACAACGTACAAGGAGAAATATCGCGAGCCGTTCGCGCCGGTGGTTCCAGGCGTGGATTTTGTGCGCTTCAATGACGTGGCCGATTTGCGCGCGAAGTTTTCCAGCGAAGTTTGCGCGATTCTCGTCGAAGCCATCCAGGGCGAAGGCGGCGTTCGTCCTCTAACCCAAGAGTTTTTTACCGAGGCGCGCCAACTCGCTGACTCGACCGGCGCGCTGCTTATCGCAGATGAGATTCAGGCGGGCATGGGACGTACCGGCAAGTGGTGCGCCTACCAGCATTACGGCGTTCAGCCGGACGTAACGACTCTGGCGAAACCCCTTGCGGGCGGGATTCCGCTGGGCGCGGTGCTTTGCAGCGAAGAAGTGGCGCGCGTGATGCACGCAGGCATGCACGGCACCACCTTTGGCGGAGGGCCGCTGGCTTGTGCGGTGGCTGTTGCCGTGATCGACGCGATGGAGAAGGAAGGGCTGCTCGCCCACGCGACCCAAGTTGGCGACTATTTCCAGCAGCGACTGCGGCAGCTCGCTGCGCGGCATGAGGCAGTCATCGACGTGCGGGGTAAGGGCTTGATGGTTGCCGCAGAACTTGATTCCGCCGATCTTGCCAAAGCAATGGTTGGCGAGATGATGAAGCGGAACATTCTGATTAACTGCACCAGCGACACGGTGCTACGTTTCCTGCCGCCTTACATCCTTGAGCGCGAGCATGTGGATACTGCCATTGCCGCGCTGGACGAAATCTTCACGGAGCACGCCGCCAGTGCCGCGGCGCGCTCGCAGGGAGGACATACTCATGGCTAGCAGAACCCTTGAACGCGCGCCGGCGCCGCTTTCCGTGCATGAAGACGCGGACATTCTGGCCGCAGCCGCGCGGCTGAATGGCGAAGACCTTTGTTCGATCTCAGATTTGTCGAGCGCAGAAGTGCGCGCGATCCTCAAGCTGGGCCACGAAGTCAAGCGTAGTCCGCGCCAGTATCGTCACGCGCTCGACGGCAAGCAGATGGTGCTGATGTTCGAAAAGGCGAGCCTTCGCACGCGGCTCAGCTTTGAGGCCGGCATCAACACCCTGGGCGGCAACGCGATCTTCGTCGATCAGACCAACTCGCCGCTGGGCGAGCGCGAGACTATCGCCGACGTGGCGCGCAACCTGGAGCGCTGGGTGGACGTGATTGTGCTGCGCACCTACGCCCACGACACCATCACGGAGATGGCCGCGAATTCATGCGTACCGGTGGTCAACGCTCTTTCCGATTTTGAGCACCCCTGCCAGGCCCTGGGCGATTTCATGACCATCGAGGAGCATTTCGGCACGGCCAGGGGACTCAATTTTACCTACGTGGGCGACGGCAACAACGTGTGCCATTCGCTGATGCTGACTGGCGCACAACTGGGCGCCAACGTGACCATCGCCACGCCCCGCGGCTACTCACCGGACATTGAAATTGTGACCATTGCGCGCGAGATGGCGCAGGCCAACGGCTGCGAAGTGCGCCTGCTGCAGGATCCGCAGGTCGCAGTGGAAGGCGCCGACGCGGTTTATACCGACGTGTGCGTGAGCATGGGTTTTGAGCACGAGTCGACCAAGCGCGCGCCAATTTTCCGGCCTTTCCAGGTGAACGAAGCGCTGATGGCGAAGGCCCCTTCCCATGCGGTTTTCATGCACTGCCTGCCGGCGCGTCGCGG
>JASHOY010000140.1 GCA_030038435.1 Acidobacteriaceae bacterium | reverse complement strand
AATCCCGGCCCGCGCACCGCGCCGTTGCTCGAATCCCCAAAAACGCTGTTCGCGGGAACACCAAACGCGCAAACTCCGTTATCGACTCCCGCCGTGGTGCACGCCTGTGCAGAAGGATCGGTCCCGAACCAGTTCATCGTGCTCCGATTCACTACCCGCATCGGCCGGTACTGATTCGCGCGGTTGGTTCCATAACTGTTCGAGTTGTTCGAGCCGCCCGTAATGCTCTCCGGGAAGCCCGAATAGAACACCGTCGCCGTCGACAACCTCCAGCCACCCAGCGCCTCATCGACGACCCGGTTGGCATTGGGAAGATATTCCTGCCCGCGGCCCACCGGCAGCGCATAAACGCCGGTAGCGGAGATGTCCTGACGCACGTCGTAGCCCGCCGGGCCGTAGTCCGCATGGCTGTTGTAATAGTTCTCGAATGCGCCGTTATAGCCGTTCACATCCAGGGCGTAATTGCCAAAGCTGTTGGTCATGGCCCGGCCGTAAGTGTAGTTGAAGGTGAACTCCAGTCCGTCGTGCAGCCGCTGCCGCAGGATCGCCTGCAGCGCGTTGTAATTCATCATCGCCCGCGACTCGGTGATCAGCAGCGAATTGGGGCCGATGCCGAGTGCCGAATCAACGCCGTTCACGCCCAGGTATTTGTTGTTGTAATAGGGCGCCGATGTTTCGTCGCCGTTCACCAGGTACTGATTCAGGTTGCCGTAGTCCTCGATGTGCTGCCCCATTTCGCCCACGTAGCCGGCCTGCAACGAAGCGGTATTGGTCAGTTCGTATTCAGCTGTCAAATTCCATTCCTGCACATACGCCGGCTGAATGTTTTGCGGATACACATTGAACGTCCCCCCATACTGGGTCGTTCCACCGGTGAATCCTTCTTCCGCGGTGCGCGGCACGGTGACCGCGCCTGGCGCAGGCGACGGCACCGAGACATTCACCGCCTGAATGAATGGTGTGATCGACGTCAGCCGCTGATTAAACGAATTGCCTTCAAAGAAGCTGGTCGCGCCATAGCCGCCGCGGATCACGAAGCGGCTCTTCGGCTGGTAGGCGAATCCTACATGCGGCATCCACTGCCTGTAGTTCGGCTGATAGCAGGCCAGGTTGCTGCACAACCCCGATCCGGGAGGCGCGCCCACGGGAATGCTCCCCGCATAGAGAATCTGCCCGGTGGCAATATCCACGTTTCCGGTTTTGTTATTCTGCTCGATCCACGGCTCGTCGTACTCGTAGCGAAGACCGGCGATCAGAGTCAGATTCGGAAACAGCTTGAAGTCGTCCTGCGCATACTCCGCCACGCGCCATTGCCGCTGACCCACGTTGATGCTACCCAGTGTCACGCCGGCTGACTGCACGCGGTCCAGCACAAAGTCCGCCGCGCCATATCCTGTGCCATTGGGAGCCGATGGGTCGGCCGTAAAGTTGCCCGAATAATTCAGAGAACCCAGATAACCGTCGTTATTGCCGGTGGGATAGTTGTTTTGATACCGGATCGCGCTGACGCCCACACTGATGAAGTGCTTGCCGTGCTGCCAGGTCAGGTCATCCAGATAACTGTAGGTGTTATCGATCAGGTTGTTTCCGTTGTAAGCTGAAGTCCCCACGCTGCTGATGTCGCCGCTGATCCCCTGGTTGGTGAAGCCATCGTATGCCTGGTTGGCAAAGCTGATTCCAACCTTCGAATTGCCCGACGTGCCAAAATACCCGGTCGGATCCGTCGGCAACCCCTCATCCCACTTCGTGCGCGTAAAGCCGATGCGTGCCGAATTCACCAGCGAAGGCGAAAAGGTGTGAATCCAGTTGGCCCCCATCAGCCAGGTCGGGAAAAGATTGATTCCCGGGAAGCTGATTGCCAGCACCGCGGTTTGTCCGTTGTACGCCGTGGACATCGAGTAGAACCCCGTCAGTTTGTCTTTGGAGTTCATATCGTATTCGATCTTGATGTCACCCTGGTTGTTGACTGTGTAACTCTTGGAGGGCGCTGTGTAATTATCCTGCGCGATGCCGTCGGAGGGCGTCAGGCACTTTCCGCCGGTGGGAACGGCCGGGTTGTCCCCACCGCAATCGGGATAATATTGCGGGTGCGCGAAGAGAAACTTCGCTACCGGGTTCACGATGGGAATGCCCTGGTCGTTGTTATAGGGCGCAAAGTTGTTCTCCGGGTCGTAGAGTTGAATCGGAGTGCTCGCCGCGAGCAGTGCAGAGAAATCTCCATTGCGCATGGCGTCGGGAATCACACTGGCCAGCCCGTAGCCGCCTGTGTGCTGGCGCGCACCCAGATAGTCCACAAAGAAGAACAGCTTATTGTGCAGGATCGGTCCGCCCAGTGTTCCCCCGAACTGAGCAAAGGAATACGGGTTGATAGGGAGCCCCTTTTGGTCGTTGGTGTAAGAATTCGCGTTAAACCTGTAATCCTGCACATAGCCGTAGGCCGAACCATGAAACTGATTCGTCCCGCTCTTAAGGACGCTCACCACCCCCGCTCCGTTCACGTTGCCAAATTCGGTAGGCGCATCGGCCGTGAGCACTTTCACTTCCTGAAGGGCGTCGGGTGCCGGACTGTAGGAAATCAGGTTGTTGTAGTCCTCATTTATATCAATGCCATCGAGGGTGTAATTGTTCGCCTGCGCACGGTTGCCGTTCACGTTCGGCAAGTCGGTCCAGGATTGACTGCGTTCGGAACTCGTCATGCCCGAGGTGCCGGTTGTGTTCACAGACCCCGGCACGTATAAAGTTAGCGCGGAAAAATCCAGCCCGTTCAGGGGCAGGTTCTTGATGGTGTTGGCGGTGAACGTGCCGCTTTGGGTAATGTTGTTGGTATCCAGAATCGGCGCCGCGGCCGACACGCTCACTGACGTCGTCGCGCTGCCCACATGCATGGTCACGTTGAATTGCGCCGTCTGCAGAACTTCTAGATTGAATGGAGGCACCTTGGCGGTGGTGAATCCACTCGCCTCCACGCTTAGCTGATACTGTCCGGGCGGCAGGAACTGGATGTGGTAGACACCTTCCGCATTGGTCGTGGCGCGCGTGGCCACGCTCGTCCCTGTGTTGGTCGCGGTGACGGTGGCGTTTGGAATCACCGCGCCGCTGGTGTCGCTGACTACGCCATTGATCGAGCCATTGTCGTTCTGTGCGTACGAAATTCCCACGCTGAGAACCAGGGCGCACGCCGCAGCCGAGAGTGACCTGAAGAAGTTGCGTCGCATATTGGCCTTCCTTGTGTTAGTTGGGAATCCTGAAGTTTACAAACTGAAGACTGCGGAGCTTAAAAGGACTGCTGAGAGGGCCCACCCCGCTTATGAATTGCAACATTAGACCAATTTGATCAAAATGTCCACAAAAATGATCATTTCAGTCATTTTTGAAGGAAGAATGAGTCGACAATGGCAAGGATCGCCTATGGCAATTGGCCCTTCGCGGCCGCATATCGGCCGCTATTAGCGTATTTTCGAAGATTTACATGGAGACATTCCGAATAACCGCGACGGAATTGCCTTGCGCCAGATCCCGAGTCCCCATATCGCAGCGCCGAAAATGTTTAGAAATCGATGTGGCTGCGCAGGGAGAAGACCCAGACCGGGCCGCGGTCGCGGTTATAGCCGGGGTTGTCGACGTGTTGCACATCGAGCGCGTAGAAAAGCCCGCGCCAGGCGTGCAGGTTGTAGTAGCTCTCGACGATGTTCTCACGGCCATAGTTAAGATGGCCGTCGCCGAGGATGAAACCGACGCCGCCGTATTTCAAATAGTTCTGGTGATCCTTATTGATGGCGTTGCTGACGAAGGCTGTGCCGATTTTGTCCTGCGCGCGATGCCAGTGACCTCCGTAGTAGTCGGCGGCCAGCAAAACTGTTTGGCCCACCTCGGTGTAGGCGAAGGACTCCTCCTGATCGTCATTCCACCCGAAACGGCTGGCGATGCGGAAATTGTCGGTGATGTCCTGCTCGTTATCCCACTCCAGTCCGTATTTGACGGTGCCGAAGCGTTCGACGGAGGTGATTTCAGGGGTAGGAGTGATGCCCTGGGTGTAGTGCTCAACGGCCTGGCGGTAGTTGCCCATGTGGGCGTGGTTGGCAAAGCCGAGAAGGCGCGTTGCGCCGTGTCGTCCGCGAAGAAAGGAGCGCTGCCAGTCGAGTTCCCAGTTCTGACCGTTGGCTCGCGAAAAGGCCCAGTCGAGGGTTTCGCCATTGGCTACGGTGGGCATGGCAAAGATGCCGTAGCGAAACGCCCAGGAAGGCGCGTCGTATTCGACGGAGCCGCCGACAGTGTAACCGCGCGTGTCGGCGGCGTAGTCCCAGGCGCCGTCATCGTCAACCGTCCAGTTCATGAACTGCAGATGGCTGTCGCTGGCGACTTCGTTGACGTCGAAGATGTCGGGAAGGCTCATCTTTCCGATACGAATTTCAAAGCGGCGGGCAGGGACTTCCGTAGCCAGCGACAGGGGATTGCGATCGGACTCCATCATTTTGCTGGTCAGGCCGATGGTCTGGTGAATTTCGCCGCGGGCCAGATAAGGAACGGAACCGATGTTGGGATTGCGGACTACGTCCAGATTCGTATAGCCCGCGAGCCCCAGCGCATTGCTCAGGCCGCGCCCGGCTGTCTCTTCAAAGTCCACGATGAAATCCGTGTTGTAACGCAGGTTGCGGTCGGGCTGGTAGCCGAGATAGAGCGTGTCGAGGATTGAGGTTCTATCTGCCGGCACGCTGCGAAAGCTGTTCGGCCCATGGTAGGGCGAGTGGAAGCGCGGATTGGCCTGCGAGATCACGTTGAGCTGGCCGGAAATCCAGTAGGGCGCGGTCTCGCTGTGGGGGAACATGGTGAGCTGCGTCGCGGGGACGGGCTGGAGTTGGGGAGCATCGGAGCCAGGCGCATGTGGCGCCTCTGTCCACGACGACTGCGGCGGATTGGTATGCGGATTAGCTGCGGGAGGGAGAGCACTGGAAGCGGACGCGTTTGCGCCATCGCCAAGGTGGGAAGCATGGCGAGAGCACAGAGGGCGATCCCGATTGAAGGCTTCCGGAGAGCTCGATTCACTTCCCCATTTCTCCTGAAAACGATGTGCACCCAAATAGAGTATGGTTTCAATATTTCAATCGTGAAAAACGCCGGATACGCCGAAGGTGTGCTGCGCCCGTGTCTGGCGCTAAAGGAACGGAATTGTCTCGCCGCACGAGGTGTTCAAGCGCTACGTTTGTACTTGAGAGGGTTGTCAGCCGAGGCAGACTCTGCCTCGGCGGAGCTTTTCGGTGCGGCAACCCACCGGCAGGCCAGCGGCTGCGCGGGATTGCTGGTCTTGATCCACACACAGGACAAAGGGGCCGTGCGGCGCAGAGGAAAAGTGAGGATGATTTGGGTCATGATCTCCTCCTTCCGGCACACGCGGATCCTACGGGCGGGCGAGGGCGCACGCATTGTGCCCCAATTCGCTCCCAGGGTGCGGTTGGCCGGACTTGGGTATCAGGAGGGGTGGGTAGAGCCGCCGGTTATGCTTGAATTCCAGGTGGTTTCTGCTCACTCACTCGAACAGGGTTGCGCACTGCGAGTGGCGAGCGGGCGATTTGAGTGGCTAATCGCGAGTCGCGCCGTCACAGCGCAGGAAAACACTCCAGTTGCCGAAAGCCCATCGCGCCGCATTCAGCGCCATGGGGTGGAAGGTTCGTGGAGGTTCGAACGCAGTTTCGGATTTCATAGTTGTATCGCGATGCCCCCGCTTACGCGGAAAGCGCTGCCACGATTCTTATACCATACCCCCATGGGATATAGTCAATACAAATTCTGCAGCAAAGGAAATGGGAGATGACGATCGGCACCAAGGAACAACAGAAGCTGGTGGCACGGATTCGCAGGATTCGCGGCCAGGTGGATGCGATCGAACGATCGCTGGTGGAGAAGACCGATTGCGCGGACATTCTGATGCTTCTGGCGAATGTGCGCGGAGGCGTCAACAGCCTGATGGCCGAGGTGCTTGAAGACCACATCCGGCTGCACATTGCCACGCCGGAGAAAGGTGGCCAGCAGATGGCGGAGCTGGCCGAGGACCTGATCGACCTGGTGCGGGCTTATTTGAAGTGAGATAGTGCGGCCGTTGCCGCGATCATGGCAAGACACGCTTCCGGCTGATACCATAGTCCACAACCAATCATTGGGGGTGCTGTTCTTGGGGTTCCGCGGTCTCGGCTTCAGTGTGCTTTTCATGCTCCTGGTTTCGCCGGCGAGGGGTGCTGCGCAGACGCAAGCGGGCGGGATGGGCGGCATGGCCACAGGCAGCCAGGGTGCGGCCGTCTATGACGCGCAACATCGGCCCATCACTGCCGGCGGCTTTGTGAAGAACGGCCCCATCATCTTCCAGGACATTGCCAAACAGGCGGGACTTACCTCCTGGCGCCATAAAGCCGGCACGCCTGCCAAGAAGCTTATCCTCGAAGCCAAGGGCCCGGGCGTATGCCTGATTGACTACGACAACGACGGCTGGCTCGACATTTACCTCGTCAATGGCTCGACTTACGACGCGCTCGAAGGCAAAGAGACGCCGCCCCATGCCGCCCTCTTCCATAACAACCATGACGGCACTTTTACCGATGTCACTGCCAAGGCCGGGGTGGCCAACGACCGCTGGGGCTATGGCTGCGCCGTCGCCGACTTTAACAATGACGGCTGGCCCGACCTTTACGTGACCAATTATGGTCAGAACCGGCTCTACCGCAACAATCACGATGGCACCTTTACCGACGTGGCGGAAAAGGCGGGTGTCACCGTAGGCGGGTGGTCCGCCGGAGCGACGTTTGGCGACTACGACGGCGACGGCAATCTCGATCTGTTTGTCGACGGCTATGTGCATCTGGACTTGGCCAATGCGCCGTACTCAGGCTCAAAGGCGGTGGGCTATGCATTCTGCCAGTATCGCGGCGCGTCGGTGATGTGCGGCCCGCGCGGCCTGCAGGGCGAGCACGATCATCTCTTTCACAACAACGGCGATGGAACCTTTACCGATGTGAGCAAGAAACTCGGTGTTGACGATCCCAACGGTTATTACGGCCTGGACGCGCTCTTTGCCGATGTGAACAATGACGGCAAGCCGGACCTGCTGGTGGCCAACGATTCCACGCCCAATTATCTCTACATCAACAAGGGCAACGGAACCTTCGAGGACGACAGCTACCTGAGCGGATTCGCGCTGAATGAGAGCGGCCGCGAAGTTGCAAATATGGGGCTCGCGGTGGGGGATTATGAGAACAACGGGCACCTGGATGTGGTGAGCACGACATTCTCCGACGACTACACGGTGCTCTTTAAAAATGACGGACAGGGGAATTTCACCGACGTCAGCTATCGCGCCGGGATCGCCGTTCCGACCATCCCCTTTGTCAGCTTCGGCGACGGATTTCTCGATTACGACAATGACGGCTGGAAAGACCTGCTCATCATCAACGGGCATGTTTACCCGCAGGTCGATCAGCATCCCGAGTGGGGCATGAGTTATGCGCAGCGCCCGCTGCTCTTTCACAACGACAAAAACGGCGAGTTTTCACTGGTTCCGGCGGTCGAGAATACCGGGCTGGCGGTGGTCAGCGTGGGACGCGGTGCGGCCTTCGGCGATCTGTTCAACGACGGCAAGATTGACGTGGTAATCAACAATATGGACGGCGTGCCGATTCTACTGCGCAATGTAAACCCGGACCACCACCATTGGGTGGAGATGAAGCTGATCGGCGGGCCGAAAAGCCCGCGTGACGCGGTGGGAACTACGGTGTATCTGACGGCGAACGGAATGCGGCAGCGGGAAGATGTGTTAAGTGGGGGAAGCTACCTTTCATCAAACGACTTCAGGCCGCATTTCGGGCTGGGCGATGCAACCAACGCGGGCACCGCGGAGATTCACTGGCCCGACGGGGTGAAGGAAACACTGAAACTGCCGGCGGTAGACCGGATTTATACCATCATCGAAGGCAAGGGAATTGTTGGCGCGATGTGCAACGGCAAAGCCTGTCCCGATCTGCCCGCACATGGCGCCGCTGCCGGAAAATAAACCGCGCGCCCGAAAAGTTCCGCCTGCGCCAGGCATAGCTTTTGTTTGCGCACCGCGCTCTGGTTCAAAGAATTCCCGCTTTCCTTTGCCCCTCTCCAACTGGTGTTTTGCTGAATCCACGCCTCGAACCCTCTTTACACGTTTGTATATGGAACCCATACCTGCATCGAAGATGGCGCACGGTTGGCCCATGCATAATACGGAATCAGCTTGAGCGTGGTGGGAGTTTGGTCAGGGTGTTCGCTCTCGGTAACCGGGAAATAGAGGCCGCGGTTGACCGTCGGTGCTGAAACCATTCCCGGTTGGTCGAGGACCATGACGCCCTGCAGAAGCTCCGCTTTGAAAACGGAACTCCCCGCCACGCCGGGGCGCGCGATGTATTCGCTCATGTTGCCCGCCTGGTCGGGCTGATCGAGTTTTTCCATGCAAAAGACAATCGGACCGCGTTGAAACGCGATCCGCCCGCGGTCATCATTCACTGCGGGATTAGCGCGGAGCGGCTGCACGCTCATGTCGAAGCTGAGATCGATGGTGTCATTGGTCGACCAGCGGCGGCGGATGGCAAGATACTCGCCCGGTTGCGCGCCGGCGAGAGAATTGCCGTTGACCTTGACGGCATTGCGCGCAGACCAGCCGGGAATGCGGACAAAGACGGTGAATTCCGCGGGCGATGCAGGCGTAACCGTGAGCTTCACATCCCCTTCCCAGGGATAATTGGTCCGCTGCTGAATGCGCAGGCCGTTGCCATCCAGCAAGCGCCAGCTCATCGTCGAGTTGTCGTAGAGGTGCACGTAGACGCCTTCAGAGCTGGTGCTGTAGAAATAGCCGGGCAGCGAGGCAAAGGTGCGCTCCAGGTTGGGCGGGCAGCAGGTGGTGTCGTACCACGGGTTGCGGATTTTGCCTTCCGGCGTGTGGCGATCGGCGGAGTCGCCGGTGGGATCGAAGGCCAGCGGGTTGCGATAGCAGTAGGTGGTCCCATCCAGCGACATGCCCGAGTTGATGCCGTTGTAAAGCGCGCGCTCGACCACATCGGCAAAGCGGGCCTCGCCCGAGGCGGCAAGCATGCGCCAGTTCCACATCATGTTGCCGATGGCCGCGCAGCTTTCGCCATAAGCGCGGGCGTTGGGCAGCTCGTACGGATCGCCGAAGGCTTCGCCGGCTTCCCGCGCCCCCACGCCGCCGGTGACGTAAATCTGGTGCTGCGTCAGATCGTTCCACAGCCTATTCAGCGTCTGCCAATATGCGGCGTCTCCGGTCTCCAGATAGTAGTCGGTCGCGCCGCAGCAGGCGTACATGGCGCGCACCGCGTGGCCTTCGAGCCGCGTGCGCGAGGTGAAAGGAATTCCGCAGAACATGTAGACGATCTGCTGCGAGCGAAGCGGAATCCTGGGATCGCCGTGAAGGATGTACCCGGCCAAATCAAGGTACCGCCGGTTGCCGGTTGTCCGGTATAGCTCGATGAGAGCCATTTCGATTTCAGGATGACCGGCCACGATTCCCTTCTGGTTGGGAGCCGGCCCGTAGCTGGGGAGAAGAAAGTCGTCGATGAAGCGGATGCCGGCGTCCAGCAGCTCGCTGTCGCCGGTGGCGCGGTAATAAGCGATGGACGCCTGCAGCATATGGCCCATGCAGTAAAGCTCGTGCCCGGTCTCCTGCGTGGGATACAACATGCGCAGCGGCTTGCGGTCGCCCACGAAATAGGTGTTGAGATATCCGCCGGGCTCCTGGCTGGCCACCACCTCGTCAATCATGGCCTTGGTGGTTTCGCGGAGCGCCGGCTGGTCCCCGGACTGCAGGCAAAAGCCCACCGCTTCAGTCCATTTGTAGATGTCGGAATCGGAATAGACGGGGCCGACTTGCGGCGCCGAAGACTTGCCGATGAGACGCAGGAAATTATTCATGCGGCCGTGAGCGATGAGCTCGTCGTGCATGGAGGGGATGCTGGACTCGACGTTGGTCCGCCGGCGCTTGGACCAGAATCCTTCTTCAATGACCACGGCGCGAATGGGAACGGTCTTCAACTTTGCATAGGGTGATTTGGAAAGATCGATCACGCCTGCGTCTTTCCAGTCTTCTGTCGCCGAGGTCTGCGCGCTGGGAGCCAGCGTGGCCAGGGCGTCGCCGGCGCGGGCTAATGCCGGCGCTGCTGCTGCGCTCGCAACGGTGGCGAGAAATGTGCGGCGAGAAAAACTGTGTGTGGTCATCGATTTTTCCTCCCTGCGCTCTCACTTCCTGGCGCGGTAATCTGAACCCCTTGAGAATGCCTGCTATGGAACCTCTACCAGTCTTCCGTACCGTTTGGTGCGGTTGTTCTCCACGTCCTCTTCCCTGCGCAGCGCGGTGAGATTCTGCACCAGTTTTTCCAGTTCGGCTCGCGATCCGGTTTTGCGCATCGCAAGAATCAGCGTATAAAGCGCCTGCTGGTCTTTGCCATCGATGCTCAGCGCCGTGCGCGAAGCCTTGATGGCCAACTGCATCTGGCCCACGTTCAGATATTCCGAGGCCAGCAGATCCCATGCCTGCACGAGATGCGGATCGAGCTCCGTGGCTTTGCCGGCCATGGCGATCGATTCCGCTTCGCTCCCGCTTTCGCGCTGATCGCCCTCGGCCGGCGCCCAGGTGAGGGCCTCCGCCAGCAAATAGTAGCCCAGCGGGTCGCTGGGATGCTCGCGCACCTGGCGCCGGAAATCTTCGAGCGCCGCCTTCTGATCGTGCCGCTGCGAAAGTGCGATGCCCTCGGCGGATGCGGTCATGGAATGGGCTGGATCGAGCTCATGCGCGCGCTCGAAGTCGTCCATGGCGTTATCGAAGTCCCCGCTCTGCGCGTAGAGCACGCCTCTGGCCATATAAAGTCCTGGCGATTTGGGAATGCGGGTGAGCCCTGCGGTGACGATATCTACGCCCACCGCGTAGGAGCCGTGCGTGAAGGCCAAAGTGGCGAAGTCGAGATAGCTTGCTTCGTCCGTCGGATCGGCAAGAATCGATTCGCGGAGAAGCTCCACCGCTTTTGGCGTCTCATTGCGCGATTCGTGAATGGCCGCGGCCAGGCGCAGGGCGCTGGCGTCCGGCGGCTGGGCGTCGAGAAGCGGCTGGAGCGTGGCGATGGGATCCATTTGCGCGGACGAGCGCCACTGCTCAAGGGCAAGATCGTAGCGAACCGTCTGGCTGGCCGGGCGGAGGGCAAGCAGCTTCTGGAACTCGGCCGCGGCTTCCGCGTCGCGCTCAAGATGAGCGAGGCAGACGCCGAAAGCCATGAGCGCGTCGGGCTGCGCGTCGACCAGCGTAGAGGCGGCGGCGAAATCCTTGACGGCCGGGCCGCATTGCTTTTCCCGGGCCTCAAGCGCACCCAGCATGGCATGCGCCGTTGCATTGGAAGGCTGAAGTGCAAGTATTCGGCGCAGCAGCGGAATGGCTTCGTTCGATTGTTCCCTGTAGTGAAGTTCCGCAGTGCCTTCAAGCGCAGGCAGATAGTCGGGTGCGAATGTGAGCGCGTGCTGATAGGCCAGGAGTGCTTGGTTGCGTTGCCCGGCTTGGGCGAGAACCGCGCCGCGAACCGTCCACAACTGCGGCGATTTGGGATTGTTGCGCAGAAGCTGATCGGATATCTGCAGCGCGGCTGCGTAGTCGCCTCGCCGCAGTGCTTCGCTCAGGCTCGAGTCGGAGGACGAGGGTTCCTGGGCAAAAAAGAACGGAGACATCACCGCAATCAACAGGACTGCAAGCAATACCCGGCATGTTTTCGAGAAGGCTCCAAACACCAGTTGTCATCTCCGCTTTTCGAACCATGCAACTTATCAGTTGCACGATCCCGTTTCGCCCATTCTCACGCCGTCACATTGTGATAGAGCCGATAACTGTCGTCGGTCGTGATGGCTTCAAAAGGCCTGAGAGCCATCTTACCGCCATCCGTGGTCACCTCCCAATCAAAAGATCCCGCGGAAATTTGCCGTGCGTTCAGCAACTGCGCGCCGGTTACAGAAGCCGACGAAGGGTTGAGAGCGAAAAGCGAAAGAGATCCGTACTTCAGCGCCACGAGGCTCGGGTGCTGAGGATCGACAGCCTCAAGATGGAGCGGAATGTCGAACTCAAGGGCCACGCGGTCGCCGTTCTTCCACGTCCTGGCGACCGTGGCAAAATGGCCGGGAGCCAGATCCACGTTCATGCGCTTGCCATTGAGCGAGAGCGCGGTCTTTGGCCCCGCCCAGGCAGGGATGCGCAGACGCAGGGAATAAGCGACATCGCGGTCGGCGCCCACAATCAGCTCGCTGTGCGCCTCGTGCGGATAACGGGTCCGTTGCGTAAGCGAAAGATGCGCTCCACCATGGCTCCAGTTAAGTCGCGAAGGCACGTAGAGATTTACATAAATGCCATCCGCATCGTGAAAGTAAGAGCTAATGCCGTAATCGGCGGTAATCTGCGGAAAAGTGCCTGAGCAACAGGGCCACTTATCCGGATGGTAGAACTTCTTTGCAACCATGTTGTAGTCGGAGTAATAAAAGCTGGTTCCGTCTTCCTGCAGCGGCATGGCGCCGAGAATGGTGTTATAAAGAACGCTTTCCATGCTGTCGCCGTAGCGGCTATCGCCGGTAACGCCGATAAGATAACGCCCAATCTTGAAGTGCGCGTAAGAACCGCACGGCGTTTCAAAGCTCGAGTGCGACCGGGTGAGGCTCTGGCCCATTTCGCCGCTGCCCGGCTTGCGGAATAACTCGTCGGGTCCCCAGCCGCCGGTGGCGAAGCTCTGCGTCGAAGCCAGGAACTGGAAGCCATTTCGCGCCGCGCGCAGATACTTCTCCTTGCCCAGTACCAGATAAGACTGCATCGCGGAGCTGAAGGCGTTCACGTGGCTGTAAGCGTGTTCTCCGGGCAGCACATTATCGCCCGCGGCCAGCGGATCGAAGTAAAAATCATCCTCGATGAAGCGGATGGCAAGCTCGCGATAACGCGGATTTCCAGTCAGCCGGTAAGCGAGAAAGAGGTTTTCGGGCAAGGTATAGGTTTCATCCCAGCAATAGGCAATGTCCTTGTGCGGGCGCGCGTATTGCTCGCGGCGCGACAAGGCCTTTTCCGGCAGATGCGGCACCACCGCCTCTGTAGCCGCGGAGTGAACCGCGAGCGCGGAGCGGTCTCCGGCATAGCGATAGGCGTCAATCAAGCCACAACTGGTTTTGTCGTAAGTGTAAGCCGGAAGATGATAGCTGTCGTAAAACTTTGAGCAAACGGTGGGCGCGAAACCGCGCACCAGGCGCTGCACTTTTTCCTGCGTAGTCTTCGATCCCGTCACCACGTAGGCGCGCGCCAGGCCCGACATATATTGCCCGAAGCTGTGGCCGGGAACGAAGCCGTGGAAGCTGCCCGTGCCGTTGAATGCGGGATCGACATCGTACCAACCGCCCATATCCGGCCCCGGAGCTGGCAACCCGGCGAGCTGGCGAAACGGCTTGAGAAGCCGGTCCTCGTCCATGCCGAGAAAGAACGCGTGGTTGGCATCGAACTGGCGGCGCATTGGGCCTTCCAGCAGCTCCACCTGGTCATATGCAAAGGTGCGAATCGCGGGTGTGATGGCAGCCAAAGGTTGATCCAAAGCATAAAAAGCACACGCCGATTTCAGCGCGACAGCAGCGCCGGTGGCGGCTGCGCCTGCAGCAAGAACCTGTCTCCGGGTATAGGATTTCATCGATCTTCTCATGCGATGAGATGGGATGATTGCGCCATAAGGCAATTAGGGCAACAACGCGGCCATTGGCGGGCCGCGTCGTTTACCGGTTAGGTGGTGAGTTGAGCCTCACAAATTCACGCTTGGCTAGAATTTGAGGTTCGCGCCCAGTTGAATCCAGCGCGGATTGAATTGCGCAGTCGACTTTCCAAAAGTTGCGTCGGGAAGGTTGGCATCAACCCCGTTCAAGTTGGGATGATTGAACAAGTTGAAGAAATCGACGCGAAGCTGGAATTTGAAGCTTTCGCGAATGGTCGTGTCTTTCGACAGGCTGGAGTCGGTCTCAAAGAAGCCGGGGCCACGGAAGCCATCGTAATTTTCATTTCCTTCCGAGCCGAGACTGGGCGCTGAGATTTGTGTCGGATTGTTCGCGAAGACACCCTTGAGAAACGCGCTTCTGCTGCGAGGGATGCTGTAGGAGGAGACGCTCGGATAATCGTAGTCGTCGCCGTCCGCATTGTAGTCTCCCCCGCTGTTGCCGATAAGCTGGCTGCTGGTCGTGCAAGGGCTTGGGTTGCAAACGGGAATAAAGGGGGCGTTAGTGGACGCGGTGAATGGGTAGCCGGTTTGGCCAATGATGGTTCCGCTCAGGCCCCAACCGCCGGTAACTCGGCTCACTAAGGCCTGGCCGTGATTGACGCCCGGGATCAGATAATTCCCGGTAACTGAGACACGATTCGGCGCATCCCAGATCGACGGACCATAGTACCGCGATGGATCGGTCCAGGTGGGATAAACCTGGGTGTCGTCTTTCGACGAGGAGCGCGTATAGGACGCATCGATGAAGCCCGAAGTGAAGCGGCCCCGGACATCGGCGATGAAGGCGTCGAAATTCGAGTGCCGATCGTTCTGGGTGTAATAAATCTCTCCGAAGCTGTCGCTCAGACGCGTAGGAACGAGCGTGGTGCTCGAGGTAAGATTTTTTGGAAAATTGTCGATCAAATCACCCGGGTAGCTGTTGATGTCCACGCCGTAGCTCACGTTATAAACCTGCCCGCCGCCCGACAGTTGACTCGTTGCATGGGAACCGGAATAGCCGACGCTGGCGACGATAGCCCGGGTCAATGGATGCTCGAGTTCCCCAGAATAAATGTAAGCGACCGGAGATCGCAGTTCGGGATCGATGCCGCCAATTCCGAACTGTAGGCCATTGATTCCGCCGTGGCTATTCAACCCGTAGGTAGTTAGAGTGGGATAGGTAAAGCCAAAAGGCGGAGTATTGGAGTTGCCGAGGGTGAACAACGGCGATGGCGAACCGCCGCTATAGAAAGTCGGATAGATGCCACCGGGAGGGTTGCCGCGATACTCTTCCTGTACGTTGGCCAAAGTGGGCCAGTTATGGAAGAGGCCGAAGCCGCCGTGCAGTACCCATTTGCTGTTTGATCCAATATCCCACGAGAATCCTGCGCGCGGGCTAAACACGTCGGTGATGGAGCGAGCCAGGGCATGGGTCTTTTGCACGACGTAACCGTTGGCAATCTGCTGATCGAGGGTCTGTCCGGGACCAAAGTAAAAATTGCCGAAGGCGGTGGAGGCGTTCCGGGAATAGGGGTTGCCGAAATCGTCCCAGCGGATTCCGTAGTTCACAACCAGATTGCTGCGCGCCTTCCACGAATCCTCCGCAAACACTCCCTCCGTGCGCCCCGCCGCGTTCCAGCTCCATTCCATGTGCTGGCCGGTTACCGGGTTATAAGCCGTCCCGCTCTCGGTGTAAGGATCGTCCTGGACGAGAGCGAGCAGATTGTTGAACGAGAAGGTTGGAATGTCATAAGGGCCTTGGAAATCTTCGACGTCATCGCCAAACCAGCCTTCAACGCCCGCCTTTAAGGTGTGAGTTCCGTGAATATGGGTGAGCACGTCGCGCCAGTGATAGTTGTGCTGAATGAAATCGCCCATCGCGAAACCATCGCCGAAACCGGTGCCCAGGCCGGTTACATTGACGACGGGGACCTTGAAGTCACCGGTGGCCGGATCGATGCCCTCCACGCGCATCCCTCCGGCAATAGCTTCATTCAGGGTGTTGGGCGAGAAGGTGTGGGCCTCGTTGCCTTGCCAGGCGTACTCATAGTAATTCGCCGTTTCTGCAAATGCCGAACGTAAAGACGGTCCGCCGGTGTTGAGCAAGGTGCGATAGATGCTTCCATAGATGCGGTCGTTGGTGAAGTTCTTGTCGACGCGCCCCATATACTGGGTGCCGTTCCGGTAGTTGGTGGCGTTGAAGACGCCGGAGTCGATCATGGCAAGCGAGCAGGGAATGTTGTCGGTCGCAGCAGTGCCGCAGCCTGAGCCGAGCGCCTGCTGCGCGGTTTCCGAAACCACCACGTTGGAAGCGCTGGTCGGATAGGAGGTGAGCAGCGCGGTGCCATAAGAGTTGGGATAATTCGCCTTTGCCCAGGCCGTAAATTGCGGGTCTTCAAAGGTGGTGGTTTGATTGCCGGTCGAGGTAGACGCGCGTAGCGGTTCCACTGAGAAAAAGAAGAAGAATTGGTGGTGAGGAATGATTGGCCCGCCAATGGTGCCCGAGATGTTGTTGCTGTGGAACGGTGCGTAATTCTTGACGAATTCCGTGCCCGCCCAGAGCTCCTGGTCGTTGAAATAATCGCTGATATTGCCATGAAACCGTTCCGAGCCGGATTTGGTGGTCATGGCCATCTGGATGGAACTGGCACGGCCGTAATCGACGGTGAAGGTGTTCACCTGGATACTGGTTTCCTGAATGGAATCGGGATTGGGAGTCAGATTCAACACCCCGGCGCGAATGGCGCTGGTGATGTCGAGATCGTCGACAATGTACATGTTGCCGACCGCCCCCTGGCCGTTGGCGCTGCTGTCGACCTGAGTCTCCGTAGAGTAGTTGTCCACGCCTGAGCCAGGGCTGCCGTTGGCCGTGGTTCCTAACCCGGTAACGCCCGGCGCCATGGTCACCAACGAAATCATGTTGCGCCCAGGCAGCGGAAGCGAGTTGACGGCCTGCTGCTCGATGGTCAACTGATTGCGGGTCTCGGCCGTGTCCAGCACCGGCGGCTCGCCGGTAACCGCGACTGTGGTGCTTGCCGAAGCAACCGTCAGCTTTACCGGAACCGCCAATGTCTGATCGGTCTCCAAGGTGAAATTCACCGAGGTTTTGGCAAACCCCGTTGCGATGGCGATCAATTGGTAATTACCTGCGGCGATATTGACGAACCTGTAGTTTCCGGCATTGTCGGAGTCGGCGGTGAGAATCTGTCCGGTATTGGGATTCACAAGCTGCAAATGTACGCCGTGAACTACCGCGCCGGACGCGTCCACTACCGTCCCCTGCACGTTGGCGTTGTATTGGGCCAGGCACGGCAGAGCGAAGCAAGCGATGGCTGCGCCCAGCAGCCAATGCAGGACGGGCCCGATTCTGCTCTTTCCGACTGGAGTTGGCGGCCGAACGCCGCTCATGGCGAATCCGTCTGAGTTTTCCACGTCTCCTCCTTTTCAAGTGCCGGTGGTGTCCCGGCAGTTCGTGCGCAAAGCTGCTCTCTTAGTGAGCCCAAGGAATGACCTCTCTCCTCGGCGCTCCTGGCAAACGTTTACCTAAAGGCAAAGGCCTCTGGCTTTAACGCCCGTCGACAGCGGACAAAGTATGCCGTAAGCAAATCTGCATGCCAAATCAGGGCCTGCTTCAGGTTCGCCGCCCATAGTAATGATTTCGCTTGAGCGTGAATATGATACAGGTGTACTATGTTTCCACTTTGAAAACCTTTACGTGTGGGCTGGTGGCATGAGAAGTAGCCGGCTGCGGCGGCTCGGAAGAAGACGTATACCCGTATTTCTCAGCATATTACTTCCCACTTCTATGGCCGCATTGCTGCTCTTTTTCTTTCACCGCAGAAAGCCGCTCGTCATTGCGGTGATACCGCGTACGTGCGGAACCTATTTATGGGAAGCCGAGCATAAAGGCGTTGCCCGAACGGCGCCGGCTTTTGGGCTGACTGTTTACTGGAACGGTCCCATGCGGGAGGACGATCTGCAGGGACAGATCGACATCCTGACGGAGGCTCTGAACCGGGGTATGCGCGGCGTCATCCTCTCGCCGATCGCCGCCCTTCCCTTCCGCGTACCGGTTGAAAATGCCATCGCGCGCGGAGTTCCGGTGGTGATTGTGGGTACCGACCTGGGACTGGCCCCGAACAAGGATCTGGCCTACGTCTTGAACGACGAGCAACGCGGAGGACAGATGGCAGCGCGCCGCATCGGAAAACGGCTCAAGGGCCGCGGAACCGTAGCCATTCTCGGCATTAACCGGGAACTGACCAGCACCGCGGAGCGCGCCCTGAGCGTGGAGCGGACCTTCGCAAGCGAATATCCCGGCATCACTGTGGTCTTCCGCAGCCTGGCCCGGCCAACGGTTTCGCAGGAGCAGCAGGTCGCGGAAAAAATGCTGGTCGAAGGCGGACGCATCGATGGAATTGTGGCCCTCACCGAGGCCTCCACGCGCGGAGCTTTTTACGCCCTCACTGAATTTAGCCGCACCGCCACCACCCCGCTGGTCGGCTTCGATCAGAACCTCCTGGCGCCGATTCGCACCGGAGAAATCGATTCGGTGGTGATCCAGGATACCGATCAAATGGGCAGAGACGCGATGGAGCTTATGAATGAAGAGCTGCACGGAGGAGCAAAACAGGCTCGCGTGATCGTCGAACCCAAGCTGGTCACCAGGCAGACCATCGACTCTCCCTCCATTCAGGACATCCTCGATCTCTCCTGGTACAAGCTGTGAGACGAAAATCATGACGGATGCGCGAAAGAAACGGTGGCTGTTGTGCTCGGCGGGCGGGGTCGTGCTCGCCGCTGCCGGCGCCGCTGCGCTCGGATTTCTCTCTCAACGCTGGCGGGACCGCACGCCGCAATTTCACGACAACTTTTCGCAAAGCTTGAATACCCAGGACAGCCGTAACAACTGGCAGGCCTATGGCGGCACCTGGCAAGCGGCCGATGGGGTGATGCGCAATATCTCAGACGACCGCGGCGCCAAGCTGATGAACGGCAATACGCGCTGGCACAATTACATGATCTCTGCCGACGTGGAACTGCTGGGCGAAACCGGTGATGCAGGCTTCGTGATCCGCGCCAGCCAGGAGGAGGTCGGCGTCGATGCGTATCACGGATATTTTGCCGGCCTGCGCGATCTTGACGATACCTTGATCCTCGGCCGCGCCGATTTCGGCTGGCATGAATTCCGGGCTATTCCCGTGCGCTCAGGCCTGACCACCGGCACCTGGTATCGCCTTACGGTGATCGCCTACGAGTGCAACATCGCCGCAAGAGCCACGGCACCCAACGGCGAAACCACCATCGCCTCCGTGCTTGATCCAAGTTGCATTGAGGAGGGCCGATTTGGCCTGCAGTCGTATTCCACCAGCGCGGCATGGCGCGATGTGCAACTGACGCCGGCAACCCAAAGCGACCTTGAGGCGCTTCTCGACGGCCAGACGCCGGGCACGCCCGATGCGCCGCCGCGGATTCCCGCAGTGACCGATCTCCAGAACTACCAGCGCGACTGGCTCCCCATGCACCGCGAATTAAGCCGGCATCGATCGGACCTCAATGCACTGCCCATCGCCCAGCTTCGCCTCCTCGCTCCCGATCATCCCACCCCGGTCACCGTGCAGGGCGTCGTCACTCTGGTGTCTCCCACGCTCTTCGTGCAGGACTCGTCGGGCGGGGTCGCCATCCCCGCGCCCAACTTGACCAGTCCCGTCCAGATCGGCGATGACGTGGAAGCAAGCGGGGAGGCCAATCTTCACGATTTCAGCTCGGTGCTGCGCGACGCAACGGTAAGGCCTCTGTGGTCTCACGCGGCCATACCGCCGGTTGCGGTGACCGCGGCGCAGGCGGCCACCGGAGCCTATGAGGCAGAGTTTATCGAGACCGAAGGCCGCATCGAATCCGAACAGCACACCGGCAGACACACCGTGGTTCTTCGTTTGCACGAGGGCAGCCAGTCGTTTCTGGCCATCGCCGATAATCCCAGCCCCGTCGAAGAGCCCCACGGCTTTCAAATCGGCAGCCGCCTTCGTTTGCGCGGCATCTGCGTCACCGACCGCGCCTACACCGGCGATGAACTGCCCTTTGCCCTGCTCATGCGCTCGGTCGAAGACGCGCAGGTGATCGAGCCGCCTCCCTGGTGGAACACCGAACACATCGCGGAGCTGATCGTCCTTCTCTTTCTTCTTTCTCTGAGCGGACAACTGGTTTTTGCCTCGGTAAAGCGATCGCAGTTCCGCGCCGTTGTGGAAGAGCGCGAGCGCCTGGCCATGGAGATGCATGACACTCTGGCGCAGAGCTTTGCCGGGCTGGGATTTCAGCTCGAAGCCCTCTGCGATGAAGCGCCCGCCGGCAGCTCCATGCGCGCCCAGCTTGAATCCACCCTCGACCTGGTGCGCTTTGGACACCTGGAAGCCCGCCGCAACATCGCCGCGCTGCGGCCCAGCTATCTCGAGCGGCTCGGCCTGCCCGAGGCTCTGGAACAGGCAGCCCATGCCATCGTGAAAGAAGGTCCGATCCAAGTGACGCTGAATGTCTGCGGCGAGGAGAAGGCCATCCCCATGCGCCTCGCCGATCCGCTTTTTCGCATCGGTCAGGA
This sequence comes from Acidobacteriaceae bacterium, assembly GCA_030038435.1. GTDB lineage: Bacteria > Acidobacteriota > Terriglobia > Terriglobales > Acidobacteriaceae > Telmatobacter. Next base: position 1,867 of record JASHOY010000140.1, on the reverse strand, counting down.
AGCCATTGCCAACGCCACCCGCCACGCGCACCCTCACCGCATCGAAATACGCCTGGCCTATAGCCGGGCCTCCCTGAAGTTATCGGTTAAAGACGATGGCATTGGCTTTGCCGCGCCCATGGAGAGCTTGGGCTACGGAATCCGCGGCATGAAACGGCGCGCCGACACCATAGGCGCCAATCTCCGCATCCACAGCCTGCCCGCCCACGGCACCTCGGTGAGAGTGCGCGTCATGCTTCCCAAACCATTGAATTCGTGGTGGAGCGAGTTCGCCAGCTACGCCGGATGGAGGGAAAGGTTACATGGAAAAGCAGTGTGATAAAAAAGCCATTCGCATACTTATCGTCGACGACCACCCCATTGTGCGCGCCGGCCTCGCCACGCTTCTGGGCAAAGAATGCGATTTCAGGCTGGAGCGTGGCGTAGACGGCAGCGACGGCGTGATCGCCTATCTCGACCGCCATCCCGTCGACATCGTCCTGCTCGACCTGCGCATGCCCAAAACCAGCGGCCTCGAGCTGTTGCCGGAAATTCTTGCCGAAAAGAACCCGCCGAAGGTGATTATTCTCTCCAGCTTCGATTATGAAGAAGAGATCTACCGCGCCGCCAAGGCCGGCGCCAGCGGCTACCTGATGAAAGACGTCACCCGCGATCAGCTTGTGCAGGCCATCCATGCCGTGGCCGCCGGGCAGTTGCATTTCCCCAAGTCGATTGCCGAGCGCATCGCCGAGCGCGACGGCCGCTCCGGCCTCAGCCCGCGCGAGCAGGATGTTCTGCTCATGCTTTCCAAAGGGCTGACCAACAAGGAAATTGGCCACGTTCTCTTCATCAGCCAATTCACCGTGCGCAATCACGTCAAACACATTCTGGAAAAGCTCGGCGCCTCGGACCGCACCGAAGCGGTCTCCATCGCCATTCAGCACGGCGTGATCCCGATGCTGAGCTGACACCACCGACCGAACTCCCTTTCCCGCCCCTCGCCTGGATACCTTGACTATCTACAAGATAAGTGTAGATAATCTAGGTATGGGAAAACCAAGCGATCTCGTACAGGGTACCCTCGACCTTCTTATCCTCAAAACCCTCTCCCCGGGCGCCAAGCATGGATGGGCCATCGCCCGGCGCATTCAACAGGTCTCCGGCGAAGTTCTGCAGGTGCAGCAGGGCTCGCTTTATCCCGCCTTGCATCGGCTCGAGCAGCAAGGCTGGGTTAAGGCCCGGTGGGCGGAAAGCGAAACCGGCCGCCAGGCCAAGTTTTATGCCCTCACCGCCGCCGGCAAAAAGCAACTTGACGCCGAAGCCGCCAACTGGAACCGGCTTTCTGCGGCCATCAATCTCGTGGTGGGAGAAGCGTGACCAACTGATCCCTGACCACCAACAGGAGGCATAATGCGTTGGCTCAATCAGTTGTGGATGCGAATTCGAATGCTCGCCGGCCGCGGTGAAGCGGGAACGCGGCTCGACGACGAACTGCAGTTTCATCTCGACCGGCAAATCTCAGAAAACGTCTCTGCCGGGATGAGCCCCGATCAGGCTCGCAGTGCGGCTCTGCGCGGGTTCGGCAATCCCGCGCTGCTCCGCGAGCAGACACGCGCCACCTGGAGCTGGAATGGTCTTGAACAGTTCCTGCGCGACCTGCGCATCGGCGCGCGCACCCTGCGCCGCACGCCCGGGTTTACAGTCGTGGCTGTTCTCGTCATGGCCCTGGGCATCGGCGCCAATGTCGCGCTGTTTACCGTGGTGCGCGGCGTGCTGCTCAGGCCGCTGCCCTTCAAAGATCCGGGCCGGCTGCTGATGCTGTATGAACGCAGCAACGTCGGGGGCGTGAACAACCCCTACAATGTCGTCGCCGGCGGTATATATTCTG
>JASHOY010000139.1 GCA_030038435.1 Acidobacteriaceae bacterium | reverse complement strand
GCTTCTCGAAACTGATCCCGCCGATGATAGCCGCGCATCGCGCCCGCCATTGCTGCTGGTCGGCTTCGATCGCATCCAGCCCACGCAGCGCCGCCTCCTCGATGCCTGGGGCAACTGGACCGAGCCCGCCTTTTCCTCTGCAACCGGTGCGCCGGATCTCGCATCTGGGACCCGCAAGGAAACTTCGCCAAAGGTTGCATTTTTCGAAGCGCCGGATGCGCAAGCGGAGCTCGCCGCCTGCGCCCTCTGGTGCAGTCGGCATCTCTCCGCTGATCCGCAAGCGCGCCTGCTCGTGGTCACCCAGGAGGCAACCGAACGCCGCGGCGAAATTGAGCGCACCTTTCTTCGCCACCTCGGTTCCGATGCGCTCTTCGAGTTCACACTCGGCGTGCCCATCCATCAGGTTCCACTCGCACATAGCGCCCACCTGCTCCTGCGCTGGCTCGGCGGCTCTCTCGCTGAGCACGAAGTTGACTGGCTCTTTGCCTCCGGCTACGCTGCCAGCCCGCAGGAATCATCCGCTTTGCAGGGAGTCATGCGCACCCTCCGCCACCGCGGTCTTGAACGGCCTGACTGGTCTCTCGCAGATTTCCTCGCGCAGTTCCGCGCCATCCAAGCAACATCCGCGCCCATCCTGCATTCATGGCTCGATCGCATGGTTGCAGTGCAGGAGCGCGTTGCTGATTTTTCCCGCCAATCGCATTTGCCCATTGAATGCGCCGATTTCGTTTCCCAATTGCTTGAATCCATCGCTTGGCCCGCTCCCGTCGGCGCACCTGAAGCGCGCCCGCTCTCCAGCGCCGAATTCCAGGCGGCGCGGCGCTTTCAGCAGGCCATCGAGAGCGCAGGCAGCCTCGGTTTCGACGGCCGCCGCACTTCCTGGCAGAACTTTCTTTCCTCACTCGCTCGCATACTCGACGAAACTCTCTTCGCGCCCGAATCCCATGACGCGCCGGTTCAAATCGCCGGCCCCGCTGAATCTGCGGGCCTCGCCGCCGGCGCTATATGGTTCCTCGGCGCCAGGGAAGATGCATGGCCCTCCGCAGCCTCGACGCATCCGCTGTTGCCGGCTCAGGTCCAGCGCGATTTTTCCATGCCCCACGCCACTGCGCAGCTTGATTGGGATCTGGCCCGCGCCATCACCCTGCGCCTGCTTCACTCCGCGCCCCAAGTCCATTTCAGTTTTGCCCGCCATGCCGAAGGCATAGAATCGCGCCCCTCGCGTCTGGTTGCGCAGCTTGCAGCTACGCCGCAACCGCTGCCAGAAGAGCTTTCGCCGTCGCCCATCCCCGCCCCGCTCACTTCCGATTTCGAAGACGCCAGCCAGGTCTCGTTTTCCCCCGGCAAAGTGGAAGGCGGCGCCTCAGTCCTCACCTTCCAATCGCAATGCGCGTTCAAAGCTTTTGCCGTCGTTCGTCTTGCCGCAAAAGCTTGGGAACCGGCTCAGCCTTCGCTTACTCCTGCGCAGCGCGGCCAGCTTCTTCATGCGGTGCTGCATTCCATCTGGGGCGCGCCGCCGCCCGACGGCCTGCGCAGCCTCCACGACCTCCGCCAAGTGCAAGACCGGCAAGCTTTCGTCGCCGCACACGTGCGCAATGCCTTTCAGCGCGAGATTCGCAGTGATCTCCGCGCCCGCATGCCGCGCGCTTATCTCGAACTCGAAGAGCAGCGCCTGGCGCGTCTGATTTCCGCGTGGCTCGACTACGAATCCACTCGCGCGGACTTCGATGTAATCGAAACCGAAGTCCAACGCACTATCCATCTCGCCGGACTCACCCTCGATCTCCGCCTCGACCGCATCGATCGCCTCAACGACGAGACGCTGCTCGTCATCGACTACAAAACCGGAGAAGTCACGCCCAAATCCTGGGACCCGCCGCGTCCCGACGATGTCCAACTGCCTCTTTACGCCGGATTCGCTCTCGATCCCGGCACGGAACTCGGCGGCCTGACCTTCGCCAAAGTGCGTCCCGGCGGCATTTCTTTCGCCGGCCGCATCGGCGACGTGCAAGCCGCTCTCCTGCCCGCTCTCGGCGCGCGCGATGCTCTTGTCTGCGAGCCCTTCACCGCAGAGATGCTGATCAATTGGCGCGATCGCATCGAGCAGCTTGCCCGCGATTTCGTTTCGGGCATCGCGGAAGTCAATCCCCGCGAATTTCCCGCCACCTGCCAACGGTGCAGGCTGCAGACTCTATGCCGCGTGCATGAAAACTCACCAGACTTCGGCGCCGGCGATGACGCGCTCGACTCGATTCAAGTGGAGGCTGCGGATGAATAGCCTGGTAACTCGGCCCGCCGCCCCTGACCAACCCCAGCGCGACAGCGCCCTCGATCCCGGGCGTTCCGTCCTTGTGCAGGCTCCCGCCGGTTCGGGCAAAACCGATCTCCTAACCCGACGCTTTTTGCGCCTGCTCGCCGAAGTGGATTCGCCCGGCCAGATCGTTGCCATCACCTTCACCAACGCTGCCGCCGCAGAAATGCGCAATCGCGTCCTCGGCGAACTCGACAAAGCCGCACAGGAAGACTCGGGCGTATACCTCGTCGAAGGCTCTGCCACGTCCTTCGGCGCATCTAGCTTGAAGGATGGGGACGCGTGCGACTTGTCCATGCCCTCGCTCGGCCGCCGCGCCCTCGCTCGTTCCCGCGTCCTCGGCTGGAATCTGACAGAGCTTCCCGCTCAACTTCGCATCTCCACCATCGACGCTTTTTGCCGTGAGATCGCCTTGCAGCAGCCGCTGCTCTCCGGCCTCGGCGGTGGCCTCGATATCCATGAGCAGCCTCGCGATCTCTATCGCCGCGCCGCACGCTACACCCTCGAACTAATCGATAGCGGCGACCCCGCCTTGCAAGCGGCCATCTGCGCTCTGCTCCTCTGGCGCGACAACAACTTGCAGGAGATCGAAGACCTGCTCGTGGCCATGCTCGCCAATCGCTCTCGCTGGATGCACTACTTCGTCCTCAACCGCGATCCGGATTGGGGCGCGGTGCGGGAGCGTCTTGAGAAGCCCTTCGCCAACGCCGTCCGCGAATCTCTCAGCCTTCTTGACCAGCTGCTCAATCAAGTGCCGAACGGCCGCGATGAAGCCCTCGAACTGGCGCGCTTCGCCTGCTCTCAAAGCGACGGCGCGCTTCACCGCGAGCTGGCGGAATTAGCCGAGTTTCCGGTTTCGCCATTCCCGAGTGATGGCGCTCTGGAAGAAATGCGCCAAGCCAGCGGCTGTCTAAGCAACCTGCTTCTCACCAGCGGCGCATTCCGCAAACGCGTCGATAAACGCCACGGTTTTCCCGCTGATTGCAAACCCGAAAAAAATCGTCTCCTCCAGTTGATCGCTGCCATGCAGGATGTTCCCGGCCTCGAATCCGCACTCGCCGCGGTCAGCGGTCTTCCCCCTGCACGTTACACCGAGGAAGACTGGCAAATCATCCGCGCCTCGTTCACGCTGCTTCGCGCTGCGGCTGCTCAGCTCAAAGTCGGTTTCGCCGAGACCGGCGCCGTCGACTTCGTCGAAGTCGCGCAGATCGCCGAACATGTTCTTCGCGGCGAAGACAGCCTGCCCACCGACGCCGCGCTTGCTACCGCCGATGGCATCCGGCACCTGCTCATAGACGAATTCCAGGACACCAGCCGCCGCCAGCATCAACTGCTCGCTGCGATCATCTCCGCCTGGCCCGAGCGCGAGCGCCGCACCTGCTTCGTCGTCGGCGATCCCATGCAGTCGATTTATTTCTTCCGCGATGCCGACGCCGAGTTATTCGCGCGCATCCGCGATTACGGCCTCCAACTCCCAAACGACGAACCGCTGCGCTTCGACCACGCGCCTCTCACCGCGAATTTCCGCACCGCGCCGGCGCTTGTCCGCCATCTTAACGGCGTCTTCACTCAGATCTTCGCCAGCGACGATGGCAGCGGCATCGCTTTCTCGCTCGCGGAGCCCGCGCGGGATGAGCAGCCCGTTGCGATTCCGCTCTTTTCACTGCACGTCGACTTCGTCGCGCAAAACAGGCGCACGGTCTCTGCCCACCCCGTCCCGCCCGACGAAAGAGAATCCGCCCACGCCGCGCAAAGCGAAGAGATAATCGCGCTCATCCGCGGCCATCAAGAGCGTATCGAGCAGGCGCGCGCCAGCGGCGGCAAACACCGCATCGCCGTCCTCGGCCGCACGCGCAATGCGCTTGCGCCCATTGCCCAGGCCCTGCGCTGCGCGCAAATCCCCTTCCGCGCCGTCGATCTCGAAAAGCTTCGCGACCGTCCTGAAGTTCTCGATGCGCTCTCTCTCGCTCGCGCGCTCCTCAATCCCTGCGACCGCGTGGCGTGGCTTGGCGTGCTTCGCGCACCTTGGTGCGGCATCTCGCTCGGCGATCTCCACACCCTCACCAGCGCGGACGATCCTGCCATTCTCGCCCGTCCCATCCCTGAACTGCTCGCCGGGCGTTTGCATCTTCTCGCTGAAGAAAACCGTCCCGCCCTGGTGCGCGTTCTCAGCGCGGCCCAGTCCGCAGCAGTTCGCCTGAGCCAGCCTGCTATCGCGTTCGGTACATGGCTTGAGCAAATCTGGCTGGGGCTTGGCGGCGACGCTTGCACGGACGCCGCGGCTCGCGCCAACGTCAATCTTCTCTGGGGTTTTCTTGACAGGCTTCCCAATCGCGAGCAGGACCTGCTGAGCCCCGCATTCGATGCCGCACTCGATGATCTCACCGCTTTGCCCGACCCCGCAGCCTCCAGCGAATGCGGCGTGCAGCTCATGACCATCCACAAATCCAAAGGCCTCGAATTTGAAGTGGTCATCGTCCCTGAACTGCAAGCCCGCGAACGCGCCTCATCCTTCAAAATGCTCAGTTGGCTTGAGCGCGGCCTCGCCGAGCCCGACAATTCCGGCGAAGTCACCGAATTTCTCGTCGCCCCCTTTCAGCCCAAGGGCGCCGATCGCGGCAAGGCCAGGGAGTGGGTCGAAAGCGTCTATCGCCAGCGCGAACGGCAGGAGATGCGCCGCCTGCTTTACGTAGCCGCCACGCGTGCGCGTGAAGAACTGCACTTCTTTGCGCGCCCCGGTTACAAAATCCAATCCGATGGTTCATTGGTCCTCGCCGAGCCCTCGGGAACGCTGCTGGCCACGGCGTGGCCTGCGCTGGCGGACGATATCAACGAGCGCTTTCGCGCCTGGGCCGCCGCACGCGGCGCAGCCGAACCTCAGTCCGGCACCATCGATTCGCTGGCCGCGTCGGCTTCCAGAGGCAACTTGCTCGTCATGCCTTCGCATGCCCAAGCAACTCGGCTGCGCCGTTTGCCGCCCGACTATCGCGTGCCGAAGACGCCGCGCCGGGAGGCTCCCGCGGCGGACGTCATCGTCGGCGACGCTGCGCAGCTTTACGCCCGCCACGAAGGCGGCTTGCTCTCCCGCGCAATGGGTGAAGCAGTTCACTCTCTGCTCGAAAACCTGGCGCGGCTCCGCATCAATCTCGAATGGGATGCAGCATGCGCCGCTCTTCAGCGCCTTCAGCCGCGCATCGCTGCTGAGGTCCGCGCCCTCGGTCTCAATGGCACGCAAGCCGCCGATCTTGCTGTAAATGCCATGCACTGCGCGCTCCACGCCTCAACCGATCCCAATGGCGCATGGATTCTCTCGCGGCACGCACACTCCTCCAGCGAAGTCCGCTGGGACGGTGTCGTGTCAGGGCGGTCGCGCACCATTCGCGTTGACCGCGTATTTCAAGCCGGCGCTGCTCCGCAGTCCGAAGGCGATGCATACTGGTGGATCGTCGATTACAAGACGGCCCATCCCGGGGCCCTCGACCCCGCTGTAGTGCTGCCGGATCTCCGCCGCATTTTCGCGCCGCAACTCGAAGTCTATGCCGAGGTGCTCCGCAACCTGCATGCTGATGACAAGCCCATCCGCGCCGCGCTTTACTATCCGCTTATGGGCGCCCTCGATTGGTGGGAGTTGGATCTGTGACGCCACTGCGATGCGCTACGCCGGTTTGCCCCATCGAGCAAGAACTCGCCGCAGTTTTGACCGGACCTCTCAGTGCGCCATCAGGTACACGCCGATGCACACCAGCACTGCCGCTGCCCAGCGCCTGTGATCAACATTCTCTTTCAGGAAGAATTTCGCGGCCACTGCGTTGAGGACCAGGGGCAGGGAAGCGGAGACGGGAGCCACAAAGCTCAGCGGCATATGATTCAGCGCGAACAGGAGAGCGAAGAATGCCAGCGTGAGAAAAGTCAGTCCGACAAAAAAAAGAGGCGAGGCGGCAATGGCTCGAATTACGCCCAGCAAACCGCGGCGTTGGCGAAGCTTATCGAGGTCGCCAAGAGATTTCATGGCTGCGGCCATGATGACTTCGCCGGTGCTCGAACAGATTACAATCGTCGCAATCATCCCGACAGCCGGCCAGATGTCGGCGTGAATCTGGTGGAGGTGCAGGGTCATCGCACCTCCTGCCGCAAAGCGGGTTTGAGTTCTTCGTCTTCCTCGATCTGGTGATGCGTGGATGACGGACCCTGGGCCACGAAGCTTACGCCGAAAGTTACCAGCAGAACGCCTGCCCATCGCTCAACTGAAATGGGTTCACGCAGCCAATAGCGCGAGAGCAATTCGACGATCACATTGCCCAGGGCGGTTGCCGGCATGACGAAGGTCAGGTCCGCCCAGGAGAGCGCGTTGAGGTAGCTGGAGAAGAATCCGATCAGGAGAATGATGCCGGCGGCGATCCAGGGCGTAAACACCGCCGCCACCAGCGTCCCGGGATGGGTGACTGCGATCGCCGGTATCGCGGTCATGCCCCGAGCCAGGCAAGTATCGCCCAGCGGCGCGCATACCGACACCAGTGCAAGAATCAGATACTGCCGCGTCGTGAGCGTGTGATGGGACATCGCTGAGTTACTTCCCCTGCATGAAGTTGTCCGCCTGAGCCCGAAGCAGGATGTTGTCTTATGCTGTTTCTTCTGGCCTTCGCGTTACGCCATGGCCATGGACACCTACAGCAACGCCCGCACCGGTATGTGACCGATGGGAATGAGAACTTCGCTCGCGCCACGCGGCCAGGCTGCAATGCCGCTCCGGATTGAGCGAACAGCTAAATATCTGACAGCTTGAATCCGTGCCGTGAATGGGTGCCCCATGTCCCGGTTTTGGGACCTGGGGTTGGCAGCCGCCAGGTTCAAAATCATCCCGTCAAAAACCTAGGCTCCGGCGCCGACCGTGGCCGCCGGATCAGGTTGCCGGTTGCGAGCCACCTTCACCATCTTGTTGCGCTGCGCGCGCAGCTTCATGAAGGCCTTGGCCTCGGTGTAAAGCCGCGGCACGTCGCGATTGACAATCGCCTTCCAGATCACGCGCATCGCCGCCTTGGGCCGGAAATAGTATTCATCGTAGAAGCGGTGCACCATTTCCAGCACGTAATCGGCTGGCAGCCCCGGATACTCGATGTGCGCCAGTTGGTGTCCGCCTTCGTCGCTCATCGCTCCGGCGTTGGTAATGAACCCATTGGCCTTGGCATAATCGTAAAACTCGGTCCCGGGATAGGCATGCGCGATCGACACCTGGATGGTTTCCACATCCAGGCTTTTGGCAAACTTGATGGTGTTGCGAATCGAATCTTTGGTTTCTCCAGGCAGGCCCAGGATGAAGTCGCCGTGGATGGTCAGGCCCAGGTCATGGCAGTCCCTGGCGAAGGCTCGCGCGCGCTCCACGGTCGCGCCTTTCTTGATGTTCTTCAGGATCTGCGGATCGCCCGATTCAAAGCCCACAATCAGCAATCTGCATCCCGCTTCGCGCATCGCCTTCAAGGTCTCGCGATCCGTCGTCACCCGCGAAGTGCAGCTCCAGGTCAGCCCCAGCGGTTTCAGCTTTTCGCACAGTTCAATGGTGCGCACCTTCTGGATGTTGAAGGTATCGTCGTCGAAGAAATACTCTTTGACTTCGGGGAAGTTCTGCTTGGCCCATGCCAATTCTGCTGCCACATCGTCGGTCGAGCGCTTGCGCCACGCGTGGCCACTGAGCGTCTGCGGCCAGAGGCAAAATGTGCACTGCGCCGGGCAACCGCGCGTCGAGTAAAGCGAGATGAACGGGTGCAGAAGAAACGGGACGTTATAGCGCGTTACGTCCATGTCGCGCTTATAGATTTTCGTTGCCCACGGCATCGCGTCCAGGTCTTCCACCTGCGGCCGGTCGGGATTGTGGACAATCTTGCCGTCTTTTTTGTAGCTGATGCCGAGAATCTCATTGAGGGGCTTGCCCTGGGCAAACTCCACCACCGAGTAATCGAACTCGCGGCGGCAGATGAAGTCCAGCGCTTGGCACTCATTCAGGGCGCGATCCGGGTCCGTGGTCACCGGCGGTCCCACGAAAGCAATGCGAATCTTCGCATTTGCCGTTTTGATCGCTTCGGCCAGCCGCTGATCGCCTTCCCAGCCCACGGTCGAAGTGAACAGCACCAGAAACTCGTATCCCTTGCAGATCTCGATGGTCTCTGCCGCGGAAACATGATGCGGAGGCGCATCGAGCAGCCGCGAGCCTTCCAGCATGCCGGCCGGATAGGTGAGCCAGACCGGGTACCAGTAAGATTCGATCTCGCGTGTGGCCGGCCAGCGCGAGCTCGCGCCGCCGTCGAATTTCTCAAAGGAAGGCGGGTTCAGAAACAGCGTCTTCAGGGGCGTGGGCATCTTTTCATTCTACCATTTCGTCAGGTATTCGCACCTTGTTCTGTGCGTTGGGTTTACTTCGTATGTAACTCGTTCAGCCAGTCCTGCATGTGGCCCAGTGCGCGCAGCAGGTTCAAGCGCGCCTTGCTCAGACTCAATTCGGCTTCCAGCGCATCTTCGTATTTCTGGCGTTCGTCGATGCGCGCCAGTTGCTCGGCTTTCGGTGAAGGCGGCGGCTGCGCGCCCGGACCAATTCCCGCGCCGCTGCCTAATTCCATCTCTGTGGTTACGGTTTTCACGTCCTGCTCGGCAATCTGCTGTTTCAGGCTGGCAATCTCTTCCTGCGTATCCAGTTCCCGCAAACTGTTGCTTAGCGAGGCTATCTGAATCTGGTGCTGGTGCGCGGCTTCTTCGGCCTGCACCCGTGCGCGGAGCGCATCTGCCGCCGATGCCCGCGCCTTGGCGCGGTTGAACATGTTGAAGATCGGGACTTCAATGGAGATTCCCGAAGCAAAGTTATTCGCCGGCAGCGGTTGCCTGAAGAAGTTATTAACGTCGTTCAGCAACGTCGTGTTCCTGTTGTATTGTGCGCCGAACTCAAGTTGCGGCAGATAGCTGATTTCCTCATCGCCCTTTGCAAGCTGCTCTTTCGATCGCGCTTCAAGCTCTGCCGGGCTCACGCCCGACGCGTCGTCTGGCGGCACGTCTCCGCTGATCTGCGGAATCTGGGGAATACTCGAGTGATCCGGAACAATCGATCCATCGGGCAAGTCCGTTAAGTCAGCGAGCTCTTTGGATAGCGTTGCCGCCCGCGTTTCCAGGTGCAATTGATTCAGCTTGATCTGCGCCGCGGTGAGCCTGGCCTGCAGCAGATCGCTCAACGGGTCCACGCCGGCTTCGGTGCGCTGCAGTTCAATCTGTACAAGCTTGCCGGCGTAACCCTGCTGTTGCGCAGCCGCGATCAGCTCCTCGTTTACGGTGTCCAGCTCGATGTAGTCGGTCGAGGCGTTCAGCGCCACCTGCTGCTCCGCTCCGTTCAGATTGGCCTCCGCCGCTTCCACTCCCAGGCGCGCTGCATGAATGTATCGCTTTTGCGGAATTCCGAAGATCAGCGACTGCACAGTGGCTGTCCAGATTGATGGCGGAGTGCCTGTAAAGCCCACGTCTGGGAAGACGGGAAGCCCGGTAGAGAAGTCCACAGACGGTATGAGCACGTCCCGGCTTTCCGACAGCCCGGCTTCCGCCTTGCGCACATCGGCTTCCGCAATTCTCACCGTGGCACTGTTGCGTTGCGCCATTTGCACCACTGTGGTCAGCGAAACTTGCGCTCCCGCTGCCGCAGGCCAAAGGGCAAGCGCCAGCGCAGCCAGTGCTGCGCTCCATTTCAAGCCGGATCTGCTACCGGTTTCGAGTCGCTCCTTCAACGCCCGAAACCCTTCTGGGGCAGATATGTCCCCGCAAGCGCCTTCGCCGCCGCTTCTTCTTCCTGCGCGCCGGCCGGGTCGCCCATTTGCGCCTTGAGGCGCGCCAGCCAGACGTGCGCCACAAAGGCTGGTCCCTCCTCGGTCTTGGAAGGCCCGTTCAGATAATCCTCCAGCATCTTTGCCGCCAGTTCAGGGTCCTGGTTGGCCTCAATCAACACCGATGCGCCGTTGAACAGCGCCACTCCCGAGTGCCGGTCGCGCGCCGCCGCCTGGGCGCAATTACGAACCGCCCACTGCATCTGCGGCCATTCCTTGTGATGGCGGTAGAAGCTCGCCAGGCTCGCCCACTGGACCGCAGGATGCTTGCTCAGTGCAATCGCCTGCTTGAAATCGAGCTCCTGGGTGGCGTAGTCCTCATGGGCCGCGGCAATTCTCCCGCGCAGTTCGGCGGCGCGGGCGCGATCGATCTTCTCCAGCTCATCGGCAACCGATTCGGCCTTGTCCAGACCGCCGCCCACGATGCTCGGCGCATCCACATAAAACTCGCCGAGGTTCGAGAGCGCCGCCGCATTGCGGGGATCCAGGCGCACCGCCGTTTCAAATTCCTGGCGCGCCTGCTTGCCCAGGGAAAACGCAGAAAGAAAGGAAGCCGCTCCTGCTTGCTCTCCCAACGCCCGCCCCAGCCACATGTGATAATCGGAGTTTTCCGGATCGAGGCTTACTGCCTGCGCACATGCCCTGGCCGCGGCGCTCCATTGTTGCAGAGTGAAGCGGACCCGGCACTCGAGGTTGCGGGCATCGGCTGCGCCGGGCCCGGATTGCGGCGCCGTCTCGAGCAGAGTCAGCGCTTTGCTCGCCTCGCCAGCCTGCAGCGCCAGGTGCGCCTGCGCCAGCATGTCGTCACGGTTCAAGTCCGCAGGCCCAGCGGCCAGCGCCGCCACTGCCAGCGTTGCCGCCGTTGCAATCGCCGTAATTCTAACCAGCTTCTTCACTGCACTACCTGTACTTCCATTCCGTCCTGCAATGGCTGCCCCGTCGGCGAGCCGGTCGCCACCCAGTCGCCGGCATTCAGTCCGGACAGAATCTGCTCCTCGGTAAGGCTGAACATCCCGGTCTTCACCGGCGTGCGCACCAGCCTGCCGTCCAGAATCCGATAAACCACTGGATGCCCGTTCTCCGGGTAGACGGCCTCGCGTGGCACGGTCAGCGCGTTGGGCACGGTGGCCGTGGTTACGCGCAGAGCCACATTGGTGTCCGGAAGCAGGCCCGACTTAGCCGCATCGTCAATGTGAATCAGCGCGATGCCTACGGTCCGGGTTCCATACGTTATCACGGTGATCGGGGTACGCTCCACTTGACCATGCCACGACAGCCCCGGCTTGGCGTCCCAGGTGATGGTTACTGGCTGGCCCACTCTCAGGCTCCCGATCTCCGGCTCGTCGAAGTAGGCGCGCACCCGTTCGTCTTTGAGGTTGGCCATCTGCAATAGCAGCGCGCCCATCTGGACGAAATCCGTGGGTTTCACCTCGAGGTCGTAAACGGTTCCGGTAATCGGCGCGCGAATCTGCATCTGCGCCAGCGTCTGCTTTGCAGCGGCCAGGTTGGCGTTCGCATCGGCCAGCGCGGCGCGCGCCTCCATCACGTCTCCGGGCGCATAGCGATGATTGAGATTTTGTTGCGCCGCCTGAAGGGCCGCCGCATCGCCCGCCAGCCGTTGTTGCGCTGCCGCGACCTCACTCGGCGACGCCGCGCCTGTGGTCTGCAGTTTCTCGAGCGCTTTCAAATCGTTGCGCGCCTGAGTTAGCTCCATCTGGTCCCGGGCCACCTGCGCCTCAGACATTTGCCGTTCGGCTTGAGTGCCATTGTGCAGAATTGCGTTCAGGCCCACCTGCGCCTGCTGCACCGCGCTTTCCGCCCCCGCCACCTTGGCCAGCGCATCGGTGTCGTTCAACTGGATGAGCAGCTTGCCCGCCGGCACATGCTCACCTTCCTGCACGTAGACCGCTTCAACCGTAGTGGGAATGGGGCTGGAAAAGGAGTAAGAATGTTCCGGCTCCACGCGGCCGTTGGTGGGCGTGGTGTCAGACAGGTCTTCATAGACTGCCTGCGCCTCGCGTACCGGAAGCCTTTGCCGCAAGAAATAATGCGCGGTAAAAAAAACGGCGATGAGCAGGGCCACCAGGCCCAGCCAGAGCCACAGCCGGCTCCTTTGCTTTCTTTGTTCTGCCATGCAGTTTCCAGTTGCCAGTATATAGGACTCAGAATTAAGCATTTCGGCGCAGGAAAAATGCTGCAAACCCAAATCCGTCATCAACCTCCGCGCCCCGTACAATAATCCTATGGGAAGCGAACCGCGCTATACGGACGTCCACGCCAAAGCGGGACTCGACTATCCATTTCCGGCCATTGAAACCTGGCAAAACCAGTTTCCCGGCTATGAAATCCGCATCGACGACCCGGAGCTGACCAGCGTCTGCCCCAAAACCGGCCTGCCTGACTTCGGCTCGCTCACCATCCGCTACATGCCGCGCGACCGCTGCCTGGAACTCAAGTCGCTGAAGGAGTATCTATTCAGTTACCGCAACCTGGGCATATTTCAGGAAAACATCGTCAATCAGGTTCTCGAAGATGTGGTCAAAGCCTGCGACCCGGTCTGGGCCGTGGTCCACGGCGAGTTCCGTCCGCGCGGCGGCATCGGCACCACAGTTGAAGCCCGCTGGCCCCGGCCCACAGAATGAGCGGCGCGCTTACGCCGCAATTTCGCTTTTCACTCATCGCGCAATTTGGTAGAACCAAGTGTAGACGCATGCGCTCGTTCTGCGGGCGCATGCGATCGACGAGGAGGTTCTCATGAGCGCTACCCACTCCACTACGCCAGCTTCGTCTTCCCAACCACTTGCCGCGCTTGACCAGTGGGATGACTTCCTCGAAGGCCGCTACAAGGCAGGGAAGTCCAAAGAGGAATTCCGCGTTTACGACGCCAAGGCGCAGCCCGGCGTAGCCGAGTTCTACCGCCTCAACCACGAGAACCAGACTGTGGCTTACGTGCTTGAAAAAGAGAAGCAGTATTTCAGCCTCAACAAAGGCACGAAGACCATCTGGGAAGCGGCCGAGTTTCTGAACACGCTGGTCGACGACAGCGATCCCGACACCGATCTCACCCAGATCGAACACCTGCTGCAAACTTCCGAGGCCATCCGCCGCGACGGCCATCCCCGCTGGATGGTGCTGGTCGGCTTTTTGCACGACCTGGGCAAATGTCTCTGCCTTTACGGCGAGCCGCAGTGGGGCGTGGTTGGCGATACCTTCCCAGTAGGCTGCGCCTGGTCCGGGGACATTGTCTTCCCCGAATATTTCGCCAACAATCCCGACCGCAAGGTTGCTGAGTACCAGACCCAATACGGCATTTACCAGCCCAATTGCGGGCTGGAAAACGTGCACATGTCTTTCGGCCACGACGGCTACATTGCCGAAGTGATGAAGCCGTATTTGCGCACAGAAGCTCTCTACATGCTGCGCTTTCACTCCTTCTATCCCTGGCATCGCCACGGCGCCTACGACCACCTGTGCAACGCCCAGGACCGCGCCATGCTGGAATGGGTGCTCAAGTTCAACCAGTACGACCTTTATTCCAAGGGGCACTCCAAGCCCGATGTGAAGGCGCTGAAGCCCTACTACGATGAGCTTTTCGCCGAGTTCCTGCCGGAAAAAGTGGCGTGGTAGGCAGCGCGGAGATCGACAGAGTGCGAACCGGGGCCGTGGCGCGCTGAAAAAATCATTGCGACCCGGGCAGATCCCGGCACATCGAAGGGCCAGCGCAGTCCTGCGCGCCCGTTGGAATCCTGAAAACTGAAGGGGGAAATCACTGTGAGTGAACTGACTGCAGAACAGGCGCATGCGTTAGTCCACAGCCTGCTGCTGGGCATGCTCAAGAACGAAGGCCGCACCACCCGGACGGTGCTGAGCGCTGTTCCCGGCAGCAATCTCGACTATCGTCCCGAGCCTTGCGCCAAGAGCGCCAATGAGCTTCTTCGTCACATCGCGTCCGCCGACATATTCTTTATCAAATCGGCAATCGACGGCCAATTTGTGCCGGGCAGCGTGAAGATTCCTGAAAACGTCAGCACGCCGCAAGAGGTCGTGGAGTGGCACGAAAACGAGCACGCCAGGCATCTGGATCTGGTGAGCAAAATGACAGGCGAGCAGTTGGTCAAGATTATCGATTTCCGCGGGCTCTTCCAGCGCCCCGCCTTCACATTCCTTCAGAACGGACTGTTGCACACTGTTCATCATCGCGGCCAGTTGTCCACGTACCTGCGGCCCATGGGCGG
>JASHOY010000138.1 GCA_030038435.1 Acidobacteriaceae bacterium | reverse complement strand
CTTTTGGCCGGCTACAGGATTTGGCGGACGTGGAAGCGATCCGCGAAGCTGAGAAGGCGAACTCGGAGTAACGGGGCGGAACCTTGAACGATCTAAGTCGAGGTGCAAGGCATCATTCTTTGAATCATTCAGACGCGGCCACGCGCTGCACCATCTTTTTGATTTTCTTGCGCAATCGCTCGACATCTTCTGCCGCCGAGAGGATTTCCTTGTCCCGCGCAGCGAAACCAGGATTCGCCGTCAGCGCAAACGCGCTCGTCACCTCTGAATCCCCAGAGGCGAATACCACTTCCCTCAGCCGGCCCATGGCTACTATGTATTCGTTGATTGAGCGCTGGTCTTCGTCTTCGAAGTAGAGCGAGTGTCTAATGAAATAGGCGTTTACTTCGCGGAGGTCATTGAAGAGCTTCGGGTTTCTATCACGCCTTGAGCGAAGCCCAAGATTGATATCTTCGAGTTTCTGCCAAAGGCCCTCATATGCTTCACGCCGCGCTGCTGCATTCGCAGCGCGGTTTGGATTGGAATACTGCCTTTTCCATTGATAGAAGCCGAGAATTGCAGCAATGAGAACGCCGACAAGCGCCAGGATGGGGCCCCAGATTTGCAGGGAAAACGTCATCCGGCGACAGGCTCCTCGGTCGACTGGAGGCATGCTCCGTTGTGCGCTACACGTCTTAAGGTGCGCTCGATCCTAACAAAATAGCACGCACCAGGGAACAATATAAAAGTCAATCATTGCAGCAGCGTCCCCTGCTCGCCCTCGTGGTTGCCGTTGCCGTTCAGTTCTTCGGGCGGAATGATGACCGCGGCGGCGATTTTGTCTCCATCTTCCAGGCTGAGCAGGCGAACGCCCTGCGTGGCGCGCCCGGCGGCGCGAATGGTCTTGGTGTCGACGCGGATGATCTTGCCGAACTGGCTGATCACCATCAACTCACTGGTCTCATTCACGAGCAGAATGGAGGTGGTCTTGCCCACCTTCGGCGTGGCCTTGAGGTTGGTGACGCCTTGTGCGCCGCGCGCGGTGAGGCGGTATTCGTCCACGTCAGTCCGCTTGCCAAAACCATTCTCGGTAATCGTGAGAATGAGCTGCTGCGTCACGCAGAGCTTGTCGTCGAGGGCCTTGATGGTCTTCCATGCGTCGTCGAGAGCCTTCTCGGCACTGCTGACCGCGGCGGAGTCGGCAAGCTTGTTGCGGTAGTTCTCGCGGGTCTGAGTGAGGTTGGCTTCGGCATCGGCGTAGGCTTTGCGCAGCGCGGCAAGCTTGTCCGTCAGGCCGTTACGTGAGGCGCATTCATCGCGTTCCCTGTCGCGCGCGGCGTCGGAGTTGGTAACCGCGGCGCCGATCACATAATCGCCCTTCTTGAGCGAGATGCCGCGGTTGCCTGCCGCATTTCTGCCCATGGGACGAAGGCCCGCGCCACTGCGCTCCGGATCGTACTCCTCGTCAAAGCGGATGGCCATGCCATCGCGTGTGGCCAGGAATATGGTTTGCTTGCCGTTGGTCAGATCGGCGGCAACCAGGTCGTCATCCTTATCGATGGCGATGGCGATAATGCCGCGCGCCATGACGTTGGAGAAATCCTTGAGCGGAGTCTTCTTTACCGTACCCTGCTGGGTGGCGAAGAAGATATATTTACCTTCTTCTTCAAGGTCGCGGACCGGGAGGATGGCGCGAACATTCTCACTGGGCTGCAGATCGAGCAGGCTCTGGATAGATTTGCCTTTGCCCGCCGCCCCGACGTCGGGGATTTCATATACCTTGAGCCAGTAGACCCGGCCAGAGTTTGTGAAACAGAGCAGATAGGCGTGGGTAGAGTCCACGATCAACTGCGAGACGAAATCCTCTTCGCGCGTCTTCATGCCCATGCGCCCTGACCCGCCGCGCCGCTGCTGGCGATAAATGGAAATGGGTGTGCGCTTCAGGTAGCCCTGGTGGCTGACGGTCACGGCCACCTGCTCGTCCGCAATAAGGTCTTCAAGCTGCAGCTCGGCGCTTTCGTCGATGATCTGGGTGCGGCGCTGGTCGCCGTACTTGTCGCGGACTTCCTCAAGCTCCTTGACGATAACCGAACGCAACTTCTTGTCGCTGGCCAGGATCGACTCGTACTCGGCGATCTTTTCGCGGATCTCTTTCAGTTCGTTGAGAATTTCGTCCACGGAAAGCTGGGTGAGCCGGTAGAGCTGCAACTCCAGGATGGCGTCCACCTGCCTTAGCGTCAGGCCGCGCTCTTCCTGCGGCAGGCGCTCGCGGTCGAGGTTAATGATGATCTCCGTGCCTTTGCCCCACGCATAGAGGTTTTCCCGTGCTTCGGCACGGGAAGCCGATCCGCGGATGATGCGGATGACCGTGTCGAGATTGTCGAGGGCAATTTTGTAGCCCTCCAGGATGTGCTCACGCTCGCGCGCCTTGCGCAGCAGGTAGACGGTGCGGCGCTGCACCACGTCGATGCGATGATCGATAAAGACGCGGATGGCGTCGTCGAGCCCCATTTCCCGCGGCTGGCCGTTAACCACCGCGAGGAAGATCATGGAGAAGCTCTCCTGCAGTTGCGTGTGCTTGTAGAGCTGGTTGAGAATGATCTCCGGCTGGGCGCCGCGCTTGAGGCCGATCACCATGCGCATGCCGTCACGGTCGCTTTCGTCGCGGGTGTTCTCCACGTCGATGTCACTGATCACTTTGTTGTCGACCAGTTCGGCAATGCGTTTGAAGACGTTGGATTTGTTGACCTGGTAAGGCAGCTCGGTGACAATTAGCGCCAGTTTGTCTTTGCCCAGATTCTCGGTGGCTACGCGAGCACGCATCAGAAAGCGTCCCCGACCGGTGCGATAAGCTTCGGCCACACCGCCGCGGCCATAAAGAATGGCGCCGGTGGGAAAATCCGGTCCGTGCACGTGCTTGAGCACTTCAGCGAGCCCGGCGTTGGGATTTTTGACCATCGCA